>JAIXTG010000206.1 GCA_027484285.1 Oxalobacteraceae bacterium | reverse complement strand
GCGGCAATCACGGCGCGCAATTCGGGCGGCGTTCCGGGCGCCGGGGTGCCGGATGACGGCCCAGTGAAAAAATTGGCCATGGAAGGTGTCGGGTTGGGTGGGTGGGGGCAGCAACCCGCAGTCGCTGCCCTTTGAATTGCGCGGCTAGGCGCTTATTGCAGGCTGCCGTCGGGAGCCATCTCGTCATCCATCCTGGCCTGTGCCGGCGCAGGCTGGCGGCTGGCAGAGGCCAGCATTTGCTGCAACTGGCGAATCAGTTGGGCGACATCGCCCGCCCCCATCGCGATGCGGCATTCGAGGCGGCCATCAATGTTGCCGGAAGGCTGCGATCCGGCGCGCATTGCGCGGCTCACTTCATCGATCGCCTGCTGTTCAACGAAGCCGAAGTCGATGAACACCATGCCCGAGCCCGCATGCACGGCACTGACATTCGATACGATTGCGCGGTCCGAACGATCGCTGGCGCGCAGGCGCAACGCGAGTTGCACGGACGAAGTTTCCGCAGCAGCGGCACCGTTGGCAGCAGGGGTGTGGCTGGACAGGTTCTGGGACATCAGGGCTCTCCTCAGTGAATGGGCGTTGCCGGAATGGCCTGCGCCCGAATTGTTTGCAAAATACTAATCACTGATGTAAACGGGCGGCAAGTTGCCTGCGGACACCAAGAGGGGCATTGATGTGGACGGCCGACAACAAAGGAGAACGAAAGAGGCAGTCACTGCTCGCAGAAACGGCCAAATGCCGTCCGGCTATAGACCAGGATCAAAGCAAATGAGGGGCGGCGTAGTACGTGGCGTACGCATTGAAGGGCGCGGCGATGCCAACGACTGCGGTGCGGTCGTTGCACGAGATTAAAAAAGCGGAGGCTGGTCAGGCCTCCGCTGGGATGATGACTGCCGCGTTCTAACGGTCAGGCATCATGCAAAAGGGACTTCCGGAGCGATTGGCTGGGTACCGACCATGCCCAGCAACTGAGCAGGCAGCGGCAAATGGCCTTCCGCATCCATCGGCTCAGGCAGCAGGCGCTGCCCGACCTCCAGGCCGTCGCCCATGTCTTCGTCATCCATGCCGAGGACATGGCCGAGTTCGTGGACCAGGACAGAGAACAGGTCGACGCGATCAGGGGCGACTGCACCGATCCCGAGCGACCAGCCATGGCCGGCAGCATCATCATCGATGATGATCATGTCGTCTTCAGTGTAGCCAAGGACCGAGCCGCCCAGATTGGCAATCTCGATCGATGCCTGCTTGAGCATGCTGGCCTGATCTTTCGAAATGCCCTGCTCCGACCAGTAGGCCATCGCCTGCTTCAGCACCTGCCTGACCTGCTGGGCGTTGACGGGCTGTGCGCCATCCCCGGCATCCCCCTCGAGCATCATCGTCGCCCCCTTCGGGGCGAGGCTGATGCTTCCAGTTTCAGCGACCGGGCCATAGACAGGCTGGTTGTTGACAGTACTGGTCTGCAGCAGGGTATTGAAGGTGTAGCTGACCGTTGGCACACCCGCGGCTGAGCTGCCCACTACCGTGCCTGTCGAATATTTGATCGACACGAGGTACAGCGAACCCACAGCGTCCGGCGTGAAGTTGACAAACACATCCCCGGCATCAGTGCCTGAGGACACGATCGTCACCTGGTTGCTGTTGAGCCTGACAGTCGACACCGTCTCGCCGGCATCGGCAATGCCGTTGTTGTTGGCATCATTGACCTTGTAAAGAACGACATCGCGGAATGTCGGCAGGAATGCCCCAATGTCGGTGTTGGGATCCGACTGATCCACTTTCAGGCGGATGGGATCGACACCGCCCACATTGTCCGCATCGACGCCCTTGATCGAGCCGGATGCGCCGGTGAAATAGAAGAACACACCCGGGTTGGTCTGGCTAATGTTGCCGCCCTTGACGCCATACTGGACTACACCGCCTTGCGAGGCATAGAAGCTCTCGAAAGTCTGCGCGGTTCCGTTGACATACTGCTGTGCCGTCGTGCTGGTGGGAGCGATCAGGCCACCGGCAGGAGGTCTGCCTGTATACGAACTCGGATCCGAATCGGTAACCGTGGACGCATCGGGAGCCGTGGCCGTGACCGTACCAAGGTTGGTGTAAGCGCCTGAGATAGTCGTACC
Source organism: Oxalobacteraceae bacterium (assembly GCA_027484285.1). Taxonomy (GTDB): domain Bacteria; phylum Pseudomonadota; class Gammaproteobacteria; order Burkholderiales; family Burkholderiaceae_D; genus Pernthalerella. The sequence goes on along the minus strand of JAIXTG010000206.1, from coordinate 390 downwards.
TGAAGCCGTGTAGGTCCAGCTTTCGCCCGCATCCAGCAAACCGTTCTTGTTGATATCCCCGGTATTGAAGCCCTCGGACAGAACCGGGGTAGCCGAGAAGTCATCAGCCGCATTGAGCGCGGTACCGTTATTGTCGCGAACGGTGACGCTGCTCAGCGTGACATTGCCCGTGTTGGTCACGGTATATGTCCAGGTGACTGGCCGGCCTGACGTGACTTGAAGGTTGTCGCCAGTGACGCCATTGACGGTGGTGACTTTGCTGATGTCGATGGACTTGGCCTGCACCACGTCCACCGTCGCATCGTCGTCGTCCGGCGTCACACCGGTGCCGCTGGCCGTCGCGATGTTCGTCAGGTCCGCCCCGGCATCGAGCATGGCCTGGTCAACCGT
>JAIXTG010000393.1 GCA_027484285.1 Oxalobacteraceae bacterium | reverse complement strand
TCGCCGCTGACATCCGGCTTGCCGGTCACCGACAGCATCCCGTGCTGCATGGTGTTGCCGGCCCGGTTGGGCATGCGCGCCTGCACTTCGGCGAAATTCTTGTCGCTCAGCGTAAAGTCCGCCGGCACCACGTCGGCCAGGTTCAGCAGGAAGGCAGTGACTGCATAGACCTCGTCCGTGGCCAGGCTCTTGGGCGCATCGAACGGCATCGCGCGATTGATGTAATCCCACAGTGTCGAGACGGTGGACAGCTTCATCATGGTGGTCTTTGCATTCTCGGTGGCCGCCGTCAGGCCGGCCACGCGGCCACGCTCGATGTCGGACCGGGTGGTGCCGCCGACCAGAGGCGGGAACACCATTGGCGACTCGCCGAAGTCGCCGTGGCAGCTTGCGCACTTCGCGATCCAGATGCGCTCGCCGGCGGCCACGCTGCCGGAGCCTTGCGGCAGTCCCTTGAAATCGGGGCGCACGTCGATGTCCCATGCGGCGATCTCGGCCGGCGTGGCCGTACGGCCGATGCCGGCGAATTTGCCGGCATGCGCCGCCCCCGCCAGCAGAAGCGCCCCTGCCAGCAGGCAGGCCGGCAGCTTACGAGACCTGGACATTCGCGACCTCTCCGGTGGACGACACCTGCCACGACTGGATGGCATTGTTGTGATACACCGAGCGGGTGCCCCGCACCCCGCGCAGCGCGGCAATTTTCGGCTGCACATGCCCGGACTCGTCGACCGCGCGGGACTGCAGCACGTACGGCTTGCCATCCCATTCCCAGTCGATGTTGAAACGGGTCAGGCACTTCGGCAGCACCGGCGACTCCAGCCGCGCAGTCTTCCAGTTGCGGCCGCCATCGACCGACACGTCGACGCGCGCAATTTTTCCGCGCCCTGACCAGGCCAGGCCGGTGATATTGAAGAAGCCGCGCTCCAGCAGGCGCTGGCCGCCGGACGGCGAGGTGATCACCGACTTGCATTCCTGGATGATCGAGTACTGGCGCTGCAGGCCGTCCGGCATCAGGTCGAGATACTGCGTCGATTCCTCGCGCGTCGCATACGGCGCGTCGCCGACCTCGAGCCGGCGCAGCCACTTCACCCAGCAGACGCCCTGCACGCCCGGCACCACGAGACGCAGCGGGTAGCCGTTTTCGGGGCGCAGCATTTCGCCATTCATTCCCCATGCGACGATCGCATCGTCGAGCGCGCGTTCGATCGGTATGCTGCGTGTCAGGCTGGCGCCGTCGGCTCCCTCGGCCAGCAGCCAGCGGGCATTCGCCTTGTCGATGCCGCAGTCCTCCAGCAGCAGCGACAGCGGTACGCCGGTGAACTCGCAGCAGGACAGCATGCCATGGGTGTACTGCACCGACGGGACCGCGGGACCGGCCCAGTCCATCGCGGAGTTGGCGCCGCATTCGATGAAATGCATGCGCGACACCGACGGCAGGCGCATCAGGTCCCCCATGGTGTACACCTTGGGGGATGCCACCAGCCCGTTGACCATCAGCCGGTGCGACGCGGGATCGATGTCGTGCCAGCCCGCGTGATGCCGCTCGAAATGCAGTCCGCTGGGCGTAATGATGCCGAACAGTCCCTGCAGCGGCGTGAACGAGATGCTGCTTTCGCGCTTCTTCGTCAGTCCGGGGGACTCGCGGCGCTGCAGGTTGGCCTCGTGCTTCGATGGCAGGCCGTAAGGCAGTTGCACGACCGGATGGCCGAGCGACGTGGCGTGCTTCTGCGGCTGCAGGATGGCGGGGTCGCCGTCAGCGGCAAAGGATGCGCCCGAGGCCAGCGCAGCCCCGGCCGCGGCGAAGCTCCGGCGCAGGAAATCGCGCCGGGCATCATCGAGACCGTGTGTCTGTATCTCCGCGGCCAGCGCCGGCGGCACGAAATTTTCGGGCGCCGGCAGCAGCCGGCCGAACTTGCGCGGCGTGCCCATGCCCGTCCCGCTTACTTGTCCCCGCAGGCGACGCGCAGCAGCGACTCGGCCGCGCTGCCGGGCTCAGCCGGTGTCCACGGACCGGGTTTGTACGCGGACTTCACGTTATGGCTGTTGCCCATGCCGTCCACATGCCACAGGTGGAGCACGTCGCGACGCATGCGGCGGCCGCAGTCGTATTCGTCCTGCCCTTTCAGCGAGCGGAAGGGCTTGCCGTCGACCTCTTGCTGCGCGGTGTAATCGAGCAGGTGCCACATCTGGACCAGGTCGACGCCGGAACTTTTCTTGGTCTCGTGGTCAACGTACAGCGCATAGTCGCCGGATGCATGGTCTATCCGCGTCCAGTCTGCGTGCGCGCCGGAAGCTGTGACGGCAAGAATGAACGGGAACAGCAGTCTCTTCATGGCGGGAAGTCTCCGGATGTCAGCTGAGTTATTGTGAACGGAGTATAGCAGCGCATTTTTTTGCAGGTAGAATCGAACGCGGCGCGCGGTTCCGGCCGCCGATGCCAGACACGACAATAATCCAATTGCACTGCGGGAGACGGCAGATGCCCGAACGAAAAACACGCGCCGCGATCATCGCGGCCCTGACACTGCTGGCGTCGCTGCCGGCGGTGGCTGACGAAGCGCAAAAACTCTACGTGCAGGGCCTCGCCGCCACCTGCGCGAACTGCCACGGCACCGGTGGCCGGGCCGTGAAGGACGCCGCCCTGCCCGGCCTCGCCGGCCTCAGCGCAGAGCACATCGCAACGCAGATGCAGGCCTTCAGGAACGGCGGGCGCGAAGCGACGATCATGCACCAGATCGCCAAAGGCTACAGCGACGCGCAGATCCGGCAGCTGGCGGAGTTTTTCGCCGCACAGAAACCCTGAACGAGAAAGAGTACGCATGGATCGCAGAAGCTTCCTGCAGGCTGGCGCGTCGCTTGCGCTGCTGGGCGGTACCGCCTCCGCACGCGCGATGCGCGGGGCAAAAGTCGTCATCATCGGCGGCGGCTACGGCGGCGCGACCGCAGCCAAATACATCCGGTTGCTGTCGAACGGACAGATCGACGTCACACTGGTCGAACCGGACAAGACCTTCATCTCCTGCCCGCTGTCGAACCTGATCCTCGGCGGCAGCCGCACGCTGAATGACATCAGCCGACCGTATGCGACCCTGACGCAAAACCACGGCATCACGGTGGCCAACGACTATGCAGCCGCAATCGACCCGACCCGCCGCACCGTCAGGCTGGCCGGCGGCAGCAGCCTGCAATACGACAAACTGGTCGTGTCGCCCGGCGTCGACATGAATTTCGACAGCATCGACGGACTGGCGCAGGCGCACCGCGACGGCATGGTTCTGCATGCATGGAAGGCCGGCCCGGAGACGCTTGCGCTGCGCCGCAAGCTGGAAGGCATGCAGGACGGCGACGTCTACGCAATCACGATCCCGGAGGCGCCGTTCCGCTGCCCGCCAGGCCCCTATGAACGCGCATGCCAGGTCGCGTGGTACTTCAAGAACCACAAGCCGAAGTGCAAGGTGCTGGTGCTGGATGCGAACCAGGACGTGGTCTCGAAGCCTGCACTGTTCAAGAAGGCCTGGGCCGAGCGCTACGCCGGCATCGTCGAGTACCGCAGCCAGCACAAGGCGATCGCGGTCTCGGCTGCCGAGGGATTGATCAAGTTCGACGTGCAGGAAGATGTGAAAGCCGACGTCATCAATGCGCTGCCTGCGATGCGCGCGGGCAAGATCGCGCTGCAGACCGAGCTGGCGAACATGGCGAACAAGCGCTGGTGCGGCGTCAATTACCAGACCTTCGAATCATCGGTGGCAAAAGACATCTTCGTGATTGGCGATGCGATCCAGGTTGCGCAGCTGATGCCCAAGAGCGGGCACATGGCGAACAATCATGCGAAGGTGGCCGCCGCTGCCATCGTCGCGCAGTTGACCGGGATCGAACCCAACCCGCAGCCGATGCTCACCAACACCTGCTACAGTTTCATCGACGACCGAAACGTGGTCCACGTCGCCAGCGTGCATGAGTATGTGGCGACCGAGCGCACGTTCAAGGTCGTGCAGGGAGCAGGCGGCCTGAGCAGCGGACCGACCGAACTCGAAGGCAGCTACGCAAACCACTGGGCTCGTACCATCTGGGCCGACATGCTGGTGTGATTGGAGAAGTGATGCGCAGGATATCCGCGGCGCTGCTCTTGCTGTTGTCGGCAGCAGCGGCAGCCGACCGGCCGCCGATGGCGGTCGAGAATGGCGGCCACATGGCGTTCGTGCATGCGGTTCGCAGCGGAACGCTGAGCGCCGAGCAGAAAGCGGCGCTGGAGGCACGGCTGCAGGCCGAATGCGCGCACCCGACCAATCCGATCACCCAGGGCATGATCGAGACCCGGGGGCCGGGCAAGTGCATGGCGTTCGTGCGCCACCAGTGCGCGTGCGCCGACTGCGACATGCCGACCTACTGCCTGCCGGCGTCCGACACCCGCTGAAAGCCGGCGGGTCATTACATGACTGCAGAGTGGTCCCGGCCCGCCGCCGGCCAGACCGCGACGCATGCACACCATCCGTTCCCGGGGGCATTGTCCGATGAGCACAAAGGCGATCGACTGGTATTTCGACTTCATTTCCCCGTATGCCTACCTGCAGTGGCAACGGCTGAGGCGCGAGGCGCCCACGCTGGCACTGAAACCGAAACCCGTGCTGTTCGCCGGCTTGCTGAACCACTGGGGCAACAAGGGACCGGTCGAGATCCCGCCCAAGCGCGGCTGGACCTACGCGCACAGCCTGTGGGTCGCGCGCCGGCACGACATACCGATGCGGCTGCCGGCCGCGCATCCGTTCAATCCGCTGCCGCTGCTGCGGCTGGCGATTGCGCTTGGCGCGACCGAAGATGTGGTTGACCGGCTGTTCAGCTTCGTCTGGCGCGACGGCCTGCTGCCCTCCGACCCCGACGCCTGGCAAGACCTGCTCGACGAACTGCTGGTTGAGTCATCGGAAATCAACAGCGAGCAGGTCAAGGCCGAGCTGCATGCCAATTGCGAGCAGGCGATCGCCGCCGGCGCCTTCGGCGTGCCGACGGCAGTGGTCGGCGAGCAGCTGTTCTGGGGCGCAGATGCCACCGACATGCTGCTGGCCTTCGTCAGCGGCGATCCCTTCTTTGCTTCCGACGGCTTCCGCGAGGCTTACCGGCTGCCTGCCGCGGCCCACCGGAGGACCTGAAAAAAAACCCGCCCCGCCCGGCCGTCCGGAGGAGTCGGAGCGGCCGGGCGGGGCGGGCATGGCCAACCCGCAGTGGGTTCAGTGAGCGCGCATCAGAACGCGTATTTCAGTCCAAGCTGCACCGTGCGCGGCATGCCGACCTGGATGCCGCGCGTGCGGTCCACGATGTAGGTCTTGTCGCCGAGGTTCTTGCCTGCAATGAAGACCGTCGCCTTGCCGATGGTGTAATTCGCCACGGCGTTCCAGATGCCGTAGGAATCGATCAGGCCGCGCTGGCCATCGGCGCTCGGGGCGACCTGGTTGTCAAAGCTCGCGTACTGCGAGCCGACGTACACATATTCGACGCGCGCATTCCATGCCTGCGGAGCGCGATATCCAACAGTCACCGTCGCGAGATTTTCCGGCGCATAGGGCAGACGGTTGCCCACCGCGCCGTACGGGCCGCCAGTGTGCGGCGCCACCACGTTGAACAGGCTCTTCTGCTCTGCCGTCGCTAGATGGGTCATCGACAGGCGCAGGAACAGGTTGCCCGGTACCGCTGCAGTCAGCTTGTCGAGCTGCGCCGCCGCCTCGACACCCTGGATCAGCGCCTTGCCTTCGGCATAGCTGGTGCTGCCGCCGGCAATGCTGCCGACCTGTACGAGGTTGCTGAAATCATTGCGGAACAGCGCGACGTCGAGCGCAATGTTATCGGTCGGGCTGGAGCGCAGGCCGATTTCCGCATTCACGCTGCGCTCCGCATTCAGGTCGACCGACTGGAGTGCGGCGGTCGTGCCGGAGTTGCTGGTCGAACGCAATGCATCCTCCACCCGCGGCGGACTGAAACCCTTGTGCACGCCGCCGTACACCGTATTGCGCTCATTCAGCGCGTAAGTGGCGCCGATGCCCGGAATCACCTCGGTGAAGCTGGTCTGGCTCGACGTCGGGAGCGTGGTCTGGTTCAGCGTGCGGCGATGCTCGATATTCTCGATGCGCAGGATGGGCGTGACTGCAAAGCGGTCGCTGAAGTCGAAGCGGTTGGCGACGAAGGCCGACAGGGCGCGGGTCTTGCGCTCCTGGTTTTCCTGCACGTGCGTCACGCCGCTGGTGTCGCCGCTCAGGTAGTTCGCATAGTTCGCATAACGCAGCTGCTTGCGTTCCTGCACCTCGCTGTGGAGCTTGACGCCATACTCGAGCTGGCCGTTGATGCCGAACGCCGAATGATTGCGGATCATGCGCGAATCGATGCCCAGCGTCGTGTAGTTGCGCAGGCGGCCATCCACCTGGCAGGCAGCAAGCTGGGCAGCGGTCAGTGCCACGCCATTGGTGCGCGCGCTGCCCGGGTTGCAGTCTCCCGTGCTCGACGCCTGGCGCCACCAGTCGCGGTCGAACTGGGCACCGTAAATGCTGGTGATGATTTTCGCGTCGGCATTCAGGCGCCACTCATGGGTCGCCGACAAGCCGCTGCGCGTGGCATCGAAGCGATCGTTTTTGAACGGGTTGTAGCGTGCGCCGAGGTTGAGGAATTCCGCCTGCGTGAGGCCCGAGTAGGTGAGCTGGGAATCTTCGCGGAAATGCGTGGCGCGCAGCACCAGCTTGTGGTCGTCGTTGAGCTGGCCGGCCCATTTGAAGTTCAGGTCATCCAGCCGGCTGCGCATGTTGTCGCGCGCGCCGTCCGATTCCTTGTGATAGATGTCCGCGATCACGCCGTTGCCGGTCACCATGACATGCCCGTTCAGGTAGCCGCGGCTGCCGCCGGCGATGCCGACAAAACCGCCCAGCGCCTTTTGCGGCTCCGGGGTCAGGTAGTTGATCACGCCGCCGGCCGTCTGCGGGCCGAAGCGGATTACCTGGCTGCCCTTGCTGACCTCGATCGATTCATAGCGATCGATCGGCGGGTGGTAATAGCTGGCATTGTCGCCGTACGGCGCAAACGACAGCGGCAGGCCGTCCTCGAGCAGCAGGGTCTTGGTCGAGCGCGTCGGGTTCATCCCGCGAATGCCGATGTTCGGGCGCAGGCCGACCCCCTCCTCTTCGCGCACATGCACGCCGGGCACTTTGCGCAATGCTTCGTTGACATTGAATACCCGGCTCTCTTCCAGCGTCCGTCCGTCGATCACCGTCGCCGAGCCCGGCGCGTTCATCAGCTGCGCGGCACCCGTGCCGATCACATCGAC
>JAIXTG010000380.1 GCA_027484285.1 Oxalobacteraceae bacterium | reverse complement strand
GAAATCTCGTCGGCCACGGTGATCAGCTTGCGCAACACACCGCGATCGCGAACGATTTCCGCATAGCGCCGAATGTTGGCAGCTGACGGCGTGTTTTGTGCAAGCGCATTCAGATAGGACAGGCCGCCGACCTCATCGGCCTTGCCGCCCGATGTCAGCGATTCGAATACCGTGATCACGTCAGCCGGCTTGGCCGCGCTGATCAGCTTGACGATGTGCTGGAAGATGATCCGGTGGTCGAAACGATAGAAATCGTCGGCACTGACAAAGTCTGCGATACGGTCATAGGCAGAGTTGTCCAGCAGGAGTCCGCCCAGCACGGATTGCTCCGCCTCGATGGAATGCGGGGGTATGCGCAGGGACTCGAGCTGCGGGTCGGGCCGATCGTTCATGGGGCCGGATTATACCTTTGGCCAGTCGATAAACATTGCCTCGTCGACACGGAATATTGCCTGTTTTCGCTAACTTAACGGATCGGCATCGCGCGCCTGCTGAGCCTGCGCACGCCTGCCTGCGACGGACGAAAAAATGGCCGGGCAAGCCCGGCCATTCCATTGCGGCGTGAAGCAGCGGAGATCAGCGCATTACGCCTGCTCGCCGACCACCACCACAGTGACGTCAACCACCACATCGGTGTGCAGTGCCACCGACAGCGAGTGCTCGCCGGTGACCTTCAGCGGGCCCTGCGGCATGCGGATTTGCGCCTTGTCGGCGGCAAAGCCCTGCTTGCCCAGTGCAGCTGCCACGTCATGGTTCGTCACCGAGCCAAACAGACGGCCGTCCACGCCCGCCTTCTGGGCGATTTCGACACGCAGGCCGGAGAGCTTTTCGCCCACTGCCTGCGCAGCGGCCAGCTTTTCAGCTGCAGCTTTTTCCAGCTCGGCACGCTTGGCCTCGAACTCGGCAATCGCTTCCTTCGTTGCACGGCGGGCGATACGGTTCGGGATCAGGTAGTTGCGGCCGTAGCCGTCTTTCACGCGGACGACGTCACCCAGGTTGCCCAGGTTCGCCACTTTTTCCATCAGAATGACTTGCATGTTTTTCTCCAGGTATCTCGTAAATCAGAGATCGATCAAGCGTTATGCAGATCGGTGTACGGCAGCAGCGCAAGGTAGCGCGCGCGCTTGATTGCGGTGTCGACCTGGCGCTGGTAGTGCGCACGGGTACCGGTCAGGCGTGCCGGGATGATCTTGCCGTTTTCCTGGACGAAATCCTTCAGGGTGTCCACATCCTTGTAGTCCACCTGCTCAACCTTTGCTACGGTGAAGCGGCAGAACTTCTTGCGCTTGAACAGCGGGTTCTGCTGCTTGCGCTTCTCTTTGAGTTTGCTCTTGTCGAACTTTTTGCCGAATGCCATTTTTCTGGCTCCTGAATCTAAGAAATTATGTCGAAATCCGTGAGGTGGAACACCAGCGATCGGCTGTTGCGGTTCCTGCGCGCCATAAAGCCGCGAAACCGGTAGTCCCGACCCATTTCAGCACGCTCCAGCATGTCAGCTACAGGTCCGGCCGCTTGCGCCGCCATTTCGAACTCCACCTGTCGCGCTATGCCTGCCTCGACCTGCTGCGATGCATGCAGCAACTTCGCTGCAACGATCGGAATGCCGGCTGGCGTGTATCGCTTTGCGTCACGCTCGGCCAAGGTCGCTACGCACTGAAAGCTGTTCTCACCTCGCTCAGTCAAGGGCGTGCCGCTCAGGCAGCCGGCGCCTCGGAACGAGCCGCCTTGGCTGCATCTTCCTTCTGGACGCTCTTCATGATCGGCGAAGGCGCGGTCTCGGCCTTCTTCATGCGAACGGTGAGGTGGCGCAGCACGGCGTCGTTGAACTTGAAGCCAGTCTCGATCTCGGCCAGCGTTTCGCTGTCGCACTCGATGTTCATGCACACATAGTGTGCCTTGGCGAGCTTCTGGATCATGTAGGCCATCTGGCGACGACCCCAGTCTTCGACACGATGCACCTTGCCGCCGCGACCGGAGACCAGCCCCTTGTAGCGCTCGATCATTGCGGGCACTTGCTCGCTCTGATCCGGATGGACGATAAAAACGATTTCATAGTGACGCATTGTTTCTCCTTATGGACGGATTACAGAATCGCCCACCCCGGCGTCAGGACGGGTGTGGGAAGAGGAAAGCCGGCGATGATAACCCGAGAATGGTGAAAACTCAATGCGCTCAGGGGTTTATCACCGCACAGCCTTGAATTTGCTGCGCAAAAAGCTTGCTTTAGACGACAAAACTGTATAAAAATACAGCCTGTTCATAAAAACAGCCCAAGCGCGCGCTGACCATGATCAAACTGACTGCCCGCCAGGAGCAAATCCTGACACTGATTCGCGACGCGATCGAAACCACCGGGTTTCCGCCTACCCGTGCGGAGATCGCAAGAGAACTGGGGTTTCGCTCAGCCAACGCTGCGGAAGAACACCTGCAGGCATTGGCCCGCAAGGGCGCCATCGAAATCACACCGGGGGCCTCTCGCGGCATTCGCCTGCTCGACCCCGCATCGGATCATGCACGGCGCCAGCGCCTTGGCATCGGACAACTCGCATTGCCCCACCCGGATCTGATGCAGTTCTCGCTGCCGCTCATCGGCCGGGTAGCTGCCGGCTCACCGATACTTGCAGAGGAACATATTTCCGCGACTTATACCGTTGATCCTTCGCTGTTCAGCGCGCGCCCCGATTTCCTGCTGAAGGTGCGCGGCATGTCGATGCGCGACGCCGGCATCCTTGATGGCGACCTGCTGGCAGTGAAGAAGTCCGACAGTGCCCGCGACGGGCAAATCGTGGTGGCCCGGCTGGATGACGAGGTAACGGTCAAGCGCTTTCGCCGCGACGGCGGCGCCATTGAACTGCTCCCCGAGAATCCTGAATTCGACACCATTCGCGTGGAGCCGGGCAGACACGAGTTCGCGCTCGAAGGCCTGGCCGTCGGGCTTCTCCGGGCGTGGGGCTGAAGCTACTTCCTGATCCGCTGGCGCCGCTCGATCAACTGGGTGGCGATACCGCGCAGGATATTCACCTCCTCAACTTCCAGTTGCGCTCGGGAGAACAGCCGCCTCAGCCTTGGCATCAGCTTTTTCGGGTTATCCGGATCAAGGAACTCGATCTCGACCAGCGCCTGCTCGAGATGCGCGAACATGCGTTCGATTTGATCACTGCTGGCCGGCTCGCCGCGGAATCCGATCTCGACCGGCACCCGGGCCTCGCCCAGCGCCGCCATCCGGCACTCATAAGCCAGAACCTGCACTGCCTGCGACAAGTTCAGTGATGAGTACGCAGGGTTGGCGGGCACGGTGACCAGCGCACTGCATTTGCCGACCTGCTCGTTGGACAGGCCGAAGCGCTCATTGCCGAACACCAGTGCGGCGTTCAGGCCGCCATCGGCTGCCAGCTGCTGAGCCAGCGGACGCGGCTCAAGCAAAGGCGGCGAAAACTCGCGCAGCCGGGCTGACAGCGCCACGCTGAAATTGCAGCCAGCCAGCGCCTCGTCCAGCGAGCCCACGATGCGCGTGCGCTCCAGCACATCGGTGGCGCCGCTGGCCAGCGCGATTGCTTCGTCGTCCTTAAGCACATTCGGATCTCGCGGATTGACCAGCACCAGCTCCGAAAACCCCATGGTTTTCATTGCGCGTGCTGCAGAACCGACATTGCCGGCACGGCTGGTCTCAACGAGCACGAAGCGCAGCCGGTCGAACAAAGGTGTGGGTGAAGTGGGCGGGTTCATTTAAAATAGGGGCCATCGCGGTCGCCATTGCTGCTTCCGCATTGCTCATTCTTTCTGCTGCCGCATTCTAACGGAACCACCATGCACCCCATGATCAATACCGCGGTGAAAGCCGCGCGTCGTGCCGCCACGATCATCAACCGCGCGTCTTTCGACCTCGACCAAGTGCGCGTCTCTCGCAAAGGCCACAACGATTTCGTCAGCGAAGTCGACCAGGCCGCGGAACAAGCCATCATCGACGTGCTGCACCAAGCCTATCCCGATCATGCGATCCTGGCCGAAGAATCCGGCGCGTCGGCAAACCTGCACGACGAAAACGAGAACGTCTGGATCATTGATCCGCTTGACGGCACCACCAACTTCATCCACGGCTTCCCGCAGTATGCGGTGTCGATTGCCCTGCAGCAGCGGGGCCAGATCACCCAGGCCGTTGTATACGACCCCACCCGCAACGAGCTGTTCACTGCCACCAAAGGTGCAGGCGCTTACCTGAACGACAAGCGCATCCGGGTAGCGAAGCGGGACAAGCTCGCCGATGCACTGATTGGAACGGGTTTTCCTTTCCGGGACATGGAAGGTCTCGACCATTATTTGAAAATGTTCAAGGCGATGACCGAAAAGTCGGCTGGCATTCGCCGACCGGGATCGGCTGCGCTCGACCTCGCCTATGTGGCTGCCGGTCGCCTCGATGGTTTCTTCGAAAAGCAGCTCAAGCCCTGGGATATGGCCGGTGGTGCGCTGCTAGTCAGTGAAGCGGGCGGCATCATTGCCGGTTTCAGCGGCGAGCCCGACCACATGGAAACCGGCAACGTGATCGCCGGTTCACCCAAGATTTTTGTCCAGATGCTGAACACGCTCGCGCCTTTCGCCTGAATGGGCCGAACGTTTCGGTAAGCCTGCTATACTCCGGGCGCGGCAATTGTTCCAGTCTCCTTGCCGCCCCTCCCGACCCCACCCCCTCGAACCCGTGACTGGCGCTGCTTGCGGCGGTTCGATCAATTTCTCATTTATGTCATTTGCTGAACTCGGCCTGGCCGAACCCATCGTGCGTGCCGTCACGGAAAGCGGCTATACCCAACCTACGCCTATCCAGGCGCAAGCAATTCCTGCAGTACTCAAAGGCGGCGACCTCCTCGCCGGCGCACAGACCGGCACTGGCAAAACCGCCGGTTTTACGCTGCCCATGCTGCACTTGCTCAACGGTGGCCAGCGTCCTGCGCCCCGCCATGTGCGTGCACTGGTACTGACGCCCACACGCGAACTGGCCGCCCAGGTAGGCGACAGTGTGCGCAACTATGGAAAGTACCTGAAGCTCTCTTCCGAGGTCATCTTCGGCGGGGTAAACATCAATCCGCAAATCCAGAAGCTGGCTCGCGGCATCGACATCCTGATTGCCACCCCGGGCCGCCTGCTCGACCTGATGCAGCAGAATGCTGTCGACCTGAAGTCGGTCGAGATCCTGGTGCTGGATGAAGCGGACCGCATGCTGGACATGGGCTTCATCCGCGACATCCGCAAGGTGCTGGCCGCGCTGCCGCCGAAGCGCCAGAACCTGCTGTTCTCCGCCACCTTCGCCGATGAAATTAAGGCGCTGGCTGACAGCCTGCTGAACAACCCTGCAATGATCGAGGTGGCGCGCCGCAATTCCACCGTCGAGGTGATTGCACAGAAAATTCATCCGGTGGACCGCGACAAGAAGCACCTGCTGCTCACCCACCTGATCAAAGAGCGCAACTGGTTCCAGGTACTGGTCTTCACGCGCACCAAGCATGGCGCAAACAAGCTGGTCGAGCAGCTGGGCAAGGCTGACATCAGCGCACTCGCCATTCACGGCAACAAGAGCCAGGCGGCGCGCACCCGGGCGCTTGCAGAATTCAAAAGCGCCAAGCTGCAGGTGCTGGTCGCAACTGATATCGCGGCACGCGGCATCGACATCGACCAGCTGCCGCACGTCGTGAATTACGACCTGCCGAACGTGCCGGAAGATTATGTGCACCGTATCGGCCGCACCGGACGTGCCGGTGCTACCGGTGAGGCGGTCTCCCTGGTCTGCGTCGATGAAAACGGCCTGCTGCGCGACATCGAGCGTTTCATCAAGCGCGAAGTGCCGAGTGAGGTGATTGCCGGCTTCGAACCGGATCCGACCGCCAGGCCGCAGCCGATCCAGCTGCGCAGCGCGGAGCCGCGCGGACGCCAGCAGCAACGGGGCCAGCGGCGTCAGGGAAGCGGTGGCGGGCAGCGCAACTCGCGAGCAGCCCAGGGCCGACCGGCCCAGCCGCGCCCGCCCCAGCAAGGCCAGCCCCGTCCGCAACAGGCGCCGCGACCGCAGCAAGCCCGCCCGGCCGGCGCCCGACCTGCGCAGCGGGGCGGCGCCCTGCTGTCGCAACCGGCAGCAAACGCGCAAAACAGCAAGCGGCGCAGCGGAGAAAGCTGAGCTGCTGCGGCTCTGGGCACGGCACCAGCTGTGCTACATTTCGCATCACACCTGAAGAGGCCGGGCGCAAGCCCGGCTTCTTTTACTTGATCTTCCGGTTTCCATGAATTCTCCTGAGCGGATCAGCGCTGACAACCACACGCCGATGATGCGGCAATACCTCGGCATCAAGGCCGAGCATCCGGACATGCTGCTGTTTTACCGGATGGGCGACTTCTACGAACTGTTCTTCGACGATGCCGAGAAAGCAGCGCGGCTGCT
>JAIXTG010000444.1 GCA_027484285.1 Oxalobacteraceae bacterium | reverse complement strand
GCACGCAAGTTAATGGTCAGAAACGGAGTCTAGTCGCATTGATTTTGAAGTCCAGTAGAAGCGGCTTGAGACAAATCAACGCGCTGCCAGAGTCTGCGAATTCTCAAGGAATTGTTCTCAGTCTATTAATGAATTTCGAACTTGATTCCTGTGATCGAACAGCAGCCGAGGCTGCGCCCATGTTTTACGCGGGGTTCAATCAAAGTTTCGTTAGCAAGTTGGGAACGATGATCCAGCGGCTGACTCAGTTGCCTTCAGGGGGCGCGCATTGCTTGGGATGGGTGAGGCACCTGTCTGTCGTGATTCCCGGTGCGCGACACGGCTCGTTTCGATGCCCAACAGAATCGAGAGGTCAACATGGACAATCTGAACCAACAACAGATCAGCCGGCTGAATAGTGTGCTGGTACAGCGGGAGCAGGCGTTGCGGGAGGAGATCCGGCGTGAAATCGATGCGCAGGATGACTACGTGCAACTGGCCAGCGAGGTGCCGGATCCCGGCGACCAGTCTTTCGCAAATTTGTCGGTGGACCTCGGCAACGCGGCTGTCACGCGCGACATGCACGAGTTGCGTGCGATTGAGCTCGCCCGCAAGCGGATGACCAGCGGCACCTACGGCGAGTGTGCGTCCTGCGGCTATCCGATTCCGTTCGAGCGCCTGCAGGCCATGCCGACTGCCGAGCGTTGCGCACCCTGCCAGGAAAACTTCGAGCGCACGCACAACGAAGGCCACCGCGGCGCCACCATGTAGCAAGCCGCGCCGGCCTCGCCGGCGGCCAATCGGGCGCTCCATTAAAATCGTCACGCACGCCGTGTCCGGGGTGCGTTTCCACGGAGCTTCTGATGACCCCTGCACGCGCTGGCAGTTCATTCGTCCATGCCTTGCGCATGACCCGTCGTGACTGGCGGGCCGGCGAGCTGCGCTTCCTGCTGGCCTCGCTCGTGATTGCGGTCGCGGCCCTGTCGTCGGTCGGCTTCCTGGTCGACCGCATGAGCCGCGCGCTGTCGGCCGATGCAGCGCAAATCCTCGGCGCCGACCTCGTGGTGCGCACCGACTACCCGATCCGCGCCGAGTGGCGTGCCGAGGCCGGGCGGCGTGGCCTGATGCTGGCCGACACGGTCAGTTTTCCGAGCATGGCAACCACCGGCAGCGGCGACGATGCCGATTCGCGACTGGTGGCCGTCAAGGCGGTATCGGATGCCTATCCCCTGCGCGGTGCGCTGACGCTGGCGCAGGAGGGCGCCGAACGTCGGCAGCGCGGTGCACCGGCCCCGGGCACCGTCTGGGTCGATACCGCCTTCCTCGATACGCGCAGGATGGCAGTCGGCGATTCCCTCGTGCTTGGCGAGCGTACATTCCGGATCGCGGCCGAAATCCGGATGGAGCAGGACCGCGGCGCCGGCTTCATGAGTTTCGCGCCGCGCGTGATGCTGGCGCTCGACGAACTGGCTTCGACCGGCCTGGTGCAGCCCGGCTCGCGAGTGAGCTACCGGCTGCAGGTTGCCGGGGCGGCAGCCGAGGTGGCCGGCTTCCGGCGCTGGCTGGAGCAGCAGGTCGACGCCGGCAAGGTCAGGGGCGTGCAGGTCGAGTCGCTCGAGTCGGGCCGCCCGGAAATGCGGACCACGCTTGACCGTGCGCGCCAGTTCCTCGCGCTGGTCGGACTGCTGACGGCGATGCTGGCCGCGCTGGCGATCGCGATGGCCGCGCGCCGGTTCATGCAGCGTCACCTTGACGCGGTGGCGATGCTGCGCTGCCTCGGGCTGACCCAGTCGATGGTCACCCGGATCTACCTCATCGAATTTGCGCTGGTCGGGCTGGCCGGGGGCCTGCTGGGAGCGCTGGTCGGCTTCGGTGCCCACCTGCTGCTGCTGCAGTGGCTGGGTTCGCTGCTGACAGTGGCATTGCCGCCGCCCGGCTGGCTGCCGCTCTTGCAGGGCGTAGCGACAGGCTTGCTGCTGCTGCTCGGTTTTGCGATACCGCCGGTGCTGCAGCTGCGCAATGTGCCGCACAACCGGGTGATCCGGCGCGAACAGCAGGCACCGCGCGCATTTACGCTGGGCGGCTACCTGCTGGCACTCACGTCTTTTGTCGCGCTGCTGGTGTGGCAGGCAGGCGACCTGAAGCTCGGCCTGCTGACCGCTGGCGGCTTCATCGGCGGACTGGCAGTGTCCTCGCTGGTGGCCTGGATCGTGCTGCAAGCGCTGCGCCGGGTGCGCGTTCCATTGCACCTGCCCGCATGGCGTTTCGCGCAGAGCGCGCTTGGCCGTCGCCCGGCCGCCAGCACCCTGCAGATCGTTGCCCTGTCCCTCGGGTTGATGGCGCTCCTGCTGCTGACCCTGGTACGGGCCGATCTGCTGTCCGCATGGCGGCAGGCGACTCCGGACAATGCACCGAATCATTTCATGATCAATGTACAGCCCGAGCAGCGCGCGCCGATTGCTTCGCTGCTCGAGCAGGCCGGCATGAAGGACGCCCGCCTGTTTCCGATGATCCGTGGCCGGCTGGTGGAAGTGGGCGGCCGCCGCATCGCTCCCGGCAGCTTCCAGGACGATCGTGCGCAGCGGCTGGTCGAACGCGAATTCAACCTGTCGACCATGGCCGACCTGCCGGCGCAGAACAGCGTGGTCGAGGGGCGCTGGTTCGATGCTGCCGCGCCGGCTGCCGAGGCCTCGGTAGAGCAGGGGCTGGCAAAGACACTGGGACTGAAGCTCGGCGACAAGCTGCGTTTCGACGTGGCCGGACTGCCGGTCGATGCGACGGTCACCAGCATTCGCAAGCTCGACTGGAGCTCGATGCGGGTCAATTTCTTCGTCATCCTGTCGCCCGCGGTGGCGGAGGCGCTGCCCAGCACCTGGATCACGGCGTTTCACCTGCCGCCGTCGCAGCAGGGACTGGTGAACCGGTTGATTCGCGACTACCCGAACCTGACGATCGTCGATGTGCGCAGCATGGTCGCGCAGGTGCAGCAGGTGATCGACCAGGTGGTGGCCGCAGTCGAATTCCTGTTCCTGTTCACACTGGCCGCCGGGGTGATGGTGCTCGCCGCTGCGATGCTGGTCTCGCAGCAGGAGCGCGCGCACGAAGCCGGTCTGCTGCGGGCGCTGGGCGCGACGCGTGCACAGCTCTCGCGTGCCCAGTGGACCGAGTGCGTGCTGGTCGGTGCCAGTGCCGGTGCGCTTGCCGCGACCGGTGCGGCGCTGGTTGGCTGGGTACTCGCGCGGCAGGTATTCGATTTCGAATGGATGCTGAGCCCGCTGATCTGGGTGGTCGGTATCGCGCTCGGCATCGCCTGCGCCATGGCAGGCGGGTGGTTCGGCCTGAAGAACGTGTTGTCGAGGCCGCCCATGCTGACCCTGCGGGAAGGCTGAGCAGCGTCAACCGCCGGCGCCGGCGTTCCCCGTACATTCGTCCACAGATCTTGTTGTGGAGGCAGGGGAATCATGGGCAGTCGTTATGCACTCGCCATCGTCGCGGTGCTGCTGTCCGGGTGTACTTCGATGGCACCCGGCATACAGTTCGCAAACTCATCCTCGGCCGGCACGGGCAATGCGGATACCCATCCTGAAATACGCGTCATCACGCCCGACCTGGTGAAGTCCGAGCGCGAGGCACGCAGCCAGCGCGTCACCGAAGACATCAGCGCGCTAATGCAGGCGGCCGAACCTTACCGGGTCGCTCCCGGCGATATCCTGCACATCGTCGTCTGGGACCATCCCGAGCTGTCGGCTTCCATGATGCCGGCGGTGCCACCTGGCACGATAGGCGTTGCTGCCAGCCCGATGCAGCCGACCAACGGCTTTGAGGTCGATCTCAACGGTGTGCTCGAGTTTCCCTATGCCGGCAAGCTGAAGGTGGCCGGGATGACCTCGGCCGAGGTGCATGCTCTATTAACCGGCAAGCTGGGCAGCTACATCCGCAACCCGAAGGTCACGCTGCGCGTCATGAATTACCGCAGCAAGCGTGTCTATGTCGACGGCGAGGTGAAAGCACCCGGCGTGCAGCCAATCAACGACATACCGATGACGCTGCCCGAGGCAATCAATCGTGCCGGCGGCATGAACCCGACTGCAGACCAGAGCCGCATCCTGGTCAGCCGCGAGGGCAAGACCTATGCGATCAACCTGCCGCAGCTGGTCCAGCGCGGCGTGAACCCGTCGTCGATCATGCTCACCAATGGCGACCTCGTGCGAGTGCTGTCGCGTGACGACAGCAAGATCTTCCTGTCGGGCGAAGTCACGCAGCCGCGCGCGCTGCCGATGCGCAACGGGCGGCTGACCCTCAACGAGGCGCTGGGAGAGGCCGGGGGCATCAATCCGGTCACGGGTGATGCGCGCAAGGTCTATGTGGTACGGCGCACCGACAAGGAATCACGCGTTTACCAGCTGGATGCCAACTCACCCGGTGCGCTGGCCATGGCCGAGGGTTTCGAACTCGAGCCGAAAGACGTGGTGTACGTGGCCGCGACCCCGCTCACCAACTGGAACCGAACGATCAGCGCAATGATCCCGGGCTCTCTGCCGACCGCGGTCATTGCCACCACGCCGCCCGGACGCTGATGGCCACGAACATCCTCCTGCTCTGCACCGGCAATGTGTGCCGCAGCCCGATGGCCGAAGGCCTGATGCGGCAGCTGCTTCCGGCGCACGAGCTTTTTTCTGCCGGGCTGTATGCGGAAGAGGGCCAGCCGGCCGATCCGATGGCAGTCGAGCTGATGTCGCAGCTCGGCATCGACATTGGTGCCCACCGTGCCCGGCAGCTGAGCAGCTGGATGATGCGCGAGGCCGACCTGGTGCTGACCATGGACAGCGAACAGCAGCGCGTGGTCCGGCGCAGATATCCGAAGGCCGCTGCCAAAGTCGAGCGACTCGGCGAGCCTGAAGGCATCGACATTCCCGATCCCTACCAGCGCGGCTGGCAGGCGTTCCAGCTGTCACTGCAACTGATACAGCAAGTGCTCCCGCACAGGCTGCGCGAGCTGTCACCGAATGCGGCCTGCGTACTGAACTAAAAGCCATCAGACGACCCCATGCGATCTCCCATGCCCCAGCTCACCTATTCGGGCGAACAGCCCGCGATCCTGTCCGACAGCGAGGAGCCACACCTCGCTTCCTACCTTGACACCCTGATCGAGTTCCGCTGGATGATCATCGGCATTGCGCTGGCGGTCAGCCTGCTGGGTGCCCTGTATGCCTTCCTTGCCCGTCCGGTCTACGAGGCCAGCCTGATGGTCCAGGTCGAGGAGAAGGGGCAGCGCGAGCCGAAAAACATCCTCGGCGAGGCCGGCTCCATCATCGACTACAAGACACCGGCGGCGGCTGAAGTGGAATTGCTGCGTTCGCGGCTCGTGATAGCGGCGGCCATCGACAAGCTGAAGCTTTATATCGACGCCCGTCCCGAGCGATTCCCGGTGATCGGCGGCGTCGTCGCGTCCAGCGGCCTCGCCGACCTGCTGCCGTGGCTGCGCGGGCTGGGCGGTTACGCATGGGGCAAGGAAAAAATCGAGGTCGGCCGCTTCGAGGTGCCCGAGCTGCTGGAAAACCGCCGCTTCGAGCTGCGTTCGCTGGAAAGCAGCCGCTACATGCTGACCGAGTCGGAGAGTGGCATCTGGGTCGAGGGCAAGGTCGGCCAGCCGCTATCCGAGTCCACGCCGTTCGGTGTCATCAACCTGGTGGTCAATCGGCTGGATGCGCCGCAGGGGACGCGCTTTTCGCTCGTGCGCAGCTCGCGGCTGGCGGCGATCGCGTCCGTGCAGAAGGCGATGGACGTGCAGGAAGTCGGCAAGCAGTCGGGTGTGGTCAGCGCGACGCTGAAGGGTAGCAGCGCGGATGGCGTGTACCTGCTGCTGAACGAGATTGGCCGCGAATACATTGCGCAGGACAGCGCACGCCGCACCGAGGAAGCGGACAAGTCGCTGGCCTACCTGGAGAAGCGCCTGCCGGAACTCAAGCGCCAGCTGGAGCAGTCCGAGGCACGCTACAACCAGTTCCGCAACCAGAATGGCACGGTCGACATTGGCGAAGAGGGCAGGATCAACCTGCAGCGCTCGGCCAGCGCCCGCACCCGCAAGATCGAACTGGAACAGAAGCGCTCCGAACTGCTGGCGCGCTACATGCCCGCCCATCCTGCCGTGCAGGCCGTCGATGACCAGCTGCGCGAAGTGAACCGCGAACTGCGCGACACCACCCTGCAGCTCAAGCAGCTGCCGGTGCTGGAGCAGGAGATGGTTCGGCTGTCGCGCGAAGTGAAGGTCAACAATGAGCTGTACACCGCGCTCGTGACCTCTGCCCAGCAGCTGCAGCTGATCACCGTTGGCAAGACCAGCAATGTCAGGCTGGTCGATGCGCCGGAGAAGCCGGACCTTCCAGTCACGCCGAACCGTCCGCGCATTATTGCAGTGGCCATCTTCGCCGGCATTTTCCTCGGCGTGCTGCTGGCTTTCGTGCGCCGTGCGCTGCAGACAGCGATCGACGACCCGGAACAGGTCGAGCGCCTGTTCGGCCTGCCGGTGTATGCAAGCATCCCGCACAGCAAAATGCAGCAGACGCTGGTATCCAACGGGCGCGATCCGACCCGGCTGCCGCTGCTGGCGCGCATCGCGAGCATGGACATTGCGGTCGAGGGCCTGCGCAACTTCCG
>JAIXTG010000387.1 GCA_027484285.1 Oxalobacteraceae bacterium | reverse complement strand
TTCTTCCGTCACTGGTGGTGTGCATACTGGCAAGCCGACCGGATGTTCTCGCGCACCGACCAGCAGGCGCTGGCCGAATCGGTCGCGCTCGCCGAGGCAGGGCACGCCGGCGAGATCTGCGTCGTGATCGAGGCATCGCTCACCCCGCTGCAACTGCTGCGCGGCATGACACCGCGCGAGCGCGCCCTGCAGGTATTCGCGCAGGAGCGCGTCTGGGATACCGAGCACAATAGCGGCGTGCTGGTCTACCTGCTGCTCGCCGATCATGCGGTCGAGATCGTCGCTGACCGCGGCCTGGGTCGCAGCGATGATCCTTTCTGGGCCGAGGCGGTGGCCGCATTTCGCGCCGCCTTCCGCCAGCCCCGCCCTGCAGGCGGCTGCAGCGCGGCGATTATCCGGATCGGCGACTACCTGAGGCGCCGCTTCCCGTCCGGCGATGGCAATCCCGACGAACTGCCCAACCCGGTCCGCATGCGCTGAGCGGCGCGGAACACCGAGTTGGTTCACAATACGGTGCCAAGTGCCCGCCGAGCCCGTCCTGTCCCATGTTTGAAACGCCCCGCTACGATCGTCTTGCCGTACTCCTCCACTGGCTGGTCGCCGCCCTGATCATTGCTGCCTTCGCGCTCGGCGTGGTGATGGTGGATATTCCCGGCCTCTCGCCGACCAAGCTCAAATATTTTTCATGGCACAAGTGGCTGGGCGTGACCGTGCTGGCGCTGGTCGCCGTGCGCCTGCTGTGGCGCCTGTGGCGCGGCGTGCCGCCCGCGGTGACGATGCCGGGATGGCAGCGGCGCGCGGCTTCGGTCACGCACGGGATGCTCTACCTGCTGATGTTTGCGGTGCCGCTGTCGGGTTACTTCTACAGCCTGGCGGCAGGCGTGCCGGTGGTCTACCTGGGCATCCTGCCGCTGCCGGAACCGATCGGGGCCGACCCGGCGCTCAAGCCCGTCCTCAAGCAACTGCACCTGACGCTCGTGTATACAATGCTGGCTTTCGTCGTCATCCACGTGCTTGCCGTGGTCAAGCACCAGATGATTGATCGCGACCGACTGCTGCAGCGCATGCTGCCCTGAACTCCGGGAGGAAATCCATGTTCGCAAAAATCGCCCCGATGCTGCTGACGCTGTGCGCGGCGGCCGTGCTGGCTGCGCCGGTGAAAGTCGATCCGGCCAAAAGCAGCGTCAGCGCGACCTTCCGCCAGATGGGCGTGCCGGTCGATGCAAAGTTCAATCGTTTTGTTGCACAGGTCGACTACGATGCCGCCAAGCCGGAATCGTCGAAGGCGAACGTCGAGATCGATGTGACCAGTTTCGACCTCGGCGATCCCGACTACAACAGCGAGGTAAAGAAAAAGGAATGGTTCAACGCCGCCCAGTTCCCGAAAGCCAGCTTCACGTCGACGAAGATTCGTGCGGCCGGCGCCGACAGGCTCGAGGTCAGCGGCAAGCTCACGCTGAAGGGCCGCACCGCCGATGTGAGCTTTCCGATGACCGTGAAGAAGCAGGGCAGCGCGCCCGTGTTTGAAGGCAGCCTGCCGATCCGCCGGCTGGCGTTCGGCATCGGTGAAGGCGAATGGAAAGACACCAGCGTGGTGGCCGACGAAGTGATCATCAAATTCCGCGTGCAGGCACAGTAAGCACGCGACATCCCGCACCTACAGAGAGGACACCCATGAAGATTCTTCGCCTGATCATGAGCGCAGCGCTCGCACTGGCCGCATCGACGGCATCCGCGCAGGTCTACAACATTGAACCCGGCCATACCTACCCGAGCTTCGAGGCCGACCACATGGGCCTGTCGTTCTGGCGCGGCAAGTTCACCAAGACCGGCGGCAAGGTGGTGCTCGACCGCGGCTCGAAAACTGGCGGCAGCATCGAGATCGTGATCGATGCGGCCACGGTCGATTTCGGTCACAAGAAAATGAACGAAAAGGCGCGTGGTGACGAAAT
This sequence comes from Oxalobacteraceae bacterium, assembly GCA_027484285.1. Taxonomy (GTDB): domain Bacteria; phylum Pseudomonadota; class Gammaproteobacteria; order Burkholderiales; family Burkholderiaceae_D; genus Pernthalerella. The sequence goes on along the minus strand of JAIXTG010000387.1, from coordinate 743 downwards.
GTTCAATGTCGAGAAGTTCCCGACAATTACCTACCGCAGCACCGCACTCAAGTTTGATGGGGACCGGCTGGTCGGCGTCGACGGCGAAATGACCATGCTCGGCATCACCCGGCCCCTGCCGCTGAACATCACCCATTTCAAATGCATCATGCATCCGATGCTCAAGCGCGAGGTGTGCGGTGCCGATGCGCAGGGCCGCTTCGACCGCAGCGAATTCGGGATGAACATCGGTTTGCCCCGCTTCTCGCCGGAGATCAAGCTGGCCATCCAGGTGGAGGCGGTGAAGGCGGACTGAACGCCTTTTGCTGATTCACCAACGGCGCCGCGTGCGCCGTTTTTTTTTGCGCTTGGCTGGCATATCGTTTGCCTAGCAGCGGTCTTTGTCTGAACCCGGATGAGGAACCCGCGATGGCTTTCGATTTGTTCAGTGCCAAAGGCACGCCCCTGGAGCAACAGAAGTTCAGCTGGCGCGAGATGGTCGGCAAGCCGATCAGCAAGCTCGATGACGATGCATTCACGCGCGTGCGCGTGATCCTGATGAACGGCGTCGAGCAGGAATCGCAGCGTTTCCAGCACTTCGCCGCACGCCGCAACGGCGAGCTGCGCGTGCCGCTGGCCGAGATCCGCCGCATCGAGCAGCATCAGGCCACCATGGTCAACTGGCTGCTCGGGCCCGACCATTCACCGCTGGAAATCACGCTCGGCTACGAGCAGGCAGCCATCGAGATCACGGCCGCGGTGGC
>JAIXTG010000017.1 GCA_027484285.1 Oxalobacteraceae bacterium | reverse complement strand
CCTGGCTGGCCGGCGTGAACGCGGCAGCGGAAATCAGGATTGCGGAGGTAAGGCGGCGAAAGGTTCCTGCGAGTGAGGGCTGTTTCATGTCGGCTTTACGATGAGCAAGAGTTGCCCATGCTAAAGCCCGGTTTTCCTCACTTCAATGACTGGAGGAACAATTTCCTGCAGAAAAATCGAAAGTTTGATGTCTTCTAACAGCGGTCCTTATCAGGTATGCAGCCGCTATTGACAGCGCTTCAATTCATTCCTGAAAGTTCTGTTGTTAATAATCAATGAATGTGTCTGAATCGCATGTATCTTGAATAAAAATTTAATCACCTAATTAACGTGAATCAGGGGCAAGCCGGTTAATCATTTCTCCGGGATCTGCCTCTGGAAACGAGACAAGGCATACGGGAGTTGTCATGAAAAGGCAGGGACGAAACCAAGGCAGGCAGGCAGGAGGAGCTGCGGTCGAGTTCGCTCTTGTTCTTCCTCTGCTGCTGTTCATTATTTTTTCAACTATTGAGTTCAGCCTTGCCCTCTACGACAAGGCGGTCATCACGAATGCGGCAAGGGAGGCGGCGCGGGCGGGGGTGGTCGTTCGTACGAACCGACTGACCGAGGATCAGATTGAGGCAGTCGCGACGAGTTACATGACTAATCGGCTCATTTCTTTTGGTAGTGGTACACCAACTGTCAACGCAAGTAACTCTGCCGGCGTACCGGGAGCCAATTTGACGGTAACGGTGGAGTATCCCTACAACGGTTTGGCACTGGGTCCATTGCTGTCTGCATTGACAGGCCCGATCACATTGTCTTCGACCGCAACGATGATCAATGAGTAGTTAATCGAGGTAAGGCCATGCGTTCTTTAATCCATTTTTCAAAGCCAATCCCGCATTCTGCACGTTTCCCTGGCAAGCAGAAGGGAGCAATTGCACTGATCACTGGATTTGTGCTGGTTATATTGTTGGGAGTGGGAGCTTTTGCGATCGATTTGGCTCATGCTTATGTTGTGCGGAATGAGTTGCAGAATGGGGCTGATGCTAGTGCCATCGCTGGTGCCACTTGCCTGTTTAAACGTCCTGACTGTGGAAACGCAAGTTTATCTGCGCCCACATGGGACAGCGCCAAAACGAAAGCGAATACTTACCTTCAATTTAATAAAGCCGAAGGAAGAACCGTATCAACGGCCACCATTGATGCCGGTTACTGGAACCTCACACTCTCACAATTTACGGTAATGCCGTCTGCTGGAAGTTTTACCCCTACGGCTACAGATGTGCCGGCAGTCAGGGTGAATATCGACATGAGCGGAAACACGAATGGCGGTGGTGTAAGTGTGTTTCTCTCACGAGTTTTTGGCAATACTGAAATACCAATGAGTGCGCAGGCAATAGCCGTTGTCGCGCCGCCGTCTGGAGTCACGCCGGGAGCACTCACTCCCTTTGTCCTGTCGAAATGCTTGTACGACAAATACTGGAACTCGCAGACGAATGAACCTTTTCTGGCAAAGGCTGGCGAGGTTATTACTGTGGGCTCATCGAAGGGAAATCAAAGTGTTTCCATTAACCAGGTGAGCAATGCGCCGTACATATTCCCAGCGGTATCGGAGTATGCATTTCAAGGAACGAGCTGCGATTCGGGACAATGGACGACGTTCAGTACCGGTTCAAACTCCGCAAACGATGTCCGGGATTTCGTCACTATAGGTAATCCCACACCGTTGGCAATCGGTGGAGATACATTTATTGCTACCGGCAACATGGCCTCGGCGTATCAGGAAATCCACAACTGCAGCAAGGCGGGAACAAAAACTTGTGAATACAGTACTGTTCCGGTAGTCAATGATTCCGGTCTGGTCAATACCAATCAAAAAGTAGTTGCCTTTGCCTGTGTTCAAATCCTGTCGGCCGATTGGAGTGGAAAGGTCAAGCACATTCAAATGCAGATGAGTTCTGATCCGTCAAAATGCAATGTGTCGGGAACGCCCGGAGGGCCTAATTACGGAGTAATCGTCCCGCCCCGACTGGCACTTTGAAATTGAAGTCGGGGTGGTTTTACTGATCGAGTTCCAACGTCTTTCCCCGAGGTGTAACCCTGAAGCGTTGTGGGTCCAGGCCGGCCTGACTTAAGGCCTTTTCCAACGCCCCCGGCGGCTCATCCAACGCCTCATCCGTCAACTCAAACGCCCCCCAGTGGATCCCGAGCGACTGCCTTGAACGCAGGTCGCGGTGGATCTGCACTGCCTCTTCCGGATTCACATGCTGGTTCTTCATGAACCAGCGCGGCTCGTAGGCGCCCACGGGGATCATCGCGAAATCGAAGTCGCCGAAGCGGCGATGGATGTCGGCGAAATCTTTCGAATAGCCGGTGTCGCCGGTGAAGAAGCTTCTGAACGTCTTGCCGTCAGTCGGCGACTCGATCACCCAGCCGCCCCACAGTGTGTGGAAGCGGTCGAACAGACCGCGCGCCGACCAGTGCTGTACCGGCACGCAGTGCAGCCGCGTGCCGTTCAGTTCATGCGATTGCCACCAGTCGAGCTGCTGCACATTCGCCAGGCCCTGTTCGCGCAGCCAGTCGCCGACGCCCAGCGGCACCAGCAGCAGCGGCGGGCCGCCGGCCTGCCGCGCGAGCGCTTGCAGGCTGGGCAAGTCGAGATGGTCGTAGTGGTTGTGCGAAATGATGACGGCGTCGATGCGTGGCAGTTCGTGCACTTGCATCGCCGGCGGTGTCTTGCGCTTCGGGCCGGCCCAGGACACCGGTGACGCGCGCTCGGAAAAGATCGGGTCGGTCAGGATGTTCAGGCCGCCCACCTGCAGCAGCACGGTCGCATGGCCGATCCAGGTCGCCGTTGGCTCGCTGCGGTTGTTCTTCAGCCAGCCAATGTCGGGACGCTCGAACGGGAAGGCATAGCCGTTGGCCGGCGGCCTGGGCAGGCCGTCGCGCCAGCGCTCCCATTGCCAGCGCAGGAAGCTGCCGCCGATCGGGCCGGTCAGGTAGTTGTTGCGAAAGCCGTCACGCGTATGGTGTGGCTTGGTGGGATCGTAGTGGGGATTGACATGGCTGCAGCCGGCGCACGCGACGGCCAGCAGCAGGCTGGCCGTCAGTCGCGCGCCGTGCCGCATCATGATCCCAGTGCCTCAAGGCGGGAGGCTTTCATGCGCGACGCCAGCAGCTTGCCCTTGCGCGCGCGCTTGCCGATGTGGTTGGCCAGCTCGGCGCCGGTGATACGGTTTTCCTGCGGCTTGCCACTGCGCTGTCCGGTGCCGACCACGTTCAGGCCTTTCTGCGTGATCGGTTCCGCGGCCAGCAGTTTTTCATTGGCATCGAGTTCCATCAGGATCACGCCGCGTCCGCCACCCGGCTGGTACTTGATTTCGTCCAGCCCGAAGACGAGCAGGCGGCCGTTTTCCGACAGGCAGGCGATCGCACTCGAACCCGGGCGGATCACCCGCGGCATGACAGGCTCGTCGCCGGTGTCGAGCGTGATGAACGACTTGCCGCCTTTCTGGCGCGACACCATGTCGGCCGCCTTCGCGGAAAAACCGTAGCCGGCGGTCGACGCCAGCAGCAGCGAGGTGTCAGCCGTGCCGGCAAAGTAATGGACGAGGCGCGAGCCGGCCTCGAGTTCCACCAGCGTGGTCAGCGGCACGCCGTCGCCGCGCGCGCCCGGCAGCTGTGCGACCGAGACCGAATACACGCGGCCGCTCGATCCGAATGCGAGCAGGTTGTCGGTGGTGCGGCACTCGAAAGTCGCATACAGCGCATCGCCGGCCTTGAAGCCGAACTGCTGCGCGTCGTGGCCGTGGCCCTGGCGCGCGCGTACCCAGCCCTTCTGCGACACGATCACTGTCACCGGCTCGTCGATCACCTTCTGCTCGGCGACCGCGCGCTCGGCTTCCTCGATCAGCGTGCGGCGCGCATCGCCGTACTGCTTTGCATCGCCTTCGATTTCTTTCACCAGCAGCTTCTTCATCGATGCCGGGTTGTCGAGCAGGTCCTGCAGCGTGACTCTTTCCTTGCGCAGCTCGGCCAGTTCCTGCTGCACCTTGATGGCCTCCAGCCGCGCCAGCTGGCGCAGGCGGAT
>JAIXTG010000222.1 GCA_027484285.1 Oxalobacteraceae bacterium | reverse complement strand
TGCCATCCACGAAAGTCCAGCCGGCGCTGGCCGGCATCCCGACCGTCAGCAGCCACAGCGCAACACACCAGGTTTTCATCGCTTTCTCCGCAAGTGAGTACATTGCAAAAGTAGCAATGGTGATGGGCGGAAAACCTGACGGAAATCAACAAACCGCCGGGCAACCACGACTAATCGCCCGCAACGCGCGTGTATGGCAGACAACTATTTCTTTGAGGATATAATGCCTATACACATTATTTCTTTTGGTTAATTAGGTTCACGACCAATTCTGGCCGCCCGGATTCTCCTCGCGCTGCCGTGGCGGGGAGCAAAGCCTGACATGACGTGCACGCAGCAAATCATCCGAAGGCATTTGACGGCCGTGGGGGCGACCCTCGCGGCCTGCTGTCTTGCGCTGCCGCTGCATGCACAGGACCTGGCCGACCTGCCGCTCGAAGACCTGCTGAGGGTGGAAGTCTCCACCGCCTCGCGCTTCACGCAAGATGCGCGGGAAGCGGCATCCCAGGTCCAGCTGATTACTGCCGAGGACATCGCTCGCCATGGCTGGCGCACCCTGGGTGAAGCGCTCGCCAGCCTGCCCGGCTTTTACCTCAGCGACGATCGTGCCTACCAGTATCTGGGTGCGCGCGGCTTCCTGATCCCCGGCGACTACAGCACCCGCTTCCTGCTGTTGCTGGACGGGCAGCGTCTGAACGACAACGTATTCGAGCAGGCGCAGTTCGGCTTCAGCCTCCCGGTCGACTTGTCGCTGGTCGAGCGCATCGAGGTCATTCCCGGCCCGGGATCGGCCCTGTATGGCGCGAATGCGCTGTTTGGCGTCATCAATGTCATCACCCGCCAGTCTGTTGCGAGCGATTCCCGGCGCGTGGCTGCGACGGTCACCAGCGACGGCTGGCGCGAATTGAATGCGACCGTCCGCCGCCGCTTCGGCGAGGACGGGCCGACGCTGACCGCATCACTCGGTGCAGGCGTCAAGGGCGCGCGTGACCTGACTGTGCCGGGCGCCGGCAACGGCTCGCCGTCCAGTGAGGTGGCGCGCGGACTGGACCGCTCGGAACTGGCGCGCGGCTACCTCAGCCTGAGCCAGTCGGGCGTGTCGCTGGCAGCCTGGTTCGGCCAGCGCGAAGTGCACCCGCCGAGCGCACTGTACGGGTCGCTGTTCGGCGACCGCCGCCTTCAGCTGCGCGATCACCAGCATGGTGTCAGCGTGTCCCTCGAGCGCGACGTCGGCCGCGATCTGCAGTTCAGCGGCCGGCTCGCGGTGCAGGGGCTGAGCTATCGCGGCATTTATCCGTTTGACGACCTGGCCGGCAGCAGCTACCTGAACCGCGACGACATGCGGGGCGAGTGGTGGTCGGCCGATTCGCGCTTCCTGTACACCGGCCTTGCCGGACACAAGCTGGTCTACGGACTGGACCTGCAGCAGGACCTGCAGGCACGGCTGCGCAATGCCGACCTGCCTGCCGGCAGCACGCCCGCATTCCGCGCCGAGCAGAGGAGTTGGCGTGCCGGCGCCTACCTGCAGGACGAGTGGCTGCTGGCCCGGGACTGGCGACTGAGCACCGGCCTGCGCTACGACTATTACGGCATCGGCCTCGACCGCGTCAGCCCGCGGCTGGGTCTGGTCTGGGCGGCCAGCCCGACGACCACGATCAAACTGGTGGCCGGCGAGGCTTTCCGCCTGCCCAGCGCATATGAGCGGCTGTATGCCGCCGGCAGCTACCTGCCGAATCTCTCGCTGCGCCCGGAACAGATACGCACAACCGAACTGATTGCCGAGCAGGCGGTCGGTACCGACCAGCTGGTCGGTGTCTCGCTGTACCAGTACCGTGTCCAGCGGCTGATCGAGCAGGTCGGCGTGAACAACGATACCGAGGTCCAGTTCCGCAATGCTGCAGGCACGGTACGGTCCAGTGGCGTCGAACTGAGCTGGAAAGCGGCGAGGCTCGGTGCCGGCAGCATGGTGGCCAGCCTCGCGCTGAACCAGACCACCGATGAATCCGGTGCACGGCTGGCCAACAGCCCGCGCTGGATGGCCAAGCTGCGCGCCACCCATCCGCTGCCTGACCCGCGCTGGCAGCTGGCGGCGGAGCTGGATGCCATCGGCCCGCGGGCCATTGACGCCGCTTCCGGCTCGCAGTCGATCAGTGCGCAGTGGTGGGTCAATGCGACCCTGATGGCGAAGGACTTGCTGCCGGGCGTGCAGGCAAGGCTGCGCATTCTCAACCTGTTCGACCGCGACCTGCTGATGCCGGTCGGTGAAGCGGCGAGCCCGTTGCTGCCGTTTTATGGCCGCACGTTCCAGCTCATGTTGAGCCATGAATTCTGACCGCGGTCGGTTCGGCATGCTGTGGTGCATCGCAGTCGCGCTCACTGCGCTGCTGTTCGCAACGCGCGCCAGCTCACAAAGCGACGAAGGGCGACGCACCCAGCCCAGCAGCGACCCGGCGTCGCTGAAGGCGGCATTCCTGTACAACTTCGCCCTTTATGCCACCTGGCCGGGCGGCCAGGCTCCGGCCTTCGTGCTGTGCGCGCTTGGGCGCGACGTCCTCGGTCCGGCGCTCGATGCACTGTCGCGCCGCCAGATCGATGGCAGGGCAATTGAAGTCAAGCGTATCGACAGCGTCGCCGACGCACGCGGCTGCCAGTTGCTGTACGTGCCGGAAGCAGCCGCTGCCAGCCTCGCTTCGGTTGCGCAGGCCCTGCGATCGCAAGCCGTGCTGGTGGTCAGTGATGCCGCCGGTGCAGCGGAGCATGCAATGATCCAGATCGAGCCGGATGGCAACCGGCTGGCGTTCAGCATCAATGTGTCGCGGATGCGCGCGGCCGGGCTGGATGCCAGTGCGCGCCTGCTGCGGCTGGCAAGGAACGTCCGATGATCCGCCAGTCCCTCCTGCGGCACTTTGCCGATCTCAGCCTCGGGCGCAAGCTGGGCGTGATGAGTCTGGGCGGCATGCTGGTCGCCGGCCTGATGATTTCCGTCGCGCTGGGTACGCTGTCGTGGATTACCTTGCGCGAGGACCTGCTGCGCACCGAACTCACGGTGGCACGCGTGCTGGCGCAGACGGCTGCGCCAGCCATCATGTTCGAGGATCCGGTGGCGGCCAGCGAAACCCTCTCGGCACTCGCCAGCCATCCGGAGGTGGGCGATGCGGAGCTGAGGCGGGCCAGCGGCGAGCTCTTTGCGTACTACCGCCGGTCCGGCAAGTCGCAGGCATCGATCATGCGCCTGCCGCGCCCGTCGACGATGGACGTGGCGGTGCCTGTCGAGGCCGGCGGCACAGTGGTGGGCGAATTGCGGCTGACGGTCGACATGAGTCCGACTTACCGCCGCGTGCTGCTGGCCGTCGCATCGATCCTGCTGGTGGTACTGACCGTGATCGGCATCGTGCTGGTGCTGCAGACGCGGCTGATGGCCCGCGTCCTGGCGCCGGTGCAGTCGCTGGTGGCCAGTATCCGGCGGGTCAGCGAGAGTGCGGACTACAGCCAGCGCGCGACGGTGCGCACCCGGGACGAAATCGGCGAGCTGGGCCACAGCTTCAACGCGATGATGGAGCTGATCGAGGAGCGCGACCGCGCGATGGAACACCTCGCGCTGCATGACACCCTGACCGGACTGGTGAACCGCCACTACCTGCGCATGCGCGCCCGCATGCCCGAGCTGTCCGCCGGACAGCGCGCGGTCATGTTCTATATCGACATCGACAATTTCAAGCAAATCAACGACACCATCGGCCACAATTTTGGAGACCGGGTGCTGGCCGCCGTGGCAAACCGACTGCTGTCGATGACCGGCGGGGATGATGTGCTGGCCCGCTTCGGCGGCGACGAGTTCGTGCTGTTTGCCAGCCTGCCCACGCCTGCTGCCGATCCGGTCGAGATGGCGGAGCGCATCAGGCGCGCGGTCAGCGTGCCGCTGTCGCTGCAGGGACGCGATTTGCTGCTGCGGGTGTCGATCGGCTTTGCCATTGCGCCGGACCATGGCAACGCGATCAACGAGCTGCTGCAGCGGGCCGATGCAGCCATGCACCTGGTCAAAGAGAACGGGCGCGATGGCGTGCAGTGCTGGGATGCGTCGATCACTGCCCGTGCCAACCAGCGCTTTGTGCTGGAAACCGAATTGCGGCAGGCGATGCAGCTGGGCCAGCTGAGCGTCGCGTACCAGCCGATCGTTGCGCTCGGCAGCGGCAAGGTCACCGGCATGGAAGCCCTGGTGCGCTGGCACCATCCGGAGCGCGGGTCAGTGCCGCCGTCCGAGTTCATTCCGGTAGCCGAGGAGAGCGGACTGATCGTGCAGCTGGGCATCTGGGTACTCGAGCAGGCCTGCCGGCAAGTGCGGCACTGGCATGCAGAATACGGCCCGCTGCATCTGGCGGTGAACGTGTCCGGCCGCCAGTTCCGCGACCCCGGTCTGGTGCAGGCGGTCAGTTCGGTTTGCGACCGAACCGGCTTTCCGGTCGACCTGCTCTATCTCGAGGTGACCGAGAGCACGCTCATGCAGGACACCGAAGCCGCGGCACATGTCATGCAGCGGCTGGTCGCGCTGGGCATGAAGCTGTCGCTTGATGACTTCGGTACCGGCTATTCATCGCTGGCCTACCTGAAGCGTTTCCCGCTGCACAAATTGAAGAT
>JAIXTG010000307.1 GCA_027484285.1 Oxalobacteraceae bacterium | reverse complement strand
CATCGTTGGTATCTTTCCTGTCTGGCTCTTAACAAGAGCGATTCCCGTCTGACTCCCCCGTTTTTCCTTGCCTGATGTGCGTGCGGCGAACGCTCGGCACTGCTGTGCGTCGCCATTCACCACTATTCCAAATTAAGGAAAAACGCTATGAGCAACCAGACCGGTATCGTCAAATGGTTCAATGATTCCAAGGGCTTCGGCTTCATCACTCCCGATGGCGGCGGCAATGACCTGTTTGTCCACTTCCAGGACATTACGGGCAATGGCTTCAAGAGCCTGGCCGAGAACCAGCGCGTGAGCTTCGTGAAGGGCAATGGCCCCAAGGGCGAGAAAGCCACTAACGTCCAAGCTATCTGACGCTTCGGCACCGCATTGCCGGCGTTTGGCGCGCATTATTCGCCAAACCCGTTTGCGCTGCCTGGGCCATGCTTCAGGAACACCCTGCAGATAGCAGGGGTTAGTGAAGCAGGCCAGGAAACCCGCCTTCCGAGGCGGGTTTTTTATTGCGCTTTTTATCCTTGCATCTCATTGCCGACGACAAAAATGCGGCATTCGGAATCCGATGCTTTCAACGAATTTACCTCGAAGAAACTATCTGCTGGAAAGCACTTGCCATGCCGCTTTCTTAATGACGAAGGAATTGGTTTCTTAATGCGTCGCGGCAAACAAAGTAACTGGCCTGTTCTGAAAATATCCCCTGTTCGTCATAGGGACGAGGTAATCCCTTCAAGTACATGCGGATAAGTAAATTTAAATTTCTTCACTTAAGCACTTCTGATAGATTGCAGCGGTAAAAGCATGTTTCCCTGATCGCAGCGCAGAAACATCACGGCAGCACCTACCGCATCCGGGAACCGGAAATACTGTGAGCGACGACATGGATCACGACAAAGCGCTGACAAATAATCTCGCGTTCCAGCCATATCACCAGTGGTTGATGGCAGCGCGCGGTGGTCCTGCGCAGCCGTCGAAGGGGCGCCAGTCAGACAAGGAGAATGGCGACAAAGACGGTTGTGAAGCATCGCTGATGGAAATCCTTGAGAAGCAGATTATCCCCAGCCTTCTCAAATCAACTGAACATTCCCCGCCATTCATTTCCACCGACGGCACGCGCCTGAGTTTGCCGACCACGGCGGAAGTCACAAGATTTGCCGAAATCTGCATCAGTGGCGATGCGGACCTGCCCGATACCTTTGTCCAGGGCCTGATAGCCGAAGGGCTGGGCGCAGAAATCATTTTTCTCCATTTGCTGACGCCAGCGGCACGGCATCTCGGTTATCTGTGGGATGAAGATTTGTGTGATTTCACCCAGGTAACTGTCGGCCTGATGCGGATGCAGCAGATCACGCTGCGGCTCGGCAGCGAATTCCAGGAAAAGCGCAAATCGGCGATGTCAGGCAGACGCGCCCTGTTTGCACCGGCACCGGGTTCGCAGCACACCTTTGGTGTCCTGATGGTCTCCGAATTCTTCCGTCGTGCCGGCTGGCAAGTATGGATGGAGCTTGCCACTTCGGAAGCGCAGCTCAGGCTGGCGGTGCAAAAAGACTGGTTCGACATTATCGGCCTGTCTGTCGGAGCCGAGGCGCAGGCCGAAGACCTCGCGGACATCATCAGTCAGTTGCGTGCCGCCTCAGCCAACCCGCACGCGAAAGTCCTGATCGGCGGCCCGCTGCTCATCAGCGAACCTGATTTATATCGCCGGGTCGGTGCTGACGGGGCGGCGAGCGATGCCGAGTCGGCCATTGAGCTGGCAAGGCGGCTGCTCGCTGATTCCAATATCGTTCCTCCGGAGCCCGTGCCTGCCGCGTTTCCTGTCAGCGATCGCCCGGAGCTGAACCCGAAAGAGATCATGGATCGTTTCCGGAGATTTCGGATGAGCCGCGGCATCACAATGAAAGATGCGGCGGTCCAGTTATCGATTCACCATTCATCGCTGACAAAATACGAGCAGCTGGACCGCCAGCCGAAGCCGGAAATCCTGGAGAAAATCTTGGCGTGGATTGAGTCCGTCCAGAATCAATCCAGCAGGATGGTCAAAAAGCGGTGACTCTGGCGGCAGGCGATTCAGGTTTCACAACTGGCGAATGGCATTCCTGCAGTCCGGGCGGGCGAGGATCCGGCAGCTGCGTCGCCGTGTAATTTTGCCGGTGCGGCAGCTGTCTCGCGGACAAGCGCGCGTATTTAATTGCCGGTCAGCTGCGCGATATACGAAGCCGCACCGTCGGCTGACCCCTGCTGCGGATGTGAAACGCAGAACGTGTCAATGCTGCGGATAGCGGGATCAACGGCATTGGGGTCATCGTTATATGGATCCTGCTCCGCTCTTTTCAGGCCCTGAATGGTCAGGCTCAGCGGCGCGAGGAAGGCATTCACCCAGCTTTTCTTTCGCTGGGGTTCGAGCTTGCCCCAGTCCTCGCACGAATAATCGCCGAACAAGCTGGCGGCCTTTGCGTCCGAAATCACACATGAAAGCGCGACAAGACACGCGCAGGAAAACAAACTGATTTTGGCGGTTCCGGACAAGATGGCAGTCATTTTGGATGCGTGAGGGATTGATTGCTGAGCGGCTTTACATTGTTCTGACGGCCCGCGATGAAAAGCATCACCGCGTATTGCAGGCTCTTTCGCGGGATATGCCTTCCGTGCGTGCGATATCCCTGGCAAGCTCATGCCACCGAGGGATGGACAATGTAACCGGCATCCAAGGCTGGCGAAGGTTAGCACAACGCCTGCATAACGAAGTTCAGGCACCAAGTCGCGGTACTTTGGAAAGCGCCCGCTTGCCGAATGCACGTGGCGAAAAAATCCAGAAGGATGGACGAGATCTTTGCTTGAAGCCTTCCACGACAGGGAAAGCTTCATTCAACCGGCCGGCCAGCGGCCGACCATTCTTCAACGGGGAATGTGTACTGACCCGTAGATAGTCACGCCCGGCTGGACAACTGCCGGGTGCGGGGCAGGTGCATAGACAGGACCCTGGCCGTAGTGGCCATGGTGCGACCCGCGGCACTTGCGCTCTTCCTTGTACTCGCCACTGCGCTCCAGCTTCCGCTCCACCTTGCAGTTGCCGTCCCGGTACTCCTGCTTGAATTCATGCCGGGCGTGCCCGTGGCCTCGTCCCTTGCCATGGCCGCTTTCATCCTTCCACGAGTCGGCCGCGCTGATGAGTGGCATCGAGATGGCCAGGAATGCTGCCGAGAGTTTAATGGTGAGTGACATGGATTTGCCTCCTTGCTGGTTCACAACAGCTTACGTTCGCGCTGTCGGTCTGGACAGAAAAAGAAAGCAACGAAATGTAATGCCGAAGAGCCAGAGGGCAGTCCCCACGCGGCTGCGCGATCCCTCGGGCGCAGGACGGGCTGCCTTGTCTTGAGAAGGTCTTGCAGGATTGGTATGGCAGCAGGGGACAGGGGTACGGTTCGAGCCTTGCCATTCCTCGTGTGGGAAGAGGCCCTCCTGCAGCGTTGCAGGTTTGCGGTTTGACCGGACCGGATCATGCGCGCAGATGCTTGACCATCGACGATTCGGGTGCTGCCTCGTCAGAAGGCGGGCCATGCGAGAGGAACGTCAATGTTTTCGGCGGCGCCCAAGCATTTGCCACACGCGCTTCAAGATACCTAGGCGAATGAGCCACGTAAGGATTCGCATGTTTGTCTCTCGTTCTTTCCTGAGGCAACGGCGGACCGCTGCTCAGTGGGCATCGCGCCTGCACAGGCGCTTTGTAAATTGATCTCCGCTACCCCGGCCACGGACCGCCCCTGTTCTGAAAATTCCTGTCAATTTCCAAAAGCCGTGATCGCCATGGCCTGGTACTGAACGGGGATCCCGTGTTCGTGACGCGCCATCAGCGTCAGTATGATTTCCTGAGTGTTCAAGATGCGGCTACCGCAGAGGCTGAAGGACGCCGGAAAGGGCGCGGCAGACCACGCGGCTCTTCGCTGTCGCTGGCGGAGGATTGCTCCGGAATCATGATCGCGACTCCTTGCACGGATCGTCCTTCGATCGTCAGCACTTCCAGATCAATCGCGCCGTCACCACCGCCTGCGTCGATACCGCAATTCGATGAGCTTGATGAGCACGTCTTTGTTCGTCACGAGCCCCTCTGATCCCACCCTGCAGTAATCAATAATTAACTTCAAGTAGCTTCGATGTCGAAGCGGAAGCTTAGTTCGGGTGTCTCGGTACAGTCGACTGAATGCTTCGGGGCAGCGTCCTGACAGCAGGCAGCGCTTCGCGGCTCTGAACTGATTAACCTCCGCTCCTTTGCAGCGAGGACGCCTAACGAGTTCCCAAGCCACCGGTAACCAAGTGCTCTTCATTTCTGCCAATGGTATGAGACCTTTGAGTGACCCAATCGCAGGATGACGATGGCTGGATAGCCGCCAAAGGCGGTTCCCGTTTCGAAAAATCATGCGTGAAATCGCGCGCTAAAGCCGGCTCAACCCCTGAGGCCTTTTCTGTACATTAGCCTCGTCTATGCGGTCGCTCAGCGGCGAGCGAACTCTTGACGCCATCGGTAGAACCGGTCCAAAGCGATGCTATCTACCGCGTGACGGGTGCCCCTTCCGGGCCGACCCAACGTGACTGTAACTGCGGCAGGTGATTGGGCATCGGTCAATCGAGCACTTGCCAAGCCTCAGGAATGGCGCTCCTGTTCCGGGTGATGGGCAAGTGCGAATCAAGCATTTGCTATGAAGGAGGATGTGATGAAATTTTTCACTGCCACGATGCTCGTTGCGGTCGGCACCATGGCCGCGCTGCCAGCGGCTGCCGCCCCTGCAAAAATGACTGATGCCCAGCTGGATCTTGTGGTCGCCGGTACGGATTACACGTGTCCGCCACCGGAAACCACAGCCAAAGGCAACAATGGCTGGGGCAATGGTACCGATGGCACCAACCCCGGCAGTTTCAACGGCGCGACCGCGCCGTCGAAAACCTCGGGCCTGTCGGAACCGGCCTTCGGCAAGATCAACACCAACCCGACCATGTCATCGGGCCGATAACCACTAACCATGAGTAAGACCCTGCGCACTGCGGGACGGCAAGGGGCTGGGAAGGCTTTGCTCCTTGCTGTCCTGTTGCTGGCCGTTCTTGATGCATATGCCGAGCGGCCGGTACGTTCATTGCTGGAATACCGAACCGAGAACCTAATTCTCCAGCAATGGGACAACAGCTGTGCGGCGGCGGCATTGGCTTCGGTGCTGACCTACCACTTGCAATTTCCGGTGACGGAAAAGCAGGTAGCCACCGGACTGCTGGGCCAGACCGATGAGGTGAGGGTGCGCGCGCGTGGCGGATTTTCGCTGCTCGACATGAAGCGCTACCTGCACGGGCTCGGGTTCGACGGCCAAGGGTATAAAAACCTGTCGCTGGACGACTTGGCTGCGATGTCGCCGATGATCGTGCCCATCCGCAGTCGAGCCGGCTACGACCATTTCGTCATCGTCCGCCGGGTAACCGGTACGCACGTCGACGTGGGCGACCCGGCCTTTGGCAACTATGCGATGAAACGCGCTGCATTCACCTCCCTTTGGACTGCAACCGGATTCGGCATCCAGCCCAAGTCCTCCGGAGTCCCCCGATGACAGCCGTCGCTGCATGCCTCTGAGGGATGCCTAGTGCAATGTCGATTGGTGCTGCAGTAATTGGGTGAAATCGTTTGCGGGGACGGCGTGGGCAAACAGAAAGCCTTGCGCGTAGTCACAGCCGGAGTCAAGCAGCCAGTCCCGCTGTTCGGTGTGCTCGACCCCTTCGGCGATCACGGCCATGCCCAGCTCATGAATGCGGGTGATCAGCCATGGGTGCCTCAATTAGTGCGGGTGGCACCGCCGCTGGCATCCGGAGAGTGAGTCTGGGTCTGCGACTCTCGCTTGGCTTGGGCTTTGGCCTTGTCGCGCTCCGCTTTTGCATTCTTGTTGCAGGTGTCTTTCGCTTCATCCACCTGGTCCTCGCATTTGGCCTTGGCAACCTGGTACTGGGCTTCGGCCTGTGCCTCGGCAAGGGCCAGGCGATTTTTGGGGGAATTCCGCTGACTCACTTTGGCCTGGGCTTCGGCAACAGACTTCTGGCCATCAGCCTCTGCCTGACAGATTTTTTTGCTGACATCCTGAAGCGCTTCACACTGCTTTCTCGCCGCCTTGTGTTGCTCTTCGATTTGCTGTTTGTTCAAAGGGCGCGATTGCTCGGGAGGGGTTTGTGCGTATCCGGCAGTGGCAGAGACGAACAAGACAATGGCGGCGAACTGGCCGACGTTAGTTTGCATGACGCGCTCCTTTGCTGACACATGAGGAAAGGAGCTGTTCACGCAAAACTCGTTCCTGGTGCGCCGTACAGAGTTTGGCCGTGATCCGCAGAGAGCCCGGTGTGCGCGAAGGTTCGTTCAGGACATCTATCGACTGCTCGCCCGCCAGCAAGCCGTTCCGACAAGCGGGACAGGTGACTGCTCAGGAGAGACGCTGCAGTGCGGCGGGGCGCCACCGGCAAGCGGTGCAATTCAGGAAAAAGAAAATTGAAGCAAGCGGCCTCTTCAGCCTTGAAATTCATTTAAAAAACTAAGCCGAGAGGAAAGCAGGGAGCGCAGGCTGGAAAGCGCACGCACGGCGCAACCCGGTTGCATAAGGGTGTTGGTTGGCTGCTGTTACTCGACCTTCCAGCTGCCCGACTTCCCGCCATGCTTTTCCATTACGCGGATGTCCGACATCACCATGCCGCGGTCGATGGCTTTGCACATGTCGTAGATGGTCAGCAGGGGTATCAAAAAGTCTCGATGAATCAATGACTTAGATTTTCTTTGTTTTTGCCGCCCGCCCTTTTCCGAGGGTTGATTGGGCCAACAGTGGGACAAGCGCCCCGCGGGAGATGATACATGCCCCGCCCCCCATGTGGACAACGACCCGAAAGGTAGGGGGCTTGAGGACTCCAGCGTGTATCCGGTCACGCGGGCGAGGGACTCCAGACCGTCCGCATTCCTAACGTGAACCGCAAAGAGCCATTTCCAGAAATCCGAACGCCGTCACTTCATGCGTGCGTATATTTCGCGTGAACAAAACGCGGCCCAACCGCTACCCCTGTCACGATGAACGGAGACTCCATGATTAAGATTCCCGCAACGATGAAGGCAATGGCTGCCAAGGCATTTTCCTTGGATGCAATCAGCTTGATTGAGCGAGAAGTTCCGCGTCCTGCGCGCGGAGAAATTCTGGTGAAGGTGGCAGCCGCTAGTCTCAATTATCGCGACCTCGCCGTGATGACTGGCACCTACATACCCAACTTGCCTCTGCCTTTCGTACCTGCGTCCGATGCCTGCGGTGTGGTGGTCGAGCTCGGGGAGGGGGTTAGCCAGTGGAGGGTAGGGGATCGTGTCACGCCGCTGTATACGCAGGGTTGGCATGATGGCCTGCCGACGCCGCAGCAGCGTGCTACGCGCACACTGGGAGCACCCCTTGAGGGTGTGCTGCAAGAGTACATCGCTGTACCTGCGGAAGATGCGGTGCGCCCACCGGAAGGACTCAGCGACATCGAGGCTGCGACTCTGCCGATTGCGGCGCTGACTGCATGGTCGTCGTTGGCCGAGGGCGGCGTGAAGCCGGGCGATACCGTCCTTTTGCAAGGCACTGGCGGCGTTTCGCTGTTCGCCCTACAGTTCGCCAAGGCAGCAGGCGCGCGGGTGATCGTCACCTCATCCAGCGACGAGAAGCTTGAGCGGGTCAGGAAGCTCGGTGCCGATGTCACGATCAACTACAGAGCGAATCCGCAATGGGAGATAGCCGCTCGCGAGGCGACCGGTGGACGAGGGGCAGACATCGTCGTCGAGACTGGCGGTGCGACTTTGCCGCAATCTCTGGCGGCGACCGCGTTTGGTGGTTTCGTCGCTGTCGTCGGTTTTGTCGCGGGCTACGAGGCGAAAATCCAGCTACGTCAGTTGATTGGCCCGATGATTCGAGTGCAGGGTATCGCCGTGGGATCGCGTGCGCGCTTTGAAGCGATGAACAGAGCGATCACTGCAAACGGCATCAAGCCGGTGATTGATACAAAATTCTCGCTCGAAGAGGCGCAGAAGGCCTTCAAGCACATGGAGAGCGGTGCGCATTTCGGGAAGGTCGTTATTGCAATCTAGCCGCCGGGCTGAGCCTGTCACCGCGCTAGCATGAGGACAGACCTCCCACTTTTCACCAAAGTCGCTAGATCGGGTAGACATGTCACTGAATCCGGCTTAACCCCTGCATATTTCCTATATTGGTACATGCACGCTCACGGCAACAGGTGGCTGTAGCAACGCGAGATGACGGAGCGGTCTCGCCCGACTAGTGCCGCAACAGCTTGCTTCGTGATTTTCACGCCCGCTTTCTGCAACTCCTCGATGGCCTTGATGACGAGTTGTCCTGTCCGATCGCGGCGGATGCGGGCTGACTTTTTTCCTCGGCGGCTTTGCCGGTGAGAGAGCAGCATGCTGCTCTTTTTTTCATCGTATCGCTCCGCCCCCCACTTGGTTAGGTCGCGTATCAGCTTTTGAAAATTCTCTTCTCGTAGCAGAAGGTCGCCGGTCACCGAATTGGTCAGCTTCTCTCGTACGAGGCGCTCAAGGGGCGCCGAGTATCCGAACGCTGCGGCCTCAGAGTTTTTGGTCATGAAGTTGGGGCAGCCCCGGTCTGCACCGAGTGCCTCAGTCATTGCTCGGCGAATGACTCCGAGCAGCCAGACAGGCTTGCGTCTCTTCTCTTGGAGGCGCAGCACCGGTTCATCCAGCACGTATGCAAGGTACGCATGGCCGTTTTCGCGGTTGATTGCTATCCAAGATGGCGGAGGCAGATTGTGACGCTCCCATGCCCAGCACACACCTATGTGTGGCTTGTGGGTTTCGAAGTCGAATTCATGGTCAACGTCGAACACCAACACGGAGCAGGTGTCGTCACGGTTCAACTGGATGTTCGCCCTGTAGAGGGCGAGGTCACGAGGCTGCGGTTGACAGCCAAACTTCTCGAAATTGTCGCTCGCGCGAGGTTTGCCCGGCGCGCGCTCAATGGCCAACTGGATCGCACGGTCGCGCGACCATTTCCTTGGTATCGACATTTAGCACCTTGATAAGGGTGTAAACGTCGAACCAAGGGGTGGCATCCCGCGTCAGCGGGCCTTGTTCGTCGGTGAGATCGGAGCCGTGAATGCTATGGTCTTGCCCCCCCCGCACAGCCACCTCCTCGGGGCGCAGCCAAACTCGCTGGCTACCTTGCCAAACCTGAACTGCGTGGGCGCATGTATGCGGAACTGGCGCAGTACCTCTACCCGAAGCGTCGGGCTATCGAGTCCGCGCCGGAAGAAAAGCAACAGGTCATCTTCCAGATCGGGATCGACCCAGACCAACGCGGCACTGTCGCTCTACAGTCGACAGAAATAGATGCCGCTGCGTAGGGGCTGACAAGAGCGTTTTCTTGCCCTTGCCGCCTTGATGCGTCTCCTGCCTAGCCCAACTTTCGCGCCAGTTCTTCGGCTTGCGGGTGGTAATAGCGCTGCAACATCTTCAGGCTTTAATGCCCGGTGACAGCGGATAGTTCAATCACATTTGGCAGTTTGCCTGCCATGCGAGTGATCGCTGTATGCCGGAGGTCGTGGAACCGCAGATGATCAATGCCTGCACGCTCTACAGCCCTGCTAAAAGCCGCCGCCACCGAAAAGTGGTGCATCGGTATCACAGCACCGCTAATGCTGGTTGGCACGCTTTGCAGCACCGCTACAGCCCGGGAAGAAAGCGGGACGATCCTGCCGTCGCCGTTCTTTGATGTGTGTAGCGTAGCAGTTCGCCGGGAAAGATCGACATCGACCCACCGAAGCGCCAGCAATTCACTGCGCCTCATGCCCGTCTCAATCGTCAAGACTACTAACGGCAGCATCCACGGGCTACGCCGATTCAAAGGGCGTAACGCATCAAGCAGTCGCCCTTCCTCATCCTTCGTCAGTGTGCGGTCACGACCTTTCGGCGTTGACGGCTTCCTAACCTTGGCGACCGGGTTATCGACGCTGACTCCCCATTCTCGCCGTGCATGGTTGATGATGGACGACATGTAGGCTAATTCCCGGATCACTGTTCCCGCGCTGACCTCGTTCAGGCGGTCGTCGCTATACTTGGCTACCCGAGCAGGAGTCAGAGCCGACAGGGAAAACGAGCAAATAGGGCGACGCTGTAGGGCACGAAGTCGGATGCCATCGGCCTCTGCGCCTTTCATTGAAGGCAGGACTTCATCGACGTAGCGCTCGATGATTTCGCGTAGCGTGAGCCGTTGTGATTCAGTTGCGCTGGTGTAGCTGCCGCGGTCGATCTCGGATTCGATTGCTCGTGCCCAGCGCTCGGCATCAATGCGAGTCGCGAAGCTGCGGCTCTCTTCTGGGTGTCCCTTGCGGCGCACCCGAGCCTGCCAACGATCGCCATGAAGCCTGATTGAAGCCATTTCTGATCCTCCAGTGGGACAGAAATGGGCCAAGCGGGAAAAACAAGAACAGACAGCGACCTTGCCGGTTAGTACTTACTACTCGACCTTCCAGCTGCCCGACTTCCCGCCATGCTTTTCCATTACGCGGATGTCCGACATCACCATGCCGCGGTCGATGGCTTTGCACATGTCGTAGATGGTCAGCAGGCCGAGCTGGACTGCGGCCAGTGCTTCCATTTCCACGCCGGTCTTGCCGACGGTTTCGACTTGCGCATTGCACATGATGCTGCTGTCGTCTTCGTCGATCGTGAACTCGACCGCAACCCGGGTCAGCGGCAGCGGATGGCACAGCGGGATCAGGTCGCTGGTGCGCTTGGCTGCCATGATGGCGGCGATGCGCGCAATACCGAGCACGTCACCTTTTTTTGCGGTGCCAGCCACGACGACACCCAGCGTCTGCGGTTTCATGCGGATCGTGCCGCTGGCGATAGCGACGCGATGGGTTTCGGCCTTTGCGCCGACATCCACCATATGGGCCTGGCCGCCTTCGTCGAAATGCGTGAGGCCGCCGTTGAGGTCAGTTGCCTTCATAGGGGTCTTCGATGTGCTCATCTGGAAAATGTTTCGGAATAGGCACCGGCGTGACCGCCGACGCGATCCGGTTAT
>JAIXTG010000115.1 GCA_027484285.1 Oxalobacteraceae bacterium | reverse complement strand
GTCCGATGCGTTGTCGATTGAGGTTCGATCGTGGCCCCGCACCCCAGGAACAGCGCGACCACGGCTGCAGCACGTTGATCGATCGCGAGGCCAAGCGGCGAATAGGTCCCGCCGCTGTCGGCGCTGAAATCATGGTGCGGCGCGGCGATGCGCAGACAGTCGAGGCTGGCTCGCGCATGGAGAACCGCAAACAGCCCGCGTCGCCCGTCCTGGTCTTGTGCCCCATCGAGCGAATCGCGCTGCTCGAAAAGTACGCGCAGGATGGCAGGATGGTCGCGACGCGCGGCGATGATCAGTGGCGCGCATGCGCCCGCATCAGTGGCCGCACCCGCGTCCAGTAACTGGCGGACGACTGCCTCGTCACCGCGGCCGGCGGCAATCATCAGCGGCGTGACGTTGGCGCCGTTGAGTGCGTGCCCGGGACCGAAGGCTTGATCAAGGTCGGCAGCGTCCATCGCCGAGGTGACCGCATCGATATCGGCGCCATGCTCGATCAGCACCGCGACGCAATCGGCCGTTCCTGCAAAGGCCGCGTAGTGAAGCGCGGTTTTCTGCCCGTCGTCCGGCATGCGGATGTCGTAGCGCGCGACCTCGATCAGCGTGCGTACCATCTCAGCCCGGCCTGCCAGACAGGCCTCCATCACGAGGTCCTTGCCATTGGATGGCACCACCGGCACCCGGACGCCGCGCGCCATCAGGATCGGGATCGCCCACGCCTTGTTGGCTCGTACCACGCAGACGAGGGGGTGTTCGTCGTAGCTTGGGACTGAACGGGTCAGGTCGAGGTCGATCCGCGCGCCTTGTGCGAGTGCCTGGTCGATCAGCCTGCCCAATTCGGAGCGGTCGGCGTAGTCGATCGCATCTGACAGCATGCGCTGGGCCTCGTGCGGACCTGGGGGGTGAGCGGGCTGTGCCGGAGGCCACCCGGCATGGGCATGAGGAATCATTGGAAGCTCTCAGTCGTTGAAGGTGCGGACTGAGTAGCGTCGTGCGTCGGGCTGTTCCTGCGATCAGCGGATTTGAGACGCCTTTTTACAGCTGCTCAAGCGCCTCCTGCAGCTCCAGCCATTCGGCCTCGAGAGGTTCGAGTGCCTGACGAATCTTCACTTGCTCTGCCAGCAGATGCTTCAGCGCGTCCTTGCGTTCAGGCTCGTAGATCGCACTGTCCGCAAGCGCGGTCTCGACGACAGACTGGCGCTCCTGCAGTTCAGCCATATCGGCCTCGACTTTTAACAATCGCTTCTCGAGCGGCTTGCGTTGCTGCGATAGTCGCTGTCGCTCTTGCGCTTCGGCACGCTTCTGTTCTTTTCGGTCGATAGTCGATGTTTCAGAGGGGGCTTGCGATGCGGCTTCCGCCGCACGCGACTTGAACAGCCATTCCTTGTAATCGTCGAGGTCGCCGTCGAACGGCTGCAGCCGGCCGTCGGCAACGATCAGGAATTCATCGGTGGTGGCACGCAGCAGGTGCCGGTCATGCGATACCAGCAGCAGGGTGCCGTCGAACTGCGCGAGCGCTTCGGTCAGTGCCTCGCGGGTTTCCAGGTCGAGGTGGTTGGTCGGTTCATCCAGCAGCAGCAGGTTGGGGCGCTGCCAGACGATCAGCGCCAGTGCCAGTCGTGCCTTTTCTCCGCCGGAAAACGGCGCGATCGGGCTCTTCACCATCTCGCCGGGGAAATTGAAGCTGCCGAGGAAATCGCGCAGTTCCTGCTCGCGCACATCGGGCGCGATGCGCATCAGGTGCATCAGCGGCGAGTCGTCCGGCCGCAGCATTTCGAGCTGGTGCTGCGCGAAGTAGCCGATCGCCAGCCCCTTGCCGAGGCGCGCGGTGCCATGCAGCGGCGAGACATCGCCGGCGATCGTTTTGATGAAGGTGGATTTGCCGGCGCCGTTCGCGCCGAGCAGGCCGATGCGCTGGCCGGACTGCAGCGAGAAGTCGATACCCCGCACGATGGTTTTCTCGTCGCCTTCCGGGCTGCGGTAGCCGGCATCGACGGTATCCAGCACCAGCAGCGGGTTCGGCGCGCGCTCGGGTTCGCGGAACTCGAACGAGAATTCGGCCGCCGCACGCAGCGGTGCCAGTTCTTCCATCTTTGCCAGCGCCTTGATGCGGCTCTGCGCCTGCTTGGCCTTGGTGGCCTTGGCCTTGAAGCGGTCGATGAAGGATTGCAGGTGGGCGCGCTTGCGCTGCTGTTTCTCGACCATCGCCTGCGCGAGCGCCAGGTGGGCGGCGCGCTGGCGCTCGAACGCGCTGTAGTTGCCGCCATAGCGCTTGAGCCTGCGCTCGTCGATATGCACGATCACGTTGGTGAGCCCGTCGAGAAAGTCGCGGTCGTGCGAGATCACCAGCAGCGTGCCCGCATAGCGCCGCAGCCAGTCTTCCAGCCACAGGATGGCGTCGAGGTCGAGGTGGTTGGTCGGTTCGTCCAGCAGCAGCAGTTCCGAAGGGCACATCAGCGCCTGGGCGAGGTTCAGGCGCATGCGCCAGCCGCCGGAGAAGCTGGCGACCGGCTGCATCATCTGGGCCTCGCTGAAGCCCAGGCCGGCCAGTAACTGCTCGGCGCGCGAGCGCACGGTATAGGCGTCGGCATCGGCCAGTTTCGCGTGCAACTCGCCGATCCGGTGGCCGTCTGCCTGCTGGCCTTGCGCTTCCACCTGAGCCAGTTCGCCCTCGAGCCGGCGCAGTTCAGCATCGCCATCGATGGCATAGTCGATTGCCAGCCGGTCCAGCGCCGGCGTCTCTTGTGCGACATGGGCAACTCGCCACTGCCGGGGGAAGTCGATGCTGCCGCCATCGGGGTGCAGTTCGTCGCGCAGCATCGCGAACAGCGTCGACTTGCCGGCGCCGTTGGCGCCGATCAGGCCGACTTTCTCGCCGGGATTGATGGTCAGGTCGGCCTGCTCGAACAGCGGCTTCGTGCCGCGCATCAGGCTCAGTTGTTGGAGGCGGATCATGGGTCGGAGGAAGGCAAAATCGCTGGATCCCGTCCTGCGCCGGGGTGACTCGTGAATGTGCGTCGGCTTGTAAAACGTCATCCCGGCGCAGGCCGGGATCCAGTGTCGTTCGTTTTCAGGCGCAGGCCGGAGTACGGCGCCTGGAATGATTTACAGCTGGTCCGCGGTCAGCAAGAACACCGCTTCATCCCCCGCGCTGGTCGACAGCCATGTCAGTTCGAGGTCGGCAAACGCAGCTTCCGCATAGGCAAATTCATTGCCGATCTCGATCACCAGCACGCCATTGTCGGTCAGCTTTTCTTTCGCGCCTGCGACGATGCGGCGCACGATATCCATGCCATCCTCGCCGCCGGCCAGCGCCATGGTTGGTTCGGCCCGGTACTCGGCCGGCAGGCGCGCCATCGATCCGCTGTTCACATACGGCGGGTTGGTGACGATCAGGTCATATTTCCTGTTCGGCAGTTTTGCATACAGGTCGGATTCGACCAGCGTGACCCGGTCCTGCAGCTCATAGTCGTCGACATTCCTTTTCGCCACGGCCAGTGCATCGGCCGACAGGTCGACTGCATCGATCCGCGCGTTCGGGAAGGCATCGGCCAGCATGATCGCGAGGCAGCCGGAGCCGGTGCAGAGCTCGAGCACATTCGTCACGTCATCGGGGTCGGCGATCCACGGCTGGAACTGCTCCGGTATCAGTTCTGCAATGAAGGAGCGCGGCACGATCACGCGCTCGTCCACGTAGAACCGGTAATCCCCGAGCAGCGCCTCTTGCGTGAGGTAGGCCACCGGCACCCGGTCGCGCGCACGCCGTTCGACCAAGCCGAGCAGGGTGGTGATTTCCTGTTCGGTCAGGCGCGCGTCAAGGAAAGGCTCGAGCCGGTCCAGCGGCAGCTTCAGTGTGTGCAGCAGCAGGTAGGCGGCTTCGTCGAAGGCATTGTCGCTGCCGTGACCGAAGAACAGCTTCTCGCTGTTGAAGCGGGTAACTGCATGGCGCAGCAGGTCGCGCAGGGTGGCAAAGGGCAGGGACATGTCAGAGCAGGAGGTTTTCCAGCGTGCGCCGGTAAATGTTTTTCAGAGGTTCGATCTCGACCAGCGCCACATGTTCATCGATCTTGTGGATGCTGGCATTGGTCGGCCCGAACTCCACGACCTGCGGGCAGATCTGCGCAATGAAGCGACCGTCCGAGGTGCCGCCCGTGGTCGACAGTTCGGTCTCGATGCCAGTCTCGGCGCGAATCGCCGACGACAGTGCGTCACTCAGCTCGCCCCGCGGGGTCAGGAAGGGCAGGCCGCCGACCGTCCATTTCAGGTCATAGTCCAGGCCGTGCCGGTCCAGTACCTCATGCACGCGTGCCTGCAGGCCGTCGACGGTGCTCGCGGTCGAGAAGCGGAAATTGAAATCCACCACGCATTCCCCCGGGATCACGTTCGATGCGCCGGTGCCGGCATGGATGTTCGACATCTGCCATGAGGTGGGCAGGTAGTACTCATTGCCCTTGTCCCACTCGACCGCAGTCAGCTCCGCCAGTGCCGGCATCGCGAGATGGATCGGATTCTTCGCCATGTGCGGATACGCGATATGGCCTTGCACGCCTTTGACGACCAGCTTGCCGGACATGGTGCCGCGGCGGCCGTTCTTGATCATGTCGCCGATCTGCCTGACCGACGTGGGTTCGCCGACGATGCAGTAGTCGAGCTGCTCGCCACGCGCCTTCAGCTGGTTGCAGACGATGACGGTACCGTCGGTCGCCGGTCCTTCCTCGTCGCTGGTGATCAGGAAACCGATCGATCCCTTGTGGTCCGGATGCGCGGCGACGAACTCCTCGACCGCCACCACCATCGCCGCCAGCGAGGTCTTCATGTCGGCTGCGCCGCGGCCGTACAGCTTGCCGTCGCGATGCGTGGGCGTGAACGGATCGGAACTCCAGCGCTCGAGCGGACCGGTGGGAACGACATCGGTATGGCCGGCGAACACCAGCAGCGGCTGCGCGCTGCCGCGCCGCGCCCACAGGTTGGTGACATCGCCGGATGCGATGGTTTCGCAGCCGAAGCCCAGCGGCGCAAGGCGCTCGGCCATTTTCAGCTGGCAACCGCCGTCGGCGGGCGTGACGGAGTGCAGCGAGATCAGTTCTTCAGTCAGCGCGAGGGTCTTGCTCATGCTTGCAGTGCCTGTTGGTAGAGGGTGGGATCGAAGCCGACCAGCACCTGGTCATTGACGCACAGTACCGGGCGCTTGATGACGCTGGTCGACTGCAGCATCAGTGCGGTGGCGCTGGCGGCATCGGTGACCGTGGCTTTCTGTTCATCCGGCAGTCCGCGCCAGGTCGTGCCTTTCTTGTTGACCAGCACTTCCCACGGCTGCTGCGCCAGCCAGCGGGCGACCGTCGCTTCGTCGAGGCCAGCCTTCTTGAAGTCGTGGAAGGCATACGCGTGGCCATTTGCATCCAGCCAGGTACGGGCCTTCTTTACCGTGTCGCAGTTGGGGATGCCGTAGAGGGTGATCATGGTGTGCGGCTTGTGAAAGTCGCTGGACCCCGGCCTGCGCCGGGGTGACCCTGCAAAGGGCATCAGCTATAAAAATCATCGCGCCGGCGCAGGCCGGCATCCATCGGCTCGGATCAGTCGCGCAGCAGCTCGTTGATCGAGGTTTTAGCGCGCGTCTTTTCATCCACGCGCTTGACGATCACGGCGCAGTACAGGCTGTACTTGCCATCGGCCGACGGCAGGTTGCCAGACACGACGACCGAACCTTCCGGGATGCGGCCGTAGCTGACTTCGCCGGTGGCACGATCGTAGATCTTGGTCGACTGGCCGATATACACGCCCATCGAGATCACCGAGTTGGCCTCGACGATCACGCCTTCGACGACCTCGGAGCGCGCGCCGATGAAGCAGTTGTCTTCGATGATGGTCGGGTTGGCCTGCATCGGTTCCAGCACGCCGCCGATGCCGACGCCGCCGGACAGGTGCACGTTCTTGCCGATCTGGGCGCAGGAGCCGACGGTGGCCCAGGTGTCGACCATGGTGCCTTCGTCGACGTAGGCGCCGATGTTCACGTAGGAGGGCATCAGCACGACGTTCTTGCCGATGAAGCTGCCGCGGCGAGCGACCGCCGGCGGCACCACGCGGAAGCCGCCCTTGGCGAAGTCTTCCGCACTGTAATTTGCGAACTTGGTCGGCACCTTGTCATAGAACTGCATGCCGCCGCCGCCGGCGATCGGCACGTTGTCTTCCAGGCGGAACGACAACAGCACGGCCTTTTTCACCCACTGGTTCACGACCCAGGAGCCGCTGTCTTTCTGGGCCACGCGCAGCGTGCCCTGGTTGAGCTGCTCGAGCACTGCGGCGACTGCGTCGCGCACGTCGGCCGGCGCAGATTTCGGCGAAAAATTGGTGCGCTCTTCCCAGGCGCTCTCGATGATGCTTTGCAGTTGTTGGGTCATGTCGTTTCTGGTTTCGGGGGAGATGAAAAAATCAGGCGGCCAGCTTGCGCGTGAACTCGACGATGCGCCGTGCGGCTTCGAGGCATTCATCGACTTCGGCGACCAGCGCCATGCGGATGCGGTTCGCGCCCGGGTTGCTGCCGTGCGCATCACGCGCCACATAGCTGCCCGGCAGGACCGTCACATTATATTCGGCATACAGGCGCCGCGCGTACTCGGTATCGCTGATGGCGGCCAGCTTGTCGACCTTTGCCCAGAGGTAGAAGCCGGCGTCCGGCAGGGCGACGTCGAGCACCTCGGCCAGCATGGGCGTGACCTGGCTGAACTTGCGGATGTACTTGTCCCGGTTGTCTTGCACGTGGGCCTCGTCGTTCCATGCCGCGATCGATGCCGCCTGCACGGACGGGCTCATCGCACTGCCGTGGTAGGTGCGGTAGAGCAGGAATTGCTTGAGGATGGCTGCGTCGCCGGCCACGAAGCCGGAGCGCATGCCCGGCACGTTCGAGCGCTTGGACAAACTGGAGAAGGCAACCAGCCGCTCGTAGCCGCGCCCCAGCTTGTGCGCGGCTTCCATCGCGCCGAGCGGCTTTTGCTCGCCGAAATAGATTTCGGAATAGCACTCGTCGGCGGCGATCACGAAGCCATGCCTGTCGGACAGCGCAAACAGCTCGCGCCAGTCGTCCAGGGTCAGTACTGCGCCGGTCGGGTTGCCGGGCGTGCAGATGAACAGCAACTGCACGCGCGGCCAGATTTCTGCCGGCACAGTCGAGAAATCCGGCGCGAAATTGCGTGCCGGATCGGAATTGACGAAGAAGGGCTCTGCACCGGCCAGGAAGGCTGCGCCTTCGTA
This sequence comes from Oxalobacteraceae bacterium, assembly GCA_027484285.1. Lineage (GTDB taxonomy): Bacteria > Pseudomonadota > Gammaproteobacteria > Burkholderiales > Burkholderiaceae_D > Pernthalerella. Next base: position 7,228 of record JAIXTG010000115.1, on the reverse strand, counting down.
GATTTGATAGAACGGGTTCGGGCAGGCCACGACGGATTTTGCCGCCGGGTCGATCACGGCCTGGGCCAGCGCGAACAGCGCTTCCCGCGAGCCATTCACCGGCAGTACCTCGGTGGCCGGATCCAGCTTCGGCAACTGGTAGCGCCGTTCCAGCCAGCCGCAGATCGCCGACCGCAGCGCGTCACTGCCGGCCGTGGTCGGATAGCTCGCCAGTCCGGCGAGGTTGTCAGCCAGCGCCTGCCGGATCAGTGCCGGAGTCGGGTGCTTCGGCTCACCGATGCCGAGGCTGATTGGGGTGTAGTCCGCATTCGGCGTCACGCCGGCAAACAGGTGGCGCAGTTTTTCAAACGGATAAGGCTGGAGTTTGGCGAGCAGCGGGTTCACGTTGGGTCGGTCCGGATTGTTGCAGGGGCGGAGCGCGCGATTATACCGTTGATGATCGGATGGAAAGTCTCTGGACACTACCCCCCGATGTTATGATTGCGCCGTTCAGAATTGACCCGCCGGGCTCCATGCCCGGTTTCTCTTTTTTTAAGTTGGAAAAGACGTGCGGTTAACTTCCATCAAACTTTCGGGCTTCAAGTCCTTCGTCGATCCGACCAATTTCCAGGTCCCGGGCCAGCTGGTCGGTGTGGTCGGGCCGAATGGTTGCGGCAAATCGAACATCATTGACGCGGTGCGCTGGGTGCTTGGCGAGTCCAAGGCGTCCGAGCTGCGCGGCGAATCCATGCAGGATGTGATTTTCAACGGCTCGACCAACCGCAAGCCGGCCGGACGCTCGTCGGTCGAACTGGTGTTCGACAACAGCGCCGGCAAGGCGGCGGGCCAGTGGAGCACCTTCGCCGAGATTGCCGTCAAGCGCACGCTCACGCGCGACGGCACGTCGACTTACTACATCAATAACCAGGCAGTGCGCCGCCGGGATATCCAGGACATCTTCCTCGGTACCGGCCTCGGGCCGCGCGCTTACGCGATCATCGGGCAGGGCATGATCTCGCGAATCATCGAGGCGCGGCCGGAAGAGCTGAGGATTTTCCTCGAGGAGGCCGCCGGTGTGTCCAAGTACAAGGAGCGCCGCCGCGAAACCGAGAACCGCCTGCAGGACACGCGGGAAAACCTGCAACGGGTCGAAGACATCCTGCGCGAGCTGAATGTCAACGTCGATAAGCTTCAGTCGCAGGCCGAGGTCGCGCAGAAGTTTCACCAGCTGCAGGGCGACCAGGAGGAAAAGCAGAAGCTGCTCTGGCTGCTGCGCAAGAACGAGGCCGCCAGCGAGCAGCAGCGTTTTTTCCGCGAGATCGAAAAATCCCAGACCGAGCTTGAAGAACAGACCGCGAAGCTGCGCCACGTCGAGACCGAGCTTGAGCACCTGCGGCAGGAACACTATGCCGCCGGCGACCGCATGCACCAGGCACAGGGCGCGCTCTACCAGACCAATTCCGAGATCGGCAGCCTGGAAGCGCAGATCAGGTTCGTGATCGAGTCGCGCACCCGGCTCCAGACCCAGCTGAATTCGCTGTCTGCCCAGCGCGAGCAATGGCAGCGCCAGAGCACGCAATTCCAGGACGAGCTGGCGCAGGCCGAGATCGGGCTGGAAGAGCACGCGATGCGGGTGGCGGAGGCGCAGCAGTCGCTGCAGGCAAGGCAGGAAGAACTGCCGGCGATCGAGGAAGCCTGGCGCACGGCGCAGCTGGCGACCACCGAATCGCGCTCGCGCATCATGCAGGTCCAGCAAAGGATCGAACTCGAGTCCGCCCACCAGCGCAATGCGTCCAGCATCCTGGCCGGCCTCGCGCAGCGCCGCGAACGCCTGGCCCAGGAGCGCAACATGCTGTCGCTGCCGGATACCGCGCACCTCGGCAACCTGAAAGTACAGGTCGAGGAAAAGCAGGCGCAGCTGGACCAAGCGCAGGCCGAGCTGGCGGCTGCCCGCGAGCAGCAGCCGCGGCTGGAGCAGGAGCGGCGCGACGCGCAGCAGGCAGTGAATGCCGAAACCGCGACGCATGCCCAGCTTGAGGCGCGCCTCGCTGCACTCAGGCAGCTGCAGGAAAGTGTGCAGACCGAGGGCAAGGTGGCGCCGTGGCTGAACAAGCATGAGCTCGGCCAGCTGCCGCGCCTGTGGCAGAAACTGTCGGTCGAGCAAGGCTGGGAAACCGCGCTGGAGTCGGTGCTGCGCGAACGTACCGGGGCGCTCGAGCTCTCCAACCTCGACTGGGCAAAGGCGTTCTTCGGCGATGCGCCGCCGGCCAAGCTGTCGCTGTACTCGCTGTCCGGCACCTCCTCGCCGGCCGAGGCCGCGCCGACCGGACTGAAGCCGCTGATGTCCATGATGAAGGTCGACGACCCCGGCCTGCGTGCCCTGCTGCAGGACTGGCTGCACAACGTATTCATTGCCGAAGACGCCGCCGCCGCGCTGGCCGAGCGCAGCCGCCTGCCGGTCGGCGCGACGCTGGTGACGCGCGCAGGCCACCTGATCAGCAAGCTGTCGGTGCGTTTTTACGCGTCCGATTCCGAGCAGGACGGCATGCTGGCCCGCCAGCAGGAAATCGACAACCTGACCCGCCAGGTTCGTGCGCAGCAGATGCTGGCCGACGAGGCGCGCCAGCGCTCGGTGCGTGCCGATGCGGCGCTGACCCATGGCACGCAGCGTCTGGAGCAGCTCACGCTGCAGGTGTCGCAGCTGCAGCAGACACTGCACAGCCTGCAGATCGACCTGCTTAAGCTGACCGAAGCGGTCGAGCGCTTCAGCCAGCGCAGCACCCAGATCGAGAATGACATGGGCGAGATCGCTGCCCAGGAAGCCGAGCAGCAGCAGGTGCAGGCGGAGGCCGAGCAGGCGCTGGAACAGCTCGACATCGAGTTGGGCCAGGTGCAGGAGTCGCACGAGGACGGACAGACGGTCTACCTCGAGCGCGAGGCGGCACTGGGCCGCGCTCGCGAGCAGCTGCGGGAAATGGAACTGGCAGCACAACAGGCGGAATTTGCACAGCGTTCACATGAAACGCGCATCGAGGAATTGCGGCGCAGTATCGCGACCGCCCTCGAGCAGTCGGCACAATTGTTTGCCAGCATGGAGCAGGGCACGCTTGAGCTGGAACAACTGGACGACCAGACGGCACAGGCCGGCCTGCAGTCACTTCTCGAGCGGCGCAGCGAGCAGGAAGTGCTGCTGGCGCATGCGCGCCACGAGCTCGACCAGCTGACCCAGCGCATGCGCGCGCATGACGAATCCAAACTGGCAGCCGAGCGCGGCTTGCAGCCGATCCGCGACCGTATTGTTGAACTGCAGCTCAAGGAGCAGGCCGCGCGCCTGAACGTCGAGCAATTCGCGGAGGCGCTGGCCAATACGCAGGCCGACGAAGCGGCGCTGGCGGAGAAGCTGACCGAGGACATGCGGCCGTCGTGGCTGCAGGGCGAAGTCACCCGCCTGACGAATGCGATCAATGCGCTGGGTCCGGTGAACCTTGCGGCGCTGGACGAGCTGGCTCAGGCGTCCGAGCGCAAGCAGTTCCTCGATGCGCAGAATGCCGACCTGACGGAGGCGATCACGACGCTGCAGGATGCGATCCACAAGATCGACATGGAAACGCGCGATTTGCTGAAGGACACGTTCGACAAGGTCAACCACCACTTTGGCGAGCTGTTCCCGATCCTGTTCGGCGGCGGCAATGCGAAGCTGGTGATGACCGGCGAAGAGATTCTCGACTCCGGCGTGCAGGTGATGGCCCAGCCGCCGGGCAAGAAGAATGCGACGATCCACCTGTTGTCGGGCGGTGAAAAGGCACTGACTGCGACTGCGCTGGTGTTCTCGATCTTCCAGCTGAATCCGGCGCCGTTCTGTCTGCTGGACGAGGTCGATGCGCCGCTGGATGACGCCAACACCGAGCGCTTCTGCAACATGGTCAAGCGGATGTCGGCCCATACGCAGTTCCTGTTTATCTCGCACAACAAGATTGCGATGGAGATGGCACAGCAGCTGATTGGCGTGACGATGCAGGAGCAGGGGGTGTCCCGCATCGTCGCGGTGGACATGGAGTCGGCGGCCAATCTGGCCACGGAGCAGCAGGCCGCCTAGCGGGAAAGCCCATCTTCCCGCCGGCGGGCGGGGAGATGTTCAATCCCAGAGCTGGGCGGAGCGTGCCATGGCGGCGCGTTTCTGGTAGTAGGCCTCGTTTTCTTCCGCTTCGCGGGCGCGCGCATGTTCGACGGCCGCGCAGATCAGGTAATGTTCTTCGGCGCGCCTGTAATACCAGTGGCGTACGCGGCGCAGAACAGGCCCGACAGACAGCATGGTGAGCGCGTTGAGCTTGATTTCCGATGGGTTCGACATCTGGATCCCTCCCTGTTCATGGTGTTGACGGTAGTTATCGTAATGACAAAGAGGGTGGTGCCATTGATAACCGTCAACTTTTAAAACAGGCAACGACGGAACCTCAGAGCAATACGGGAATGTCCGGAGGGATGGCTGCGGAAGCAAAGGAGACCCGCCCAATGTCCGCTAAAATCTTTCTTTATTGAATATTCTTCGACCAAAGAGTTTTGAATGACTGAGTTGCAAGCGAGCCTGGTAGGGATTGGCGGATTGATCGTCGTTGGCGTCATTTCGTACAACAAGTGGCAGGAATGGCGGGCGAAAAAGTCGGTCGAGCAGGCGTTTTCGCCGCTCCAGGACGACGTGCTGCTGAAGCAGGACCTGAACCCGGGCACGCCTGGCGGACGGCAGGAGCCGGTGCTGAATCCTTTCGAAGGACCGGACCTCGTCGACACGGCGGTGGCCCCGGATCCCGACCTCGGTGCCGAGCCGGACGAAGTGGTTGAATCCATGCCCGCGCCTGCGGCGGCATCAGTTGCAGCGGCGCCCGTGCGGCGTTCGCCGCTCGACCCGGCGCTGGACTGCATTGTCCCGCTCGCACTGGATACCCCGTTGCGCGGCGAAAAAGTCAGCGCGGCATTTCACTCCCTGCATCTGGTCGGCAGCAAGCCGGTGCGGGTGATCGGCCTGAACGAAACCGGCGACTGGGAAGCGGTGGCGGTGGGCGGCATTTACAGTGCGCTGCAGGTAGGCGTGCAACTGGCGACGCGCGCGGGCGCCTTGTCCGAACTGGAATTTTCCGAACTGGCGTCACGCCTGGACCAACTGTCCGATGAGCTGGGCGCCAGCCTCGAGCTGCCCGAGATGGGTGGCACGATCACGCAGGCACGCAAGCTGTATCAGCAGGTACAGGAATTCGACGCGCAGTTGTCGATCAATGTGCGTTCCGGTGGTGCCCCGTGGCCGGTGTCCACCCTCAAGCCGGCGCTGCAGCGCCAGGGCATGGAGCTGCGGCCGGATGGCCGGCTGGTGATGCCGGATGGCGAGGGCGGGCAGCTGTTCTCGATCAGCCTGAATGCCAACCCGGCTGACGAAACCAGCACCCGCATCACGCTCCTGTTGCCAGTGGCCCTGGTGGCGCCCGATCGCGACGGGTTCAAGGCAATGGCCGCATTTGCGAAATCCCTGGCCGGCCGCCTGTCCGGCGCCGTGGTGGATGATGAAGGGCAGCCGCTGTCCGATGCCGCGCTGTCCGCGATTGCGCACCAGGTTGACGACTTCTACGCAGCGATGGCACAGGCAGGCGTGCCGGCCGGTTCGCCCCACGCGCAGCGCCTGTTCGCCTGATGGCCCAGCAGGACCTGTTCACCGCACCGTCTTCCGCACCCGATCCCTCGGACTGGGCCGCCCGCAGCGACTGGCTGCGGCGTGAGCTCAACCGTCACGCGCATGCTTACTATGTGCTCGACCGTCCGACCATTCCGGATGCGGAATACGATCTGCTGTTCCGCGAGTTGCAGCAACTCGAAGCCGACCATCCGGAACTGCTGACGCCGGACTCGCCGACCCAGCGGGTTGGCGGCGCCCCGCTTCCCGAATTTGCGCAGGTCGGGCATGACGTGCCGATGCTGTCGATTAACAATGGCTTCAGCGATGACGACATCGTTGCATTCGACCGCCGTGTGCGCGAGGGGCTGAGCTCCCTGCATGACGTCGACTATGCCTGCGAGCTCAAATTCGACGGGCTGGCGATCAACCTGCGCTATGTGGATGGCGTGCTGGTGCAGGCCGCCACCCGCGGCGACGGCAGCACCGGCGAAGATGTGACGGCGAACATCCGCACGGTGCGCTCGATACCCCTGCGTCTCCAGAGCTCGCAGCCGCCGGCCATCATCGATGTGCGCGGCGAGGTGCTGATGTTCAAATCGGATTTTGCGCGCCTCAACCAGCGGCAGCGCGAAGCCGGCCAGAAGGAATTTGCAAATCCGCGCAATGCAGCGGCCGGCAGCCTGCGCCAGCTGGACTCGCGCATTACCGCTCGGCGCAGCCTGCGCTTCTTTGCCTATGGGATTGGCCGACTCGAGGGGGCGGAGCCGCCGGCCTCGCATTCGGCATTGCTCGACTGGTACCAGTCGCTCGGCATCCCGGTCTGCGCCGAACGCGCCACCGTAAAGGGGGCCGAGGGCCTGCTCCGGTTTTTTACCGGCATCGGGACCAAGCGTCCGGGCCTGCCGTATGACATCGACGGCGTGGTCTACAAGGTCAACCGGGTTGACCAGCAGCGTACGCTGGGCTTCGTGTCGCGCGCGCCCCGCTTTGCGCTGGCGCACAAGTTTCCGGCCGAGGAGGCAACCACTACCGTGCAGGACATCGTGGTCCAGATCGGCCGCACCGGTGCCGTCACGCCGGTCGCCCGGCTGGCGCCGGTCTCGGTCGGTGGCGTGACCGTCACCAATGCGACGCTGCATAACGAAGACGAGGTGCGCCGCAAGGACGTACGGATCGGCGACAGCGTGATCGTGCGCCGCGCGGGGGATGTGATACCGGAAGTCGTCGCGCCCGTGCCCGAGCGGCGTCCCGCGGATGCGCGTGAATTCCTCATGCCGGCCAACTGCCCGGTGTGCGGCTCGCCGATCGTGCGGCCCGAAGACGAGGCGGTTGCCCGCTGCTCGGGCGGCTGGATCAAGTGCGCCGCGCAGCGCAAGGGCGGGCTGCTGCATTTCGTCTCGCGGCGCGCGATGGACATCGAAGGCCTCGGCGAGCAGCTGGTCGAACAACTGGTTGACCGCGGGCTGGTGACCACGCCTGCAGATTTTTACAAGGTCGGGCTGGTTGCGCTGGCCGAGCTGGACCGGATGGCGCAGAAGTCTGCGCAGAACGTGCTGGAGGCCCTGCAGAAATCGAAGTCGACCACCC
>JAIXTG010000288.1 GCA_027484285.1 Oxalobacteraceae bacterium | reverse complement strand
TGCATGCGATAAGCGCCGAGCGGCTTGACGGGCGATAAGGCCGAGGCAATCTCGGTCATCTCGAGACGCATGCGTCCGTCGATCTCCATGCCGGCGCTGCTGCGTTCAAGCTTCAGCGACGGCCACGACAGCTGCATCAAGCCGGACGGCTGTACCGTGTTCAGCGGTGCACCCAGCGCGGCCAGCCGCTCGGCCGGCAGGCTGATGCTGGCCGGCCCAAGGTCCCATCGGTTCCAGCTGCCGTCGATCGACAGAGGCTCGGCCAGTGCACGCGGATTGCGCACGCTTGCATCGACAATGCCGACCAGCGCCAGCGGCGAGAGCGTCCAGTCGAACCGCCCCGGCAGCAGCGGTACCAGCGGTTCGTCGCCGCCGCCGGCGATGCCGACAAAGGCGGAGCCCTGCCAGACGCTGCCCTGCGGATCGCCCAGCGACAGGCGGCCGTCAGTCTGGCGTTCGACCAGCGGTACCAGCCAGGCTGCCGGCAGGCTCGCTATGGCCGTCCCGAGAACGATCAGCAGCGCTGCCGCCAGCCACCCCAGCGATCGCCTCATGGAAGCTTGCGCAGCGACAGGTTGGCATCGACGCGGTCAATGCGGTCACGCGCGGTAATGCCCCCCTCGCTTACCACCAGTTGCACGTCGCGCTGCACCTGCCGCAGCCAGTCGACCAGGGCAGCAAACGACACATCGCTGAGCGTGAGCCGCACCTGGCCATCGTTGACCGTCAGGCTCTGGGCCTTGATTCCGCGGCCGGCCAGGCTGCGCTCGAGCTCGGCGCGGTCCGGCATCGCGGCGGCCGGCGTGGCCGCCGGAGCATTCGCCGCCTGCTGGGCAAGGCCCTGCATCTGCGCGACATCGGCACGCAGCGCCGGCAAGGCCTTGCGCCACTGCTCGCGCCCCTGCAACGCCGGATCGACCAGCAGCAGCCACACCAGCACCAGCAGCAACAGGCCGCCGCCGATCACGAGAATGCGGCGCTCGCGAAGCGTGCGTTCCTGCCAGAACCGTCCAAGCGCATTCGATCTCATGGCGTGCTCCTGACCTGCCATACCGAGGGGTCGGCGGGTGATGGCGTCACCTCGAGCTGGCGTGCGACCAGCGCCGGGCGAAGCGAGTCGAGCGATACCGGCGCACCGGGCTTGAGCCGGACGGTCAGCGCCGCGTCCCTGTACTCGATGGCGGCAATCGAGCGCGGGTCGGCCACGTTACCGCCCCATGCATCACCGAGTGCCGCCGACAGGCCGAGAAAGCCGCCCGGCGAGAGTTCGCCGCCGGCCTGCTGTGCGGCAATTGCCTTCTGCCGCATCTGCGCGAGCGGATCGACCACCACCTTGTCATTCGGGAAGGTCCGCTGGTAGATCGCCGTCATGCTCTCCTGCAGCCGCAGCCCCTCCCGGCGCAGGCGCCACCAGTCCCAGTTCAGCGCAAAAATATTGAACAGCAGGCAGGCGGCAGCCAGCACCAGCGGCCAGCGCCAGCGTCGCCAGTCGAGCGATTCCTCGCGGCGGGTGGCCACGCCGCGCACCAGGTCGAGCTCGAGGCGGCTGGCGCCCTCGATCCAGCTGCGCCAGTCCTCGTCGATGAACTCGATCCCGCTGCCCGGATGCGCGTCGGCCCAGGCCGCGAACTGCGGCGCCCAGAGCGCCGGCACCGACATCTGTACCGCCTGCCCGGCTGCGAAAGTGGCCAGCATCTCGGGCACAACGTCGACCAGCTGGCTGTCGTCGTCGACCGTCACCGGCAGGCCAATGCCTTCGTCGGCCGACAGGCGCAGCGCCAGCAGCGGCTGGCCGGGCGAATCGAGCAGTGCAGCCGACACATGCGCGGCCGGCAGCGGCAGGCACAGCTGCATCGGCTGCGCGGCAATGCGGCGCGCGCCCTGCTGGCGCAGCGCATCCATCCACAGCTGCAGCCAGCTGCGATCGATGACGGCAATCATCCGGCGTCCGTCGACGTCGGGCCCGGCCGCGATCGCACAGTCGGCCGGATCGCCGATGATCCGGTCCTCGACCAGCGCCGGCAATGCGGCCTGCAGCCGCGCGGGGCCCAGCGGCGGCACCGCCAGATTCAGCAGGGTCACGTCGCTGGCGGCCAGCAGCATGACCACCCGCTGCACGCGCGCGAGCATCGGTGCCAGCTCGGCCAGCGGCGCGCTTCCGGACTGTTGCAGCCGTCCGCGAACGGTCCATGCGAACGGCAGCGGCGTTCCGTCCGACGGACGCGCGCCGGTGCGCGCCGGCAGCCGCAGGTAGAGGGCCGAGGCCTGGTCATCGCGCGCCATTCAATCCTCCCTTACCCAGAGCAGGTGGGTGGTCGGGCCGAAGCGCTCGACCAGTGCCTGCACCTGCAGCGTCGCCTGCCGTATCGTCACCCGGCCAGTCACCAGGAAATAACCGGATGCCACCGAGACCAGGCTGGCGCTCGGCGGATCGCGCTGCCCCGGCAGGCGGGCACCGAGGTCATTCAGGTCGCGAAAGCTGGCGGTGCGGCGCGTGTTCACCAGCACAGTGGCATCGGCCAGCGACAAATTGGGCAGGCGGGCAGCCAGTACCTCGGCCGGTGCGGTATTGGCATTGACCGGCGTGGCGCGCGGCAGGAACACGACGTACTCGCGGATGGCCTTGATAACCGCCGGCGTGTAGCCGGGTACCGCAAGCAGGTCCTCGATCTGAGTGAAGCCGATCGGACGCGGCATGCCGGCCGTCGACGTTGCCACCGCACGCTGGGCCGCCGCAACCTGCTGCGCGGTCGAGCGTGCCAGCCCAGGATCCTGCCGCAGCGAGGACAGCAGGCGCTCGTAAGACTGGACTTCGACCAGGCTGACTTGCCCGTTCGATGCGAGGTTGGTCAGGTTCAGCCGCGCCTGCGCATCCTGGATCAGGCCCGACAGCACCGCACTGCCGGTGTCGCCCCGGATCGCAGCCGATTCGACATAGCGATCGAGCCGCGTCGGCGACAGCGGAACCGCCCAGGGCTCGGCGAGGTTGTCGGTAGCAGAGAAGCGCGCGTCCTCGCGCAGGATCAGGCGTGCCCAGTCGAGCGCGCCACGCAGTACCCATTGTTTCTGCAGCTGCAGCCGCTGATTCTCGATCGACCTCACCTGGACCTGCTGCTGCCAGAACAGGCTGGCGACGATCGTGATCGCAAGTGTGGTCAGCAGCAGCGCAGTGACCACGGCCACGCCGCGCTCGCGACACCGGCGACCACCCGAGGCAATCACAGTGCCCCCAGCATGAAAATCTTGGTCATCGGTGCCGGACGGTCGGGCAGCTGCAGCGACACCTCCAGCCCGCGCCAGTTGACCTGCGTCGCGGTGGTGCCGGCACGCGGGTCCATCATCGCGCCGCGCGAGACCGGTGCGCCGCCGCCCATTTGCTCCCAGTTGCGCCAGCCGCGACCATCGTTGCTCCACACGCGCAGGCGCATCGCCTGCAGTCCGGTTTCGAGCGTCAGTGCCTGCGCACCGCCGGCCTGCGCAAACTGCCAGTACTGCTCGAGCTGAGTCAGGTCGCGCGTCGGCGGCGACTCTTCGCGACTCAGCACACCGCCGCGCAGCCGCCAGCTGACCACCTGCAATGCGCCAGCCCGCCCCTCCGGCTGCACCCGGCGCACGACGCTGACGCGGGTGCTGTCGATGAACAGCGGCGGGCGGCCATCCAGTGCCCCCTGCTCGACGGTGTTTGCGCAATCCGCCTGCAGCTGTGCGAAGGCGAGTTGCAGGCCGCGCGTCTGCTCCAGTTCCTGGTTGAGGCCAGTGCGGGCACGGGTGATCGAGTCGAGGCCGCGCCAGCCGAGCACGGCGACAAAACCCAGCACGCTGATGGCCACCAGCAGCTCGACCAGGGTCAGGCCGCGCGGACGATGCAAGCGCTCAGATCGCATTTGGCACCACCTGTGACAGCGTGATGATCTTGCGACCGCGCTCATCGACCACGGATACCTCGACGCGCCGGAAAGCCGGATTCGGCGTCGAAATGATTTGCTCGTCGCAGCGCAGCTGCAGTTCCCCCTGCGAGCAAGCGAACTCGCGCCGCCCGAGCGGCGGCCATTCCTGCGACAGGCGAATCTGGGTCAGCCGGTTTTCTGCCGACCAGGTGGCCATCATCGCGGCGCGCAGGTCGCTGCTGTTCTGGGTCAGGCTGCCGATCGCACGCAGGCTGGCCGCCAGTGCGGTGCCGACGATGACCAGCGCGACCAGCACCTCGAGCAGAGTGAAACCCTGCTGTGCGCGCCCGCCGTTTGCCTGCCTGTTCATCTCACTCCACCTGAAAATTGCCGATCCCGTCGGCGCGGATGGTCGTGCTCTGGCCGCCGAGTGCAAGGGTCAGCGCGAAGGCCTTGTCCACCGGCTCGCGCCCGAATACGATGCGCACCGGCAGGCGCTCCCCGGTCGGGGGCAGCAGCAGCAACATGACCGGCGAGCGGGGAAACTCGCGCTCGCGCAACAACTCATCATCCGTCAGCGGCAGCCAGCTGTCGTTCTTCCGGATCAAGAAACGGTAGCGGTAATCATCCGCCTCAAATGCGATCGGCTGGTTGCGCAGGATGGCCTCGTCGCGCGCCAGCTGGAGCAGCAGGGCAATCCGCTGCGCCTCGTTCTGCAATACCTGGCGGTCGCCCGGATTGGCATTCAGCGCGATGGCGCCGAGCAGGATGCCGACAATCACCAGCACCACCAGCAATTCAAGCAGCGTGAAGCCGCGCTGGCGGCGCCCGGCGCCCGCCTCAATCACCCCAGGAGCCGACGTCCGCATCGATGCCCGTGCCGCCGGGTTTGCCATCTGCGCCAAAGGAAAACACGTCGATCTCGCCACGCGTACCCGGTGCGAGATACTGGTAGTTGTTGCCCCACGGATCCTTGTTCAGGCGATCCAGATACCCGCCGGTTTTCCAGTTCTGCGGAATGGGCGCCACGCTCGGCCGGGCCACCAGTGCCTGCAAGCCCTGCTCGGTGGTCGGGTAGCGCTGGTTGTCGAGCCGGTACAGCTTGAGGGCTTGCATCAGCGTTGAAATATCCTGTTTTGCGGCAAGCATCCTGGCATCGTCTGTCCGGCCCATCAAGCGCGGCACTACGAGCGCGGCGAGCACGCCCATGATGACGACAACCACCATGATCTCGATCAGCGTAAAGCCGCGCAGGCGGCGAAGGCGGGGGAAGGGTAGGGTTCTCTGCATGAAGCGATTTCCGACGTAACGAAGGGGAACAACCGGTTTCTGACTGACGCAGATCAAAAAAGTGCCAGCACCGATAACTGTCGGAAAGGCTGGTGCCGGGTTCAGCGATTATTCAGCAGGCGGAATTTTTGCAGTCGATGTGGGTCAAGCATGAAGTCGATTCGGAGAGGAACCGCCATGTCGCTTCCCCATGCCACGTCGGGTGACGTGATCAATATGATGCCTCTCGGTGAAGAACTGAAGCAGGCCCCGTCGACGGCCATCGTGCGCACGCCGCATTTCGAGCTGATCCGCAGCGTCCTGCAGAAAGGACGCTCGGTGCCCGAGCACAAGGTTGACGGCGAGCTGACGATTCAATGCATCGAGGGTCGGCTCAGCGTGCAGGCGCACGGGCGGACGATCAGGCTGGGACCGGGAGAGCTGCTGTTCCTCGCCGGCGGTACGCCGCATTCGGTCGAGGCGGAAGAAGACAGTTCGGCGCTGCTGACGCTGGTGCGAGTGCCAGCGCAATCCTGAGCAGCAGCGCAGGGCTTTACTGGCGGAATTCCTCGCGCGCTTCGCGCGCCAGCAGTTGCCGGATGGCTTGCCGGGGAGCCTCGCCCTCGAACAGAACACCGGCAACGGCGTCGACGATGGGCATGGAAATGCGATGCATGCGGGCCAGGCGCTGCACTGCCTGAACACAACGAACACCCTCGGCGACATGACCGAGCTCAGTCACCACCTGCTCGAGCGACTTGCCAGCGGCCAGTCCGAGGCCGACCTGCCGGTTGCGCGACAGGCTGCCGGTGCAGGTCAGGATCAGGTCGCCGACGCCGGTCAGGCCCATGAAGGTTTCGCTGCGGCCACCGAGCACGATGCCGAGGCGGGTGATCTCCGCCAGCCCGCGCGTGATGAGTGCAGCGCGCGCATTCATGCCAAGACCCAGGCCGTCGGCAATGCCGGTGGCAATCGCGAGTACGTTCTTGACTGCGCCGCCCACTTCGACGCCGACCAGGTCATCGGTTGAATAGACGCGCATGCTGCCGCCATGAACGGCCGCCACCGCGGCATCGCGCAGTTCGGCGCTGGTCGAGCCAATGGTCAGCGCACAAGGCAGGCCCTGCGCGACTTCTTGCGCAAACGAGGGGCCGGACAGCGCGCCGATCGGCAGCGTGTCGCCTAGTTCCTCCAGCACGACCTGGTGCGGCAGCAGCGCGCTGCCCTGTTCAAAGCCCTTGCACAGCCAGACGAGATGGGTCGCCTGCAGCGGCGCAAGCGAGCGCAGCAGCGGCCGCAGGCCCGCAACCGAGGTCGCTGCGATCAGCAAGCCGTCGCGCGCATGCGCGACCGCCTGACCAAGATCGGAGGACACTGCGAGCAATTCTGGAAAACGGAAAGAGGGCAGGTAGCGCTGGTTTTCCCGCGCAGCCTGCATCGCGGCAGTCGCCGCCGGATCACGTCCCCACAGCAGTACCGGATGGCGAGCGGCGAGCGCGATGCCCAGCGCGGTGCCCCAGGCGCCGGCGCCGAGGACGGAAATATTCATTCGCCCCAGACCTCGGCCGCTTTTACGTAGCCGATGTCGCCATCGCGATGGCGCACCTTGATCCAGCCGGACACGATGGGCTCGACCACCTCCAGCAGCACACCCTTGGCCGCGGTGAAAGCGACCGGCGCACTGTCATTGGCGGCAGAACGCGCACCGGCCTGCGCCGCCTCGACTACCAGCATGCGCCGGTCAGTCAGGAACTTGTTCTCGATCCAGGCAAGGTCGCCGGCAGCATCACGCACCCGGCTCCAGTCCCCGTTGTTGACGACGATCTCGACCGGCATGCCCGGCGGGGCGACAAACAGCTTGCGCGCCTTTGTACCGGGCGCGTCATACAGCACCGCCGGCGCAGCGCCGACGGAGCGGAAATCGAGCGCGTGCGCGGCGCCGGCCGCACCGGCCAGCATGACCAGCGCCAGCAGCGCACGTGCACTGCCTTGCGCGGTACGTCGGCGAAGCGCACGCATGCGGATCACTGCACCTGCTGGCCGGCGGCCTGTGCGAGTGCCTGCTTGCGCTGGTGGAAGAAGACCTCGAAATTGATTTCGGTGAGGTGAATCGGCGGGAAGCCGGCGCGGGTCACCATGTCGGCGATATTGGCGCGCAGGTACGGATAAATGATGTTCGGGCAGGCGATGCCGAGCAGCGGCTCCATCTGGTCGTCCGGGATGTTGCGCATTTCGAAAATGCCGGCTTCCTTGCCTTCGACCAGGAAAGCCACTTTGTCGCGAATCTTCGCAGTCACCGTCACCGTCACCGTTGCCTCGTAGATGCCGTCAGCCAGCTGCTCCGAGCCGACATCGATCGACACTTCGATGCCCGGCACTTCCTGCTCGAGGAAAATGGCCGGCGAGTTCGGCTGCTCCAGCGACAGGTCCTTCAGGTACAGGCGCTGGATGTTGAAGACGGGCTGCTGGTCGGGCTGGTTCTGGTCGGACATGAATCGCTTTCTAGTTGAGTGGGGGGTCAAATCGGTGGAAGCAGCGCCTCAGGCACCCTGCAGCAGGGCGTCGAGCCGGCCTTCGCGGTCCAGCGCCGACAGGTCGTCGAAGCCGCCGACATGCGTATCGCCGATGTAGATCTGCGGCACGGTACGACGGCCGGTCTTTTCCATCATCAGCACGCGCTGCTCGGGTTCGAGGTCGACGCGGATCTTCTCGATATCCTCGATGCCCTTCGACTTCAGCAGCCGCTCGGCCATGTTGCAATAGGGGCAAACTGCCGTGCTGTACATGCGTACCTTCGCGCCCATGAGATTGGTGCTCCTTCGTTATTGTCAGAGCCTGGCGGTCGGCAGTCCCTGTGACTGCCATTCGCTGAAACCACCGCCAAGCACATACACGTTATCAAAACCCGCCCGCTTGAGCTGGGCCGCAGCGCGCGCCGCGCGGGCGCCGACGCCGCACACCAGCAGGACCGAGGCCGCCTTGTCGAGTTCGGCGCTGCGGGCGCCGAGCTGGTCGAGCGGAATGTTCTTCGACTGCCGCAGGTGGCCGGCCTTGAACTCGTCGGGCGCGCGCACGTCGATGATGGTCACCTTGCCCTTGTTCAGCAGCTGGGTAGCCTGCAGGGTGGTCAGCGTGTTCTTGCTGCGAGTCAGCGAGGGCCAGAGCAGCGCGCCGCCGGAAACCAGCGCGATCAGGATCAGCCAGATATTGTCGATGAGGAATTTCACAGGAGATCAGTTCGTTTCGGGCAAGCTCAGCATTATAGAATACCGGACTGCTCCGGGCTCTGCCTCCTCCACGATTCCGCAGCCTCACCCCGAAAACCATTCATCTTTCACCTGCAGGACCGTTTCATGTACAAGATTGTCTTCATGCGTCACGGCGAATCCGTCTGGAACCGTGAGAACCGTTTTACCGGCTGGGCCGACGTCGACCTGACCGACAAGGGCATCGCCGAAGCGCGCCACGCCGGCCGGCTGCTGAAGGAGGCCGGCTTCTCCTTCGACCTCACCTACACCTCGGTGCTGCGGCGCGCGATCCGCACGCTGTGGCTGACGCTGGACGAGATGGACCTGATGTGGCTGCCGACGGTGCACAGCTGGCGCCTGAACGAGCGCCATTACGGCGCGCTGCAGGGCCTGAACAAGGCCGAGACGGCCGCACAATACGGCGACGCGCAGGTGCTGGTCTGGCGCCGCAGCTATGACACCCCGCCGATGGCCCTCGACCCGGCCGACCCGCGCACTTCCTACGCCGACCCGCGCTATGCGAAGCTCGGCCGCGACGAGATCCCGCTCACCGAATGCCTGAAGGACACGGTGGCACGCGTGCTGCCGTTCTGGAACGAGTCGATCGCACCGGCCATCCGCTCGGGGAAGCAGATTCTCATTTCCGCGCACGGCAACAGCCTGCGCGCGCTGATCAAGTACCTCGACGGCATCAGCGATGCCGACATCGTCGGGTTGAACATACCGAACGGCCAGCCGCTGGTGTACGAGCTGGATGCCGAGCTCAAGCCGATCCGCAGCTACTACCTGGGCGACGCGGCGGCGATAGAGGCGGCGATGCAGGCCGTTGCCAGCCAGGGCAAGGCGAGCTAGCACGATGCGCAGCCGACCGGCGCCCCTGCGCATGCTTGCGCAGCTGACGCTGCTGGTGCTGCTGGCGGCACCAGCAGCGGCCGTGCATGCGCAAGCCGCACCCAAGGCCAGCGAGCGCGGCCGCCAGAAACAGCAGGCCGAGGAAGAGCGCGCACAGCTGCGCCGCAAACTGTCGGAACTGAAGGCCGACATAGCGCGCACCGAAAAAGCCCAGGGACGCGCGGCCGATGCGCTGGCCGCGTCGGAGGCCGCCATCTCGAACGCCAACCGCGCGCTGCGCGAACTGGCCGCAGAACAGCAGCGCACCGAGCAGCAGTTGCAGCTGCTGGCAAAGAACCAGCAGGAGCTGGAAGCAGGTATCGCGCGCCAGCGCGACAAGCTGGGCAAAATGCTGCGCGAGCAATATGCGGCCGGCCATGACGATCGGGTGCGGCTGCTGCTGTCGGGCGACAACCCGAACCGGATTGCGCGGGAACTGCGCTATCTCGGCTATGTGTCGGCCGAGCAGGTGAAGGCCATCGAGCAGCTGCAGCAGGATATCGCCGCGATCGAGGCAATCCGCGCCGATGCCGAAGAAACACGGGCCGCGCTGGATGACATCGCCGCCGAGCAGCGCGAACAGAAAGCCCTGCTCGAGAAAGAAAAGGCGAAGCGCCAGGCCCTGGTCACCCGCCTCGCCGACAAGCTCGGTGCACAGCGGCGCGAAGCCGGCAACCTGGCGCGCGACGAAGAACGGCTGTCGACCCTGGTCAGCCGGCTGGCGGCGCTCGTCGAGCAGCAGCGTAGGGAAGAACGCGAGACAGCGCAGCGGCGTGCCCGGGCGCGCGCCGACATGGCGGCGCGCGAGACGACGAAATCCCCTCGCAAGAATGACGCGACCGACAAGCCGCCGGCCATGGCCCGGGCCGAGCCGCGCCTGCCCCCCGCCCCGGAGCCGGCCGAGCCGCCCCCGCCGCCGGACGGCAGCGCTTTCGCTGCGCTGCGCGGCAAGACGCGCCTGCCGGTCAGGGGCGAGCTGACCGCAACCTTCGGCGCGCGGCGCCCGGATGGCCCGGCGTGGAAAGGCATTTTCATCAAGGCCGCCGAGGGCAGCGACGTGCATGCGGCGGGTGCCGGCGAGGTCATTTTTGCCGACTGGATGCGCGGCTTCGGCAACCTCGTCATCATTGACCACGGCGGGCAGTACATGAGCATTTATGGCAACAACCAGGCACTGCTGAAGCGACCCGGCGACCGTGTCAAAACGGGGGACGTCATAGCGGCCGCAGGCAACAGCGGCGGCAATGAACATTCAGGTTTATACTTTGAGCTGCGGCATCAAGGGCGGGCGATTGACCCGCTGACATGGATCAACAGGTGAGGCATGGGCAGCAAACTGAAGAATCTCGGACTGATAGGACTGGGCCTCGTTGCCGGCATCGCCGGATCGATGCAATTCGATGCACTGGCCCAGCGTCAGGCAAGTTCGCCGCTGCCCGTCGAGGAGCTGCGCACGCTTGCCGATGTGTTCGGACTGATCAAGTCCGACTATGTGGAACCGGTGGAGGACAAGAAGCTGCTGACCGAGGCGATCTCGGGCATGGTCGCTTCGCTCGATCCGCATTCCGCCTTCCTTGACAAGAAAGCATTCAAGGAACTGCGCGAGGGCACCCAGGGCAAGTTCGTCGGCCTCGGAATCGAAGTCGGCATGGAAGACGGCTATGTGAAAGTCATCTCGCCGATCGAGGACTCTCCCGCGTTCAAGGCCGGCCTGAAGGCAGGCGACCTGATTACCCGCCTCGACAGCACGCCGGTCAAGGGCATGACGCTGGACGAAGCGGTCAAGCGCATGCGCGGCGAGCCCCAAACCAAGATCACGCTGACGGTCGCCCGCAAGGAAGAGGACAAGCCCCTGATCATCACCATCGTGCGCCAGGAAATCAAGGTGCAGAGCGTGAAGGCCAAGGTGATCGAGCCGGGCTACGGCTGGGTCCGCGTGTCGCAATTCCAGGAACCGACTGTCGACGACCTGGCGAAGAAGATCAACCAGATCTACCAGCAGGATCCAAACCTGAAGGGCCTGGTCCTCGACCTGCGCAACGACCCGGGCGGCGTGCTGCCCGGCGCGATCGGCGTCTCGGCCGCCTTCCTGCCCAAGGACGTGTCGATCGTGTCGACCAACGGCCAGCTGCCGGACTCGAAGGCGACCTACTATGCGCGTCGCGAGTTCTATGCGACGCGTTCCGGCGCCGACCCGCTGGCGCGCCTGCCCGAGGCAGTGAAGAAGGTCAAGATGGTGGTGCTGGTCAATGCCGGCTCGGCATCTGCGTCCGAAATCGTCGCGGGCGCACTGCAGGACTACAAGCGCGCCACGATCATGGGCACGCAGACCTTCGGCAAGGGTTCGGTGCAGACCATTCGCCAGCTGACCGCCGATACGGCAGTCAAGCTGACCACCGCGCGCTATTACACCCCGAACGGCCGTGCCATCCAGGCCAAGGGCATCGTGCCCGACCTGCTGGTCGACGAATATCCGGACGGCGACGGCCTGAACGGCCTGCGCCTGCGCGAATCCGACCTGCAGAAGCACCTGTCGAACGACATCGAGAAAGATGCCGACAAGGGCGCTTCGGTGGTCGACGAACTGGAAGAGGCGAAACGCCTGGCCGAGCTCGAGAAGAAGCGCAAGCCGCTGGAATTCGGCAGCAGCGAGGACTTCCAGCTGGTGCAGGCGCTGAACCACCTGAAGGGCAAGCCGGTCCAGCTGTCGAAGTCGGCCAAGATCGAAAGCAAGAAGGAGCCGACGATCAACAACCCGAACGGCAACGGCGAGAAGAAGTAAGCCCCGATCCCGCCTGCAACGGCCGCCGTCACGGCGGCCGTTTTTTCATGGGCGCCCCCACTAGCGGCAATGAACGACCAACAACTCCTTCGCTACTCCCGCCACATCCTGCTGGACGATATCGGCATCGATGGCCAGCAGCGGCTGCTCGACTCGCATGCACTGGTGATCGGTGCCGGCGGCCTCGGCTCCCCGGTCGCCCTCTACCTGGCATCGGCCGGGGTCGGCAAGATTACCCTGGTCGACCATGACAGCGTCGACCTGACCAACCTGCAGCGCCAGGTGCTGCACACCACCAGCCGCGTCGGGCAACCGAAAGCCGAGTCGGGCAAACAGGCGCTGGCCGCAATCAATCCGGAAGTTGAGGTGGTTGCGCTGTGCAAGCGTGCCGACGAGCAGACGCTGGCCGAGCTGGTCGCGTCAGCTTCGGTGGTGCTGGACTGCACCGACAATTTCAGGACCCGGCATGCAATCAACCGGGCCTGCGTCGGTGCGGGAGTGCCGCTGGTGTCGGGTGCGGCCATCCGGATGGATGGCCAGATTGCGGTGTTCGATCCGCGCGGCGCACAGAGCGCCTGCTATGCATGCCTGTTTCCGCCGGATCAGCAATTCGAAGAAGTGCAATGCTCGACCATGGGTGTGTTCGCGCCACTGGTGGGCATCATCGGGACGATGCAGGCAGCGGAGGCGCTGAAACTGCTGGTCGGCATTGGCGAATCGCTGGCGAACCGCCTGCTGCTGCTCGATGCAAGGGCGATGGAGTGGACCAGCATACGGACCGCGAAGAGCCCGGACTGCCCGGTCTGTTCGCAGGCGCTGGCAAGCAAGGCCTGACGCGTCAGCCGGCCAGCAGCGCCAGCTGCAGCATCGCGCCTTCCGCCGGCCTGAGTTCGAAACCGCTTTTCGCGAACCGGTGCCAGCGTCCGATCACGAAGGCCATCACCAGCGAGGCACGTGCAGCGGCCTCGCTCTCGGGCGCGTCTCCCTGGACGGCCGCCAGCTTCCATGATTGCCGGAATGCCAGCTCCACCCGGTCGACGAACTGATTCATCCGCTGCTGCAGGCGCTCATCCTCGTTGACCAGCGCATCGCCGATCAGCACCTTGGTCATGCCCGGATTCTGCTGGGCGAAGTCGAGCAGCACGCTGGCCATCGCGAGCACCTGGCGCAGACCGCGCTCTTCGCTTTGCGCAATTTTGTTCACCAGCGTGAACACCGAGGTCTCGATGAACCCGATCAGCCCTTCGTACATCTGGGCCTTGCTGGCGAAATGCCGGTAGAGCGCGGCTTCCGACACTTCCAGCCGTGCCGCCAGCGCCGCGGTGGTGATTTTTTCCCCTTTCGGGTTCTCCAGCATTTCGGCCAAAGCCTGGAGGATCTGCAACTTGCGTTCGCCCGTCTTCTGGTTTGGCATGCTTGTTTTCAGTCCGGCAATTGACAGGGCGGCCGACAGCGGCCGCAGGGTCAACTACCGCAGGCTTGCCAGCCGTCTGGGTAGTTGATGCAGGGATTTTACTTGGACATCGGCAAAACCCGGGCGGGAAAATCGGCGCGGGGAAAAACCGGTAAACCAGACGGTGCGCATGCGCAGCGACTTGGCCGACCGCAGGTTTTCCAGCGTGTCCTCGACCAGCACGCAGCGTGCGGCCTGCAGGCCGCGCCGGCGCAACAGCTGGCGCAGCATCAGGCGCGAGGGCTTCGGCCGCCACTGCCCGTGCACCCGCATTGCCTCGATCGGCACATGTTCGGCAAAGTGGCGCTGCAGGCCGAGATGGCGCACGACTTCATGTGCATAGGCACGCGGCGCATTGGTGAGCAGGATCTTGCGGCCCGGCAGGCGCTGCAACAGCCTGCCGATACCGCGCTCGGCGCGGATCATGCCGGACAGGTCGTCGAACTGGTGCGCGTCTCGCAGGAAGTCATCGGCGCGTACGCCATGGTGCCGGATCATGCCGAGCAGCGTCGCGCCATAGCGCTGCCAGTAGCGGACGCGCAGTGCATTGACGGCTTCGGGATGGGAGGGCAACTGCTGGTCGGCCAGCACGCGCTCGATCAGCGCGTTCATGTTCCCGTTGATCGCCGGGAAGATCGCGTGCGACGCATTGTGCAGCGTGTTGTCGAGGTCAAACAGCCAGACGAGATCCCGCGTCACGTGCCTGCCCCTGTCGAATTGGCGAAAACTGCAGCCGGCAAACGCTGCAGGCAGGTTGCACCCGCCGGTGCCTGCGGCCGCGCGGTTCGTACTGGAGACATCACCGCTGCACGGGTGCGCTGTGCGGCCGGGTGGCAGGCGGCGATCAGTGCGAGCGGATCATCGTGCCGAAAGCCTGCTCGGTCAGGACTTCCAGCAGCAGCGAATGCTCGATGCGGCCGTCGATGATGTGCACAGTGTTCACACCGGATTTCGCCGCATCGAGTGCGGACGAGATCTTCGGCAGCATGCCGCCGGAAATCGTGCCGTCGTCGAACATTTCATCGATCTCGCGCGCCGACAGGTCGGTCAGCAGCTTGCCCTGCTTGTCCAGCACGCCCGGGATGTTGGTCATCATGATCAGCTTTTCGGCGCGCAGGATTTCCGCGATCTTGCCGGCCACCACATCGGCGTTGATGTTGTAGGCCTGCCCGTCGTCGCCGAAACCGATGGGCGAGATGATCGGGATGAATGCATCGTCCTGCAGCGCCTTGACGACGGCCGGATTGATCGCCTCGATCTCGCCGACGAAGCCGATATCGAGGAATTGGCCGGGGTTTTCCTTGTCCGGCATTTGCATGCGGCGCGCGCGGATCAGGCCGCCGTCCTTGCCGGTCAGGCCAACCGCCTGGCCGCCGTAATGGTTGATCAGCATGACGATGTCCTGCTGCACTTCGCCGCCGAGCACCCATTCGACGACTTCCATCGTTTCTTCGTCGGTAATGCGCATGCCCTGCACGAACGTACCCTGCTTGCCGATCTTCCTCAGCGCATTGTCGATCTGCGGGCCGCCACCGTGCACGACCACCGGATTCATGCCGACCAGCTTCAGCAGGATCACGTCGCGCGCGAAGCCGTGCTTCAGGCGCTCCTCGGTCATCGCATTGCCGCCGTACTTGACGACGATGGTCTTGCCGTGAAATTTGCGGATATAGGGCAGTGCTTCCGCGAGAATTTCGGCCTTGATCTCGGGGGCGATGTTGGTCAGCGACATTGCAGTGATGGGAGGTGACGGAGGAACAAGAAAATGTCCGGCGATTTTACAGCCAAAATCCGCTGGCAATGATTGCGTTTTTCGCACTCCGGCCCTAGCCTGCCGGGAAAACGGCCGGAGATGATTGTGAGCGATTGCGTGCAGTGCGGACAAGCCTTCCAGTGTGGCATGGCAGATGACGGGGCACCGTCACCCTGCTGGTGCACGGCCCTGCCGCCGCTGCCGGCAGAACACCTCGGCAGCGCCGGGGCAGGCTGCTATTGCCCGGACTGCCTGGCGCAGCTACTGGCAAGGCTGCAGCGTGACGCTGGCAAATCCTGAGGCCAGCTCCGAGACCCGCTGCTCGCCGGCCGCATCGAGCCCTGAGAGTCGGTACGCATAGCGTGCCGAATTCACCGGATATTCGGCGATGCGCGCATCGCTCACGCCGGCGGCCCGAAGCTTTTCCAGGTGCGCCTCGGCCAGGTCCAGACGGCTGAACAGTCCCAGCGACACCGCCCAGCCCCGGCTTGGCTCGTCGCGTATGACGGCACTGTCGGCGAAGCCGAGCTCGCGCAGTTGCAGCAGGCGCCGCCCGGCGGCAGGAGCATTGGCCTGCGGCGGCAGGAAAACCACGTGCTGCGGCGGCATCCGGACCAGCCGCTTTGACGGCAGCTCGCCCAGCGCCAGCACCGACAGCTGCGCCTCGAAGCGCTCGGCTGCCGATGTGCTGAACTCCCCGACGTCGACACATGAGGGTGCGGCATCCTTCGTGCCGGCTGCGTCCGCCGGCCGGGGCGGTGGCTCGGCGTCGAGCAAGGTCAGCCGTTCCGGATTCAGCTGGCGCGCGAGCCGCTCGGGCTCGGTGACGCTCGGGTACAGCGACTGCAACAGCGGCAGCAATGCCAGGTTGGCCACTAGCAGCAGGAAGAAAACAATCTTCATGCGACCTCCGCACCCGCTGCCACATGAAGCCCGAGCAGCACCAGCTGGCCCACCCGGTCGAACGGTTCCGGCAAGTGGGGGGCGATGAGGGGCGCCGCGCCACCGGCCAGCAGGCAGCGCGCGCCGGATGCGGCCTGCCGTGCCTGCATGATGGCGCCCACCTGGGCATGCACGCAGCCGCTGGCGATTGCCTGCTCGGTATGGTCGGCAAACATGCCTGCCACGGTGGTGTCGCCGACTGCCGGCAATTGCGCGGTGTTCAGCGCCAGCGAGCGCGCCATCGTGGCCAGTCCGGGCAGGATCATGCCGCCGCAGAAGCGGCCGGTGGCGTCGAGCAGGTCGATGGTGGTCGCGGTGCCGCAGGTGACGACCAGCAGCCGCTGGGCGGGATAGCGGTGACGTGCGCCGACCAGCGCGGCGAAACGGTCGCAGCCGAGCTGGGCGGGTTGGCGATAGGCATTCGTTACGCCGGCACGCGTCGGCGTCGAACGGAACCACTCGATGGCCTGCGGACTGACAGAGGCGGCCGACAGCGCGGCCGCAATCTGCTCGGCAACGCCCGCGCCGGCCACATTGCATACCAGCGCAGCGGTGACCGGCAGCGCATGCCAGCGCGCTTCCGCCTGCGCGATATCGGCGTGCGCCAGCACGCCCTGCGCTGCCCAGTCGCCGGGCGCGCTGCCGGGCGCAGCGGCAGCCCATTTCACGCGCGTATTGCCGGCGTCAATCAGCAGCAGCATCCGGGCTCTCCGACGCGACAGGTATCCGCAACGAGACATCGCCGGCAGCGACGGACACCAGTTGCCCGCCAGTGTCGAGCAGCAGGCAGCCGGCAGCGTCAATTCCGGTGGCCGTTCCCTCATGCAGCACCCGGCCCTGCTCTAGAATGACAACCGGCTGGCCGGCATGGGCATGCCAGCGCTGCCAGCGATCGACGAAGGGCGCGAGGCCCTCGGCGGCGAACTGGCCGAGCGTATCCGACAGCGCATCGGCCAGCGCAGCCAGCAGCACGTTCCGGTCCAGCGCCCCGCCCAGGATCGCTGCCGGATGCCCGAGCCGGGCATCCCTTGCGGAATTGGCATGCACGTTCAGGCCAATGCCGATGACGGCCCACAGCGGTGCAGCCGACTGGCCGGCGCGTGCAGGCAGGGACTCGACCAGGATGCCGCCCAGCTTTGCGCCATCGAGCAGCAGGTCGTTCGGCCATTTCAGCTGCACCGGACGGCCGAGTGCGCGCAAAGTGGACGCGACCGCAACCCCCACGGCCAGCGGCAGGCCGGCCAGCCGCGCGAGCGGTATGTGGAAGGGCCAGGCGAGCGAAAAGCACAGGCTGTCGCCGGGTTCGGCGAGCCAGCTGCGGCCGGCGCGGCCGCGGCCCGCCGTTTGTGCTTCGGCCGCCAGCAGCAGCGGCGCATCCAGCTGGCCGATGCGCTGCCGGAGATCGGCATTGGTGGAGCCGGTCGATGCCAATACCTCAATGGCCAGCCCGCGGCGGGCGGCTTCGGACATGGCCGAGATGCGAGATGCGTCGAGTGGTGCGCTCATGGCCGCATTGTATCGGCTGGGCGGGACGCGTACCGCGTCGCGGGTGACTCGGCATGCAAACTCCAATACACTGCGCCGCATGTCCGCCTCTGTCCAGCGCGAGCCGCCCAAGCTGCGATCCCGGCCCGAACCGCGCCGCGAGGCATCGGCTTCGGTGCGCATCGCGCTGGTCTTCTACCTGCTGCTGGTGGTCTACGCGAGCTGTTATCCGTTTTCCGGATGGCGCGACAACGGGCTGCTGCCGTGGTCCTGGCTGTTCGAGCCGATGCCGCGCTACTGGACCGTGTTCGACCTCAGCGTGAACGTGCTCGGCTATGTGCCGCTCGGCCTGCTGGGCGTGCTTGCACTGTACCCGCGGCTGCGCGGCATCAGCGCCGTGCTGCTGGTGGCGGGTGCCGGCGCCTTGCTGGCAACCTCCCTTGAGTGCCTGCAGAATTACCTGCCGTCGCGGGTGCCGAGCAATCTCGACCTGATGACGAATGCGTCGGGCGTGGCGATCGGTGCGCTGGCGGGCCAGCTCTGCACGACCGCCGTCCTGGAGCGCAGCTGGCTGCGCTCGCTGCGTTCGCACTGGTTCTCGCACCAGGCCAGCCGCGGCCTGATCGTGGTGGGACTCTGGCCGCTGGCCCAGCTCTACCCGCAGCCTTTCCTGTTCGGACACGGCCAGTGGCTGCCGACCCTGTCGAACTGGCTGTCGCTCGGACTGGAAGTGCCGGTCGACCTCGGCGAACTGATCTGGCGTGATGTCGGTATCGGCGTCGAACAGTTCCTGCTTGCCGAAGTGGTCATTACCGCGCTCGGGATGACCGGCGCGGTGCTGACCCTGCTCTGCCAGGCGAAGCCGCAGGCGCCGCGCATCCTGCTGGCGTGCGGCCTGCTGGCGGCGGCCATCGGGGCGAAATCGCTGGCCCACGCGGTACTGTTCTCGCCGACCGATGCCTTCGTCTGGATGACGCCATCGGCCATCAGCGGGCTGGTGGTCGGCGCCGTCATGCTGGGCGGCCTGTCGTTCGCGCCGCCGGTCGCGCAGCGACGGGCAGCGATCCTGGCACTGACGGCCAGCCTGGTGCTGCTGAATATCCTGCCGTCGAACCCGTATTTCCTCGCCACGCTGCAGGACTGGGTACAGGGCAAGTTCCTGAATTTCAACGGCGCGGCGCGCTTCCTGTCGCTGAGCTGGCCGCTGTTTGCGCTGTGGTTCCTCACGCACCGGGTGCACCGCGCCACCTGAACCCTCGGTGTATCATGCGCTGCCTTCCACATTCTCTGGCAGCCACGGCGATGAGCGATTCTTTTTACCAGCACCATGTCTTCATCTGCACCAATGTGCGCGACGACGGCCGCGCCTGCTGCGCAGAGCGCGGCGCGCAGCGCGCGCAGGAACATGCGAAGAAACGGGTCAAGCAACTCAACCTGAACGGCCAGGGCAAGATACGCATCAACAAGGCCGGCTGCCTGGACCGCTGCGAAGAAGGGCCGGTCATGGTGATCTATCCGGAAGCGGTCTGGTACACCTATGTCGATGAGCAGGACATCGACGAGATCGTCGATTCCCACCTCGTCAACGGCAAGGTCGTCGAGCGCCTCAAGATCTGAGATGAACGCCCAGACGCAGTCCTTCGAGATCGCCGGCCATGCCGGCCTCATCGAGTGCAAGCTCGATCTGCCCGAGGCAGCGCCGCGCGGCATCGCACTGGTCGCGCATCCGCATCCGCTGTACGGCGGCACGATGGACAACAAGGTCGTGCAGACACTGGCGCGCGCTTTCGTCGCGCTCGGCTATGCCACTGCGCGCATGAACTTCCGGGGTGTGGGCAAGTCGCAGGGCGAGCATGACGCCGGCCTCGGCGAAACCGACGATATCGCGCTGCTGCATGCGGCCATGCTCGACCGCTACCCGGGGCTGCCAGTTG
The DNA here is from genome assembly GCA_027484285.1 of Oxalobacteraceae bacterium. Lineage (GTDB taxonomy): Bacteria > Pseudomonadota > Gammaproteobacteria > Burkholderiales > Burkholderiaceae_D > Pernthalerella. The sequence goes on along the minus strand of JAIXTG010000288.1, from coordinate 6,676 downwards.
CATTGTCGGGCTTCTCGTTCGGCACCTTCGTGCAGACTCGCCTGCAGCAGCGCCTGCAGGCCGAAGGGTGCCCGGCCGAGCGGCTGGTACTGGTTGGCTGTGCGGCCGGCAAATGGGAGCTGGCGCCGGTGCCGGCCGACACCATCCTGATCCATGGCGAACAGGACGACACTATCCCGCTGTCCGATGTGTTCGACTGGGCGCGCCCGCAAGACCTGCCAGTGATCGTCATTCCCGGTGCAGACCACTTTTTTCATCGCAAGCTGCATCATGTAAAGCAGCTCGTGATGAACCTCTGGCAGCACTGACAGAATCGCAAGCGCTGCCGGCCGCCGCGCACAGGCCCGGAAAAACGTCCCATTTACCGTAATCAAGCCCCTGCATGCGGCGCTATAATCCGCCCTGCATTCCCGCACCCATCCTTTCCGGCTGTATCCATGAAAAAGTTTCTGGCCGCCTGTGCCGCGCTCTTCCTTTTCTCCACTGCCTCCGCCCAGTCCCTGCCGTCGCCGACGATTGCAGCTCGTTCGTGGCTGCTGCTCGATGCCAACAGCGGTCAAGTGCTGGCCGCACAGGACCCGGATACGCGCATCGAACCGGCGTCGCTGACGAAAATCATGACCGCCTATCTCGCGTTCTCGGCAATCCGCGACAAGCGCCTCGACCTGAACCAGACGGTGAATGTGTCGGTGAATGCGTGGAAAGTCGATGGCGACAGCTCGAAGATGTTCATCGAGCCGAGGACGCCGGTACGCATCCAGGACCTGCTGAACGGACTGATCGTCCAGTCGGGCAATGATGCAGCCGTCGCGCTGGCCGAGGCCGTCGCAGGTACCGAGTCGGCGTTCGCCGACCTGATGAACCGCGAGGCGCAGCGCATGGGCCTGAAGAACACGCGCTATGCCAATCCGCACGGACTGCCGCACCCGAACAACTATTCGACGGCGCGCGACCTGTCGATCCTCGCGACGCGGCTGATCGCGGATTTCCCCGAGCTCTACAAGATTTACTCGACCAAGAGCTTCACTTACAACAAGATCACCCAGCCGAACCGCAACCGGCTGCTGTGGCTGGACCCGACCGTCGACGGCATGAAGACCGGCCACACGCAGGCGGCCGGCTATTGCCTGATCGCGACCGCGAAGCGCCCGAATGGCGGCGGCGACGAGCGCCGGCTGATCTCGGTGGTGCTGGGCACGGAGTCGGATGCGATGCGCGCCCAGGAAAGCCAGAAGCTGCTGAACTGGGGCTTCCTGAATTTCGATACCTACAAGGTGTACTCGAAAGGCCAGCCGGTGCTGACGCCGACGGTCTGGAAAGGCTCGCTGAATTCGCTGAAACTGGGCTTCAACCGTGACGTCTATGTGACACTGCCGCGCGGCGCAAACGCCAAGCTCCAGCCCGTGGTCGAACGCACCGATCCGCTGGTGGCACCGATCGCGAAGAACATGCGCGTCGGTACGCTCAAGCTGATGTCGGGTGACAAAGTGGTCAACACCCTGCCGCTGCTCGCACTGGAGCAGGTGGACGAGGCCACGGTGATCGGGCGCGCATTCGACTCGGTGCGACTGCTGTTCGCGCGCTGAGCGACGACGAGGAGAGAGCAATGCAGGACGTGGGACAGAACGCCGAAGGCAAGAGCCCGATCGAGTACCCCTGCGACTTCCCGATCAAGATCATGGGCGCAATGCAGGACGCCTTTGCACAGACGATGGTGGAGCTGGTGCAGCGCCATGATCCGGAATTCCACGCAGGCAAAATGACCATGCGTCCCTCGTCCAAGGGCAACTACCTGGCGCTGACCGTCACCGTGCGGGCCACCAGCCGCGCGCAGCTGGACAATCTTTATCGCGAGCTTTCCTCGCACGCGATGGTCAAGGTCGTGCTGTAAGCCGATGGCGCAGACGCGGATCGTTGCACGCGGCATCGAGCCCTACGAACAGACCTTCGCCGAGATGCGCGCATTCACCGATGCGCGCACTGCCGATACCGACGACCAGCTGTGGCTGGCTGAACATCCGCCGGTCTACACGCTGGGCCTGGGCGCCGATCCCTCCCATGTGCTCGATGCCCACGACATCCCGGTGGTCGCGACTGACCGCGGCGGGGAGGTCACCTACCACGGTCCCGGACAGGCGATTGCCTACCTGCTGTTCGACTTGCGCCGCGCCGGCCGCCGCCTGCTGCCGCGCGAGTTTGTCGCGGGCATCGAGCAGGCCGTGATCGATACCCTTGCAGCGTATAATCTGCGCGGCGAACGCAAGGCCGGCGCCCCGGGCATCTATGTTTCCGAAGGGGAATGGCGCGGCGCGAAAATTGCCGCGCTGGGCTTGAAGATCCGCGCCAGTGGCTGCACCTATCACGGCGTATCACTGAACGTGGCGATGGATCTGCAGCCGTTCAGCTGGATCAATCCCTGCGGCTACGCGGGCCTCGCCAGCGTGGACATGAAAACCCTCGGCGTCGATGTGCCGCTGACCGAGGTGCAGCAGGCGCTCGCACACCACCTGATTGGACAACTGAACAGCTAGCCCATGGCTTCCGACGACACCGCAGCTTCCGCCACCGCCTATAACCCGAGCGACAAGCAGAAGGGAGCGGGCAAGACCGCACGTATACCGATCAAAATCGTGCCGGCTGAAAGGCTGCCGAAGCCGGACTGGATCCGCGTAAAGGCAGCCTCACCGACCACCCGCTTCTACGAAATCAAGGACATCCTGCGTGCCAACCAGCTGGTGACGGTATGCGAGGAGGCGTCTTGCCCGAACATTGGCGAATGCTTTGGCAAGGGCACAGCCACTTTCATGATCATGGGCGACAAGTGCACGCGCCGCTGCCCGTTCTGCGATGTCGGCCACGGCCGCCCGGATCCGCTCGATCCGAATGAACCGGAAAATCTCGCGAAGACCATCGCCGCACTGAAGCTGTCGTATGTGGTGATTACCTCGGTCGACCGCGACGACCTGCGCGACGGTGGCGCAGCCCATTTCGTCGACTGCATCCGTCGCGTGCGGGAGCTGTCGCCATCGACCCGGATCGAGATCCTGACGCCCGACTTCCGCGGGCGCATGGACCGGGCGCTCGAGATCCTGAAAGCCGCACCGCCGGACGTGATGAACCACAATCTCGAAACCGTGCCGCGCCTCTATCGCGAAGCGCGCCCGGGCTCCGATTATGCGTATTCGCTGAGCTTGCTTAAGCGCTTCAAGGAACTGCATCCGGAGGTGCCGACGAAATCGGGGCTGATGGTCGGCCTCGGCGAAACCGACGAGGAAATCCTGCAAGTGATGCGCGACCTGCGCGAGCATCAGGTCGACATGCTCACCATCGGCCAGTACCTGATGCCGAGCGGCGACCACCTGCCGGTGCGCCGCTATGTGCATCCGGATACCTTCCGCATGTTCGAGGAAGAAGCCGCAAAAATGGGCTTCGTGCATGCAGCCGTCGGCGCAATGGTGCGCAGTTCCTATCATGCCGACCAGCAGGCACATCAGGCAGGCGTGGCCTAATTGGACCGGGTGAAGGCGAAAAAAAACCTGCCGTGAGGCAGGTTTTTTTATGGCCTGATCGCTCAGGCGCTGAGCGCTTTTTCGATCAGCGCATGCATCGATGAAAACTCCGGAATGCCGACATAGCGCTTCAGGATATTGCCCTGCTTGTCGATCAGGAACGTCGTCGGGGTCAGCTTGACGTCGCCGAACGCGAGTGCATTGCTGCCATCCGCGTCGAGCGCAACCTTGAACGGCAACTGGCGGGTCTGCGCGAAGTTCAGCACATAGTTCGGCGGATCGTAGCTCATGGCGACAGCGACGAGTTCGAGGCCGCGCTCGCGGTATTTGCCGTAAGTCTGGACCAGCTCCGGCATCTCCTTGATGCAGGTGGTGCAGCTGGTGGCCCAGAAGTTGACCAGCACGACTTTGCCGCGCAGGGACTCCGAGGTCAGTTGCTGGCCATCGATGGTCTTGAAGGTGACTTGCGGCACCGGCTCCTTTTTCATCAGCGACAGTGCAAAGAAAAGGCCCACCCCGAGCACGGCCAGGATGGTCATGATCTGGATGATGGTCAGGCCGACAAGGCGGCGCGGGAAATGCTTGGACATGAGAGCTTCGGTTTCGGCTGCGGGAAAGCTGCATTATAGGCCAGCAGCACTGGCCTCCCTGCTCATTTTGCCGGCGCGGTGCCCGCGGGCGAAGCGCTGGGCTTGGCCTGCAGCTGCTGCAGGTCGTCCTCGCTGATGTACTCGAACAGCTTCACCACCTTCCGGATGTTGCCGGCGGCATTGCGCGCGACATCGGTCGCCAGCTTCGCCTCGCGCTGGGTCACGCGGCCCATCAGGTAGACCACGCCGCGATCGGTATGCACCACGAAAGCATTGACGTACAGGTCCTTGGTGTCGATGAAAGCGGCCTTGACCTTGCTGGTGATGAGCAGGTCGTTCGAGCGCGCGCCGACCGACGACACCGGCGCGACGGCGAGGTCGTTCTCGATGCCGCGCACGTTCTCGAGGGTGGACAGCTGGCGCTCGACCTCGGTCTTCATTGCTTCGTCCTTCACTTCGCCGGTCAGCAGCACCATCCGGTTGTAGCTCGTGACAGCCACGCGGCCGCTGTCGCCGGTGATTTTCTTGGCACGTCCTTCGCCACGAAGTTCGATCGACTTGTCGTCGGTCTGGGCGCCGAGCGTGCGGCGATCCGTTGCAGCAAGCGTGCCGACGGCGGTCGCGCCGACCATCAGCGGGAAGCAGCCCTGCAGGCTGGTGACCAGCGTCGCGCCAAGCACGATGGCGGCAAGCGGACGGCGGATGGTGGCAGTAACGGTGAATGTCATTCGGACTCTCCTCCAAAAAGGGCGACGTCGATACCGTCGCACAGGCAGTGAACGATCAGCAAATGGACTTCCTGGATGCGTGCCGTGCGATCGTGCGGCACGCAGATATGTACATCGGCATCGGTCAGCAGGCGCGCAATCGCACCGCCGCCGTTGCCCGTGAGGGCGACCACCCGCATGTCCCGCTCGAGTGCAGATTCAATGGCCGCGACCACGTTGGCAGAATTGCCCGAAGTCGAGATCGCCAGCAGCACGTCGCCGGACTGGCCAAAGGCTTGCACCTGCTTTGCAAATACCTGGTCAAATCCATAATCGTTGCCAACGGCGGTCAGGATGGACGAATCGGTCGACAATGCCAGTGCCGGCAACGGCAGGCGCTCGCGCTCGAAGCGGCCGACCAGCTCGGCGGCGAAATGCTGGCAGTCGGCTGCCGATCCGCCGTTGCCGCACGCAAGGATGCGGTTGCCATTGGAGAGGGCGGCGAACATCAGGTCGATCGCCTCCGCGATGGGCTGGGCAAGCTGCGCCCCGGCCTCGACCTTCAGCTCGGCACTCTCGTTGAAATGGGCGAGGATGCGTTGTCGTGTCATGGTGCCGGATTATACGGCTTCGCCTGCGCGCCGGCGTTCAGCGGACAAGGATGTGCCGCAACCATTGCAGCTGTTCGCCGTCGATGCAGACCGCATCGAAGCGGCAGGCCGGCGGCGACGGATAGCGCATCAGGAAAGCCTGCGCGGCGTGCCACAGGCGCGCCTGCTTGCGCGGGCCGATGCTGGCCGCCGCGCCGCCGAAGCGGCCGCCGCCGCGCTGGCGGACTTCGACAAATACCAGCGTCGCCCCGTCGCGCATCACGAGGTCGATTTCGCCCCGGCGGCTGTGGGCATTGCGTTCCACCAGCGCCAGTCCCTCGCGCTGCAGGAAGGCAAGCGCCAGGTCTTCGGCCAGCGCACCGCGCTGCGCGCCGGCCCGCTTCATGGGACCGGACGGGGCTTTTGTACAATAGCGCGACTTGCTGCGCGTCGCGCATGCTTTTCCTCACCCGCCATTCTTCTCTCCATGGATCTTCCCGAGCCGAACGATTTCGCCGCGATGCTGGGATCGCTGTCGGACGAACTGTCGCGCCAGCGCTTCCCGACCGGCGCATTGTATGTGGTGGCCACCCCCATCGGTAACCTTGCCGATATCAGTGCGCGCGCTCTGATGGTGCTTTGCATCGCGGATGCGGTCGCCTGTGAAGATACGCGCAACACCGGGCTGCTGCTGTCGCGCTACGGCTTGTCGAAATCCCTGTTCGCTGCCCACGAGCACAACGAACGGGAAGTTGCGCAAACGATCATCGCCCGCCTTCAGCGAGGCGAGCGTGTGGCACTAGTGTCAGATGCCGGCACGCCTGCGGTGTCCGATCCCGGCGCCCGCATCGTGGACGCGGTGCTCGATGCAGGCTGCCCGGTGATACCGATCGCCGGCCCGTCGGCTGCGGTCACTGCTCTGTCGGCCAGCGGATTGCTGGCTGCGGCATTCCATTTCGCCGGTTTCCTGCCATCGAAGGAAAAGCAGCGCGATGGCGTACTGGCATCGCTGGCCAGCTTGCCGGCAACGCTGGTGTTCTACGAGGCGCCGCACCGGGTGGTTGCGACGCTCGATGCGCTGCTGCGCGCATTCGGTCCCGAACGCAGGGTGGTGATTGCCCGCGAACTGTCAAAGCTGTTCGAGCAGGTCCACCGCTGCAGGCTGGCCGAGGCCGGCGCATGGCTGGCGGCCGATGCCAACCGGCAGCGGGGAGAGTTCGTGCTGCTGGTCGAGGGTCATGCGGACGAGGTCGATGACCTGGCCGAGGCGCGGCGGCTGC
>JAIXTG010000356.1 GCA_027484285.1 Oxalobacteraceae bacterium | reverse complement strand
TGCGTGCTGGTGCTCAACCTCGAACTTGCGCTGTACGACGACTTGTCCGCGATCCTGATCGTGCCGGATGCCTTCGGTGTGCGCCAGCAGCATGTCGACGAAGCCGGGGTGGTGCATGAATGGGAGGAGGAACTGGCCGGCGAGGCAATTGACCAGGGGGGCGCCGTGGTGTTGTCGTGGGTTGACGTGGCATCGCAGCACGACGCCGGCGCAACCCACAACATCGTGATCCATGAATTCGCTCACAAGATCGACATGGGCCGCGGTGCCGCCAACGGCTTCCCGCCGCTGCTGAAAGGCCTGCACGACCCGGCCGTGTTCAGCTGCTGGCCGGATGTCTTCAACGCCGCTTACCAGGATTTCTGCGAGCGGGTCGACGTCATTGAAGCGCAGCTTCCGGACGACTTTGATCCCGACCAGTATGCGCATGCAGATTACTACGACGAACTGGCGGCCACGCTGCCCCTCGATCCGTATGCAGCGAGCGATCCGGCGGAATTCTTTGCGGTGGCCTCCGAGGCCTTCTTTGTCGATCCGGCATCGCTCGCGACCGGCTATCCGGAGGTGTACCGCCTGTTGTCAGCGTACTACCGGCAGCAGCCCCTGAAAGGCATTGAAGCCGAGCAGGAAAGGCCGGGAAAGCCACTATAATCGACGGTTTTCAGATTGTGCACGACCTCGGCCTCTACATGAAGGTGTATCGCGGACTCCCCAATGCCGAAGCGCGCCGCCCGTGCGCGCTGACGATCGGTAATTTCGATGGCGTGCATCGCGGCCATCGCGCGCTGCTGGCGCGCGTGGCCGATGCTGCCGGCCGCCTTGGCGTGGAGACCGCCGTGATGACTTTCGAGCCACACCCGCGCGAGTACTTCGCCCGGCTGGCAGGAGACGAGACCCGCGCCCCGCGCCGCATCGCCAACCTGCGCGACAAGCTGCAGGCTCTCGAGCAGTGCGGTGTCGACCGGGTGGTGGTCGAACATTTCGGCGCCCGCTTTGCCTCCATGCCTGCCGAGCGCTTCATCGAGGATGTGCTGGTGCAGGGCATGCACCTGAAGTGGCTGATCGTCGGCGACGACTTCCGCTTCGGTGCCGGCCGCACCGGCGACATGGCGATGCTTGCCGACGCCGGCCGCCGGCATGGTTTCGAGGTGGCCCGGCTGCCGGCCGTCATGCTGGGCGACACCCGGATCTCGTCGTCCGCCGTGCGTGCGGCGCTGGCTGCGGGCGAATTTGCGCATGCGCAGGAACTGCTGGGCCATCCCTACGCGATTTCCGGGCACGTCCAGCATGGCCGCAAGCTGGGCCGCACGATCGGCTTCCCGACACTGAACCTGAAGATCACGCACCGGCGCCCGGCGGTCGAGGGCATTTTCGTCGTGCAAGTGCACGGCCTCGCCGACCAGCCGCTGCCGGCAGTGGCCAGCCTGGGTGTGCGCCCGACTGTCGAAGACCACGGCCGGGTGCTGCTGGAGGTTCACATTTTCGACTTCTCGGGCGACTGCTACGGCAAGCGTGTGCGGGTCGAATTCCTGAAGAAGCTGCGCAACGAGGAAAAATACGATGACCTCGAGACGCTGACTCGCGCGATCGAGGCCGACGCGCATGCCGCCCGTGATTTTTTCGCTCGCCGCACTACAGCGTAAGCGAACGATAGCAATACATTGACTGAAGCCACCCATGTCCGACAACAGCAAAAAGCCAGATAACAAATACCCGGTCAACATGACCGAGACCGCTTTCCCGATGCGTGGCGACCTCGCCAAGCGCGAGCCGCAATGGGTCGCGCAGTGGCAGCAGAAGCGGCTCTACCAGCGCATCCGCGAGGCTTCGGCAGGCCGGCCGAAATTCATCCTGCACGACGGCCCGCCTTACGCCAACGGCGACATCCATATCGGCCATGCGGTGAACAAGATCCTGAAGGACATGATCGTCAAGACGCGCCAGCTGGATGGCTTTGATGCGCAGTATGTGCCGGGCTGGGACTGCCACGGCATGCCCATCGAGATCCAGATCGAGAAGCAGCATGGCAAGCACCTGCCCACCGCCGAGGTGCTCGCAAAATCGCGCGCCTACGCCGCCGAGCAGGTCGAGCGCCAGAAGAAGGATTTCATCCGCCTCGGCGTACTGGCCGACTGGGATCGCCCTTACCTGACGATGAACTACCGGAGCGAGGCGGACGAGATCCGCGCGCTCGGAAAAATCCTCGAGAAAGGCTATGTGTACCGTGGGCTGAAGCCGGTCAACTGGTGCTTCGACTGCGGGTCGGCGCTGGCCGAGGCCGAGGTCGAATACCAGGACAAGCGCGATCCGGCGATCGATGTCGGCTTTCCTTTTGCGGAGCACGACAAGGTAGCGAAAGCGTTTGGCCTGCCGTCCCTGCCGGCCGGCAAAGGCTACGTAGTGATCTGGACCACCACGCCATGGACTATTCCGTCCAACCAGGCGCTGAACATGCACCCGGAGTTCGACTATGCGCTGGTGCAGACCGAGCGCAACGGGGAACCGCTGCTGCTGATCCTCGCGAGCGACCTGGTCGACGCTTGCCTGCAGCGCTATGGCCTTGAAGGCAAAGTCATCGCCACCACCAAGGGCGAGGCGCTCTCGCTGGTGAAGTTCCGACATCCGCTGGCCGCCGCAGATGGCGGCTACGACCGCCTGTCGCCGGTCTACCTGGGCGACTATGTGACTGCCGATTCCGGCACCGGCATCGTGCACTCCGCACCGGCTTACGGCGTGGAAGACTATGCGTCCTGCAAGGCGCATGGCCTGAAGGATGACGACATCCTCAATCCGGTGATGGGCGATGGCCGCTATGCGTCCACCCTGCCCCTGTTCGGCGGCATGACGATCTGGGAAGCATCGAAGCCGATCTGCTCTGCGCTCGAGCAGGCGGGTTCGCTGTTCAAGCTGGTCATGTTCGACCACAGCTACATGCACTGCTGGCGCCACAAGACGCCGATCATCTACCGCGCCACGTCGCAATGGTTCGCCGGCATGGATCGCCAACCGAAGGACGGCGGACCGACGCTGCGGGAAACCGCGCTGGCCGGCGTCGAGGCGACACGCTTCTTTCCGGCATGGGGCAAGGCCCGGCTGCAAGGCATGATCGCGAACCGTCCGGACTGGACCCTGTCGCGCCAGCGCCAGTGGGGCGTGCCGATGGCCTTCTTCGTCCACAGGGAAACCGGCGAACTGCATCCTGATACGCCTGCCCTGCTGGAGAAGGTTGCCCTGCTCGTTGAACAGGAAGGCATCGAGGCATGGCACAAGCTCGACCTGAAGGACTTCCTAGGGGGCGACAGCGACCAGTATGAAAAGAACCGGGACACGCTGGACGTGTGGTTCGACTCCGGCGCGACCCATTTCACGGTGCTGCGCGGTTCGCATGACGACGCGCTGCAATTCCCTGCCGACCTGTACCTCGAAGGTTCGGACCAGCACCGCGGCTGGTTCCATTCGTCGCTCCTGACCGGCGCAATGCTCGACGGCCGCGCGCCGTACAAGGCACTGCTGACACACGGCTTCGTAGTCGACGGCGAAGGCAAGAAAATGTCGAAGTCGAAGGGCAACGTCGTCGCGCCCCAAAAAGTGTCGGACACGCTGGGCGCCGAAATCCTGCGACTGTGGGTTGCCTCCACCGACTACTCGGGCGAACTGTCGATCTCCGATGAGATCCTCAAGCGGGTGGTCGAGAGTTACCGCCGGATCCGCAATACGCTGCGCTTCCTGCTGGCGAATACGTCGGACTTCAATCCGGCGACCGACGCCGTCGATATCGACCGGCTGCTGGAGATCGACCGCCATGCAATTGCCCGCATGGCCCAGCTGCAGGACGAGATCCGGGCGCACTTCAACGACTATGAATTCCATCCGGTGGTGGCGAAGCTGCAGATGTACTGCTCGGAAGATCTCGGGGGCTTTTATCTCGACATCCTGAAAGACCGGCTGTACACCAGCGGCGCC
>JAIXTG010000234.1 GCA_027484285.1 Oxalobacteraceae bacterium | reverse complement strand
TCGCTGAAGCTTGAACGCAGCAGCGCCGGCATGGAGATCGACGGACGCATGCGTCTCGAGATGACCGAGATTGCCTCGGCCTTATCGCCCGTCAAGCCGCTCGGCGCTTATCGCATGCAATTTGACTGGCAGGGGAACAGGGCCCGGATCAATCTGGAAAGCTTGTCGGGTCCGCTGATGCTCGAAGGTGCCGGCAGCATCGTGAATGGCCGCCTGCAGTTCTCGGGACAGGCCTGGGCAAAGGAAGGCGACGAACAAAGGCTGGCCGTGCTGCTGAATCTGTTGGGACAGCGCCGCCAGGTGGGAGACAGGAACGTGATCGCGCTCGAATTCAAATGAAAAAAATCTCGCAACTATCCGTGCTGCTTGCAGCGCTCGCGCTGCCGCCCGGCTTCGCGCAGGAACCGAACCAGAGCCAGGCCACCCTGAATTTTGTCGGCGCCGACATCGAATCGGTAGTGCGCGCCATCGGCCATTTCACCGGGAACACGTTCGTCATCGATCCGCGCGTGAAAGGCACCATCAACCTGGTATCGGAGAAGCCGGTTAGCAAGGCGCAGGCCTTCCAGATGCTGACCTCGGTGTTGCGGCTGCAGGGGTATGCGGTGGTTCGCACGCAGAATTTCGTGAAAGTCGTGCCGGAAGCGGACGCGAAACTGCAGGCATCGCCGGTGCAGGTCGAGAAGCTGCGCGGCGACCAGATTGCGACCCGCATCTTCCGCCTCAACTATGAAAATGCGAACGGGCTGGTCGCCGTGCTGCGGCCGCTGATTTCGCCGAACAACACGATTGCCGCCGATCCGACCAATAACACGCTGATCGTCACCGACTACGCGGACAACCTGCGGCGCGTCGCGCGCATCATCGCCGCACTCGATGTGCCTTCCATCGCCGAGCTGGATGTGGTCAAGCTCGAGCACGGGATCGCAAGTGATGTTGCAGTAACCATCAATCGCCTGCTCGACACCGGTGCTGCGCCCGGGCAGGCTGATCCGGGCCGGGTGCTGGTGCTGGCCGACCCGCGCACCAACTCGCTGATCATCCGCGCGCCGACTGCCGCGCGTGCCGGACTGGCGCGCACGCTGATCGAGAAGCTCGACCAGCCGACGGCGCTGCCCGGCAATGTGCATGTGGTCTACCTGCGCAATGCGGAGGCCAGCCGGCTGGCGCAGGTATTGCGGGCGGTGGTGGCCGGCGAGAGCGGTGCTGCCACGCCGGGATCGCCGCAGCCCACACCGACCCAGCCGGTGGCGCAGCCGACCCCGACCCCGACTCAGGGTGCCGGCCTGCAGGCCCCGCCCTCGTCGGCCGCGCCGCAGCAGGGACCGCTGCCGACCGGTGGTGCGGCAGGCTTCATCCAGGCCGACCCGACGACCAATACCCTGATCATCACTGCCAACGAGCGGGTCTATCGCAACCTGCGCGCCATCATCGACCAGCTCGATGCGCGCCGCGCGCAGGTCTATGTTGAATCACTGATTGTCGAGATCAGCGCCGACAAGGCGGCCGAACTGGGTGTGCAGTGGGCCGCGCTGTCCGGTTCCAGCGGCAGCAGCTACCGCGTCGGCCTGCTGACCGGTTTCGCAAGCGAGGGCAACAACCTCATCCGGCAGGCGGCCTCCATCCTGGGCCCGAATAACACGCCGCTGCCGCCGGGCAATGGCATCACGGCCGGCGTGTTCCGCCAGACCAGCGACGGCCAGCTCGGGCTGGGAGCGCTGGCGCGCGCGCTGGAGACGAATTCCAAGGCCAACATTTTGTCGATGCCGAACCTGATCACGCTCGACAATGAAGAGGCGCGCATCATCGTCGGCCAGAACGTGCCTTTCATCACCGGACAATTCACGACGGCAGCTTCCGGCGGCGCGGCCGGCGTCAACCCGTTCCAGACTATCGAGCGGCGCGACATCGGCCTCTCGCTGCGGGTACGGCCCACGATTTCCGAGGGCGGCACAGTCAAGATGGCGATCTATCAGGAGACCTCCAACATCCAGCAGTCGACGGCTTCCGGACTGATCACTTCCAAGCGCTCGATCGACACCAATGTGCTGGTCGACGACGGGCAGATCATCGTGCTGGGCGGATTGATCGAGGACACCCTGACCGATTCGGTCGAAAAAGTCCCGGGGCTGGGCGACGTGCCGGTGCTGGGCTATCTGTTCCGCTACCAGTCGAAGCGGCGCACCAAGACCAACCTGATGGTCTTCCTGCGGCCAACGGTGGTGCGCAGCAACGAGCAGAGCGTGGCCGTGGCCAGCGACCGGTATGACTACATCCGCGGCGCGCAGATGGCGGTGCAGCCTACGCCGAACGCGCTGCTGCCGACCACCGACTCGCCACTGCTGCCGCCGCTCGAGGGCGGCCGGCCGGTGGGCGGCTCGATGCTCAACCGCGAACTGCCGGCAGGGCGCAATGCGTCCGGCGCGTCAACCCAGTCACCGGTGCAACCTTCGCCGCCGCCCGAGGTCTTTCCGGTGGAGCCGCCCGTGATCAACCAGCGATGAAGGGCGGCAATTTTCCGGTGCCGCAGCTGCCTGCCGGCGAGCACGCAGTTCGGCCGGCGCCGACTTCTCTGGTTCGACGGAATGACACCATGACTGCTGCCATGCATGACCCGCGGCTGCTGCCGTTTTCTTTTGCGCGCGACTTCGGCGTGCTGGCCCAGGCCGGCGCGCCGCAGGACGCGATTGATGTCTGGGTCTCGGAGGCGACCGTGCCCTCGGCGGTAGCGGAAGTCAGCCGCCGCTTCGGGCGCGTGCGCCTGAACCGGCTGCCGCGCGAGCAGCTAGAGAGCGCGATTGCACGCGCGTATGCCGGCTCGGCCGGCGATGCGGCCCAAGTCGTCGATGAAGTCGAATCCGACCTCGACCTCGCGCGCCTGATGCAGGACATGCCGGCGGTCGAAGACCTGCTCGAGTCGGCCGACGATGCACCGGTCATCCGCATGATCAATGCTTTGCTGACCGAAGCGCTGCGCGAAGGCGCGTCCGATATCCATATCGAGCCTTTCGAGCAGGTATCGGTCGTGCGCTTCCGGATCGACGGGCGGCTGCGCGACATCGTGCGCCCGAAAAAAGCGATCCATGCGGCGCTGATCTCGCGCATCAAGATCATGTCGCAGCTCGATATTGCAGAGAAGCGCCTGCCGCAGGACGGGCGCATCACGCTGCGGGTGGGCGGCAAGCCGGTCGACGTGCGCGTGTCGACCCTGCCGACCGGCCATGGCGAGCGGGCCGTGCTGCGTCTGCTGGACAAGGAAGGCGGCCGGATGGACCTGCAGCACCTCGGCATGAGCGACACCACGCGCGCCCGCTTCGACCACCTGATTGCGCAGCCGCACGGCATCGTACTGGTGACCGGCCCGACCGGCTCGGGCAAGACCACCACGCTATATGCGGCGCTGTCACGACTGAATTCACCGTCGACGAATATTCTCACTGTCGAGGATCCGATCGAATACGAACTGCCCGGCGTCGGCCAGACCCAGGTGAATGCGCGTATCGAGATGACCTTTGCGAAGGCGCTGCGCGCGATCCTGCGGCAGGATCCGGACGTGATCATGATCGGCGAGATCCGCGATCTCGAGACGGCGCAGATTGCGGTGCAGGCCTCGCTGACCGGCCACCTGGTGCTGGCCACCCTGCACACGAACGATGCGGCGGCGGCAATCACGCGCCTGCTCGACATGGGCATCGAACCCTTCCTGCTCTCGTCCTCGCTGATCGGCGTGGTCGCGCAGCGGCTGGTCAGGAAACTGTGCGTGCATTGCCGCCATTTCGACGGCGAACACTGGCGCGAAGTCGGCTGCGACCACTGCGGGCAGACCGGCTACCAGGGACGGGTCGGCATTTATGAATTGCTGATGACGACCGAGGCGATCCGCGCACAGATCCATGACCGCGCCTCGGAGGCGGTGATTCGCGATGCCGCCCAGAACGACGGCATGCAGACCATGCGCGAGGACGGCGAGCGCTGGCTGGCGGACGGCACTACCACCGAGGCCGAACTGCTGCGGGTGACGAAGGAGTAAGCATGCCTGCCTTCCGCTACGAAGCCGTCGATGCCGCCGGTACGCCCAGCCGTGGCGTGCTGCAGGCCGACAGCCCGCGTGCCGCACGTTCCGACCTGCGCGCGCGCGGCCTGGTACCGCTGGCCATCGACGCCATCAGTGGCCAGGCCGAGGGCAAGGCGCGCCGCTCGTTCGCCTTCGGCGACAGGCTGTCGACAGTGGAGCTGGCCCTGTTCACGCGCCAGCTGGCTTCGCTGCTGGAAGCAAACTTGCCGCTGGAGCAGGCATTCGACGCACTGATGGAACAGGCCGAGCGGCCTTACCTGCGCGACCTGATCGCTGCCATCCGTGCCGAAGTGATGGGCGGTTCCTCGCTGTCGGATGCGCTGGCGCAGCATCCGCGCGATTTCGCCGACATCTACCGCGCGCTGGTGGCTTCCGGCGAGCAGATCGGCCAGCTGGCGGGGGTGCTGTCGCGGCTGGCCGACTTCGTCGAGCGGCGCAATGCGCTGGTACAGAAGGTACGGCTGGCGTTCACTTATCCGGCCATCGTGACCATCGTCGCATTCGCCATCGTGATTTTCCTGCTGGCGTATGTGGTGCCGCAGATCGTGTCCGTGTTTGCCAATACCAAGCAGCAATTGCCTTTCCTGACTATCGCGATGCTTGCGCTGTCGAACTTCGTGCGCACATGGGGCTGGCTGGTGGCCTTGCTGGCAGCAGGCGGTTTCTGGCTGTGGCGACGCAGCCTGCGCAATCCGGATGTCAAATTGCGCTGGCACAGCTGGCTGTTGACTGCGCCGCTGGTCGGCAAGTTCGAGCGCAGCCTGAACACCTCGCGCTTCGCCAGCACACTGGCTATCACGATCAGTTCCGGCGTGCCCATCCTGCGCGCGCTGCAGACCAGCCGCGATACCCTGTCGAACGTCGCCATGCGCCAGCAGGTGGAGGATGCGACGGCATCGGTGCGCGAAGGCGTCGGACTGGCTCGCGCCTTGTCGGCACACAAGCATTTCCCGCCGATGCTGATCCACATGATCCGCGCCGGCGAAGTGACTGGCGAACTGCCGGCGATGCTCAACCGCGCGGCGCAGTTGCAGGAGCAGGACCTCGAGCGGCGTGCGCTGACCATCGCCGGCCTGCTCGAGCCGGTGCTGATCCTGGCCATGGGCGTGGTGGTGCTGCTGATTGTGCTGGCGGTGCTGATGCCGATCATCGAGATCAACCAGCTGGTGAGGTGAGATGACACAGCGCGCGCCTGCGATAGCAAGTTTCCTGCTCTTCCTTGCGCTGTGCGCCTCGGTTGCGTACTGGCTGCTGCTGTGGCTTGCGCCCGAGCCGAGGCCAGTGGCGGCGCCGCCGCGGGCGGAACGCCCGCTGCCGCCCGTGGCTGCCGCTGCCAACCTGTTCGGCGGGCAGCCGCAAGCGGGCATGGCGAACGTGCAGCTGCGCGGCATCATTCATGCGGGCCGCGGCGGCCGCAGCGTCGCCATCATTGCCGCCGAGGGAAAGCCGACGCGCGCGCTGGGAGTCGATGCCGAGGTGCTGCCCGGCCTCACGGTCAAGGAAGTGAATGCGCGCACTGTGGTGCTGTCGGATCGCGGCGCCGCGCGCGAACTGGCCTTGCCCGCCTTTGTCGCCCAGGAGGGAGGCAGTGGCGGGCTGCAGCTTGACTCCCAGCAGCCGCAACAGATTCAACAGATCCAGCAGCCCCAGCAACCATTGCAGCCCGGCCCGCCGCCCCAGCTTCCGCAGCCGGCGCAGGTGCAGCAGCCGCAACCGATCCAGCAGCCGCCGCAGCCGACGGCCAGCGGTGCCGGCAATCCGGGTTCGACCGCCGCCGGTGCCGGCGGGCAGGCACAGACCCGGCCGTCCCAGCCCGTGTTCCAGCAGCGCTGATCAGTGCTCGCCGTTTTTCTGCAGCAGCAAACGGACCAGCTCGCGCTTTTTTGCCTGCCGGCTGCCCGTTTTCGTTTTTTCGTGCGGCCCGGCTGCCCGTTGGCGGGCGGGCACGGCGACCGGATTGCGCGGCTTCAGTGCCCTTTGTGACGGCTCGACGCGGTGGGCCAGTTTCTGGCGCTTGGCGAGTGCCTTGTTCGCCATGGTCGGTTTGCCTTCTGCGTTGCCGCGGGACGTGCCTTCAAAGCACGTAGCGCGACAGGTCTTCGTTGACGGCCAGCTCGCCCAGGCGCGTGTCGACATAGGCGGCATCCACCTGCACGCTGTCCGTTGCCCCCG
>JAIXTG010000169.1 GCA_027484285.1 Oxalobacteraceae bacterium | reverse complement strand
TCCGCCGGCCAGGCGCTGATCGCTGCGGCGGTCGACTCGTCCGGCAAGGCCGACCTCGACAACCTGTCCAAGCTGCTGATTCCGCGCAAGACCACCGGCGATGCCGTGGCCACCTCGGCGGTGCAGCTCGGCCTGAACCTGCCGGCCGATGCCGAGATCCCGACCGCGCCGTTCGACCGCAATGACGAAACCACCTACAACAAGACGACAGCGCTGACGGTGTACGACGCCGGCGGCAACGGCTATCTCGCCACCGTCTACTACCGCAAGACCCAGGTCGCGACGCCGGAAGACCCGAGCAACAAGTGGCAGACCTATGTCTACATCGGCGACACCAAGCTGCAGGAACTGCTGATCCAGTCGACCGACAAGAGCGGCGAGAAGCAGTACGTGAACAAGTACGGCGAGATCCGTGCGGAATCCGACATTCCGCCGCAGGACATCGCGCGTGGCGTGACCAAGCTGTTCAACCTCGACGACCTGAAGAACCCGGTGCAGTCGACACCGGCCACCGTGAATGCCGGCACCCTGACCACCTCGCTGATCACCGAGTGGAAGAACGGCATTGATTTCCCGGAGAAGGTAGACGCCCTGATCGCCAGCAATCCGGACGACGGCATGGTGTTCACGCCGATCGCCGGCGGCAAGGACTTCCGGTTAACTATGCGTGACCGGATTCCCGGGACAGCGACTACCAATCCGGATTCGGGTGCAGTCACTCGTTGGTCGTTCACGCCCGATGTCACGACGACGGCCGCGACTTTTAGGATCAAGGTGGGGAATGATTTCTACGAAGCGAGCGGAGCGGGCAGCGGTGCTGCCCTGACGGCCTTGGTAGCCGCGGTCAACGGCGATAACGTCACCAACAAGTATGTCGCCGCAAACACGAACGGCACTTTGACCATTTCTCCCAAAGCCCCGAACACCGATTTGCCGGTCGAGACCAAGCTTACGGTGCTGAATCCGACAACGATTACCGGTGCAACCCTGCCCGACCTGGTGACTGCGATCAATGACTCCACCACTCTCATCTATGAGGCGACCATCAATGCCGCCGGTGATATGGTGGTCGTACCGCGCGACGGGGAAATCGAGGTGCCGGAGATCACACTGACTACGGAGGTCGATGAGGGATTTTTTGTACGTCCGGACAGCCAGAAACTGACGACGGCAACTTTCAAGCCCGTCATCGGCAGCGGTGACTTCTCACTGAAAATTGGTAACGATACTTACCCTGCCAGCGGCGTGTCTGCCAGCCTGAGCGACTTGGCAGGGGTAATCAATGCAGCAGCACCGCAAAAATACAATGCGACCGTAGCCACCGCCAGCGATGGTAGCCAAACGTTGTCATTGGCGACTGTTGCAGGGCAGACGGTCGCAATACCGACCGATACCCTTTTGACGGTCAATACTGCCGGCCTGCCGGCGCAGCGAGAGGGCATCGTGTTCGACCTCGACGTGGACGGTGGCAGCCCGCTGAGCGTCGACCTCAGCTACCTGAGTGAACTGGCCGGCAGCAAGCGTTTTACCGGCGTCGAGATAGCGCGCGAGATCACGAATGCAGTCAACAAGACTTTTGGCGACCAGCGCTATTTCAATTTCACTGATTTCACAACGACCGCGAATCCGGAAAAAGCGGATCTGTTCCAGCTGGAGGTAGGCGAAGGCGCAAATCTCAAGAAACTGGAGATTTCCCTCAACAGCGGCCGCTACGGCATCGATGACCTGAGCAAGGTCACGCAGGAAGAGGCGATCTCGGCAATCCAGGCCGAGCTCGACAAGCAGGCGCCGGAACTGAGTGCGCCGATCACGGTCGGCTACGATCCGGTGCGCCAGAGCTTCACCTTCAAGTCCGGTGACGGCACGCCGGTGGCAATTCGCTCTTACAGCCTCGCCCGCAACGAGCTGTTCGGCCTGACCAGCACGCCGACCACCGTGGATCCCAACACCGGCACCTGGGGCGCGGCGGTGCTGCCGAATGGCGGCTTCATCGTGAACCCGGACGAGCAGCGCTTCGGCATTGAAGTGAAGTTCGACGAAGTGAATAACCGCTTTACCATCAGCTCGGGTACCACCGGCGATACCTCCAGCCTGAAGATCACCAAGGCGTCGGCAATGGCGAATGCGCTGTTCGGCCTGCAGACCGGTGCGGAAGGCGTCGAAACCTCGACGTCGGCTACACCGCAGCGCGGCATCACGTCGACACCGGCCACCCTGTCCGGCAATGCGATCGGTATCAACCTCGACAACAAGTTCCGGGTCGACGGCTCGAACAACCAGTTCGTGGTGACCGTGGATAACGTGACCGGCCTGATCACCATGCCGGAGCGTTCGGACTACACCGCCGAAGAATTCCGCCAGGACCTGGAAGACCGGATCAACTCGCTGGCCGACAACTTCGGCCGCACGGTGAACGGCGTGAAGGTGGAAATCGCGACCCAGCCGGGCACCAACAATAAATACTTCAAGTTCACCACCGGTACCTCCGGCGACAACTCCTTCCTGAAAGTGTCGTCGAACTCGATCTGGGGCCTGGCCGATCTCGAAAGCGCCCGCGGCAGCACCAGCCGCTGGCTCGAGC
>JAIXTG010000057.1 GCA_027484285.1 Oxalobacteraceae bacterium | reverse complement strand
GATGACACCGACAAACTGCTCGCCGCCAGCGAGCAGGCCATCGCCGGCGGCGCAACGCTGCTGCAGTACCGGCACAAGACTGCCCCGGACGCGTTGCGCAACGAGCAGGCTGGCGCGCTACTCACGCTGTGCCGCCGGCTCGGCGTGCCCTTCATCGTCAATGATCATGTCGCGCTGTGTGAGGCGCTCGATGCCGATGGCATCCATGTCGGCGGTACGGATGCCGCCGTCGCCGAAGTGCGGGCGCACATGGGCAAAGACAAAATCGTCGGCGCTTCCTGCTATGGCGATCTGCAGCGTGCACGCGATGCAGTCGCTGCAGGTGCAAGTTATGTCGCGTTCGGCGGTTTCTATCCGTCGCGCGTGAAGAAGTATGAAGTGACAACCCCGCCCGCGATTATCACGCAGGCGATCAGCGAGCTGCCGGTGCCTGTATGTGTGATCGGCGGCATGACCGCAGAGAACAGCGCACCCCTGGTCGCCCTCGGTTCACACATGGTGGCTGCGATCAGCAGCGTGTATGCGCATGAGGATCCGCGTGCTGCTGCAGCGGAGTTCGCTGCATTGTTTCGATAAACGGCCTTTTGGAGTGATCATCGATGATCACTCCTTATTCCTCCTCTCGCCGTCAAATTTTCTGACGGATCAATAAGCGGATTTCCCCTTGCTTTCGGCATGAACGCCGGAACTCAGTTGTAGGCCCCGCTACTCAGCACTCGCTTTGTATTCCTGCAATGCGAGTAGGTCATCGTCGCTTTGCAGGTGGTCATTAATCCATGCCACGGAGGCCCGCCTTGCCACTGTCCGACCTGCAGTATTTGATGCACCAGCTGGGGCCGGCCATGCCGGAGATCCTGACAGTCTTTCAAATGGAGAGCGACTGCTGGGAGCTGACTTTCGAAGGCGATATCTCGGTGGAAGTCGGGTGGCAGGATCAGCCGCCACGCGTCCTCTTCAACTGCTCTGTCGGGGAAGTCCCGGAAGACCTGCGCGAGCCGGTGTATGCACGCCTGCTGGTCGCCAATGCCCTGCCGCCGGATCGGCTCAATCTTCGCTTTGCGCTCAATTTCACCGATGAGCAGGTACTGGTACTCGGCGAACTGGACGAGACTGACCTGTCGCTCGAGTCATTGTGCAGCGAGCTGGATGAATTCCTGAAGTGCGCGGTGATGATTTCATCTTTCATGGCGGACAGTGCCGCGGTAAATGAAGACACTTCATTCGACGCCGAGCCGGCAAATGCCGTGATGTCCCAGCTTATCTAAACCCATCTGTCTATTGAGGATTGCCCCATGTTGCCTGCATCCCGCCCGTCGCTCGTCCCCATCAGTAACCCCCTCTATAACAACGGAAATCCGATTGTCATGCTCAGTCCTTCCGGCAGTGAGCGCAATGCCCGGATCATTTACGAAGCGATCAGGCATTGCGATCAAGACCAGCGCGTGCGTGCCGGATATACCTGGCGTGCCGAGCCCTATCTGGCTTTTGTCTCGAAGCAAAGCTGTATCGCCGGGAAGATCAAGGCTTACAACATTTGCCAGCAGCGACGGGAGTTGATGAGCATTCTTTGCCAGGTATGCGATGCGGGACTCGCCGAGCTGAATCTCACATCGGTCGAGAGTGCCGCGATTGTCAAGTTCAGGAATCAGATGCAGTCAGGTGCCATCAACCGGGATCTCAAGGTGAAGGACGTCATTCAGGCAATGACGGTGCTGGCAACTCGTGGCGAAAAGAAGCAAATAAAGGATGACAGGACAGCCAGGCAGCGAGCGCTGTTCGCGCCTACTTCCGAGGATCTGCGTCACATCCAGACGAAGAGAATCACGCAGTTTCTCCAGGAGGGGCGGCCGACGCGAGAGTTGTTGCGCAATGCCCTGAGGAGGGATCAGGACAAAGGCCTGGAGGTCGCAAGGAGAGCGGTTGCGGCACTGGTCAGGCTGTTCATCAAGGTGCAGACCACCCGGGGAGCGCCACTGAAGCGCATCACGCTCATTAGCGCAAGAGACGAAAATCTGAAGACATTCGCCGATCGGTGGACATACCTGCGCAATGCCAGTACCAAAGGCGGAAAGAGTCGACCGGTCTTGTTATGTGATCGTCCGTGGAGCCTGCTTCTCGATAAGGTTGCAGAGCTTGTGATCAATGCTGCACGTACACGGACTTCCCAAGTCAGCGCAATTGGTGGAGGCCGGCCTGTGGATCGAGCTATTCATGCCAGAAGCATTGCTTCGCCGGACGCCCGTTCGCCTGCGATCGCATCGGCTACAGGTCATGCAAAACCTGTCAGTACGTCCCCTGATTCTTCCGAGGAGTCGGATGTCCTGGTTGCATCGCCGGTGCAAAATTCAAAATATCTGTCGCATCCGACACCTGCGCCGTCCCCGATGACCGTTTCGCTCAGGGAGGTTGAAACTTCTTTCAAAGCGCCCTCTCCCAGTCCGGGCAATGTCAAGGAGAAAACGAGCGATATAGCGACCGGCCGTCTCTTCAATGCGGATCGTGAAGCGACGCATGGCAAAGCCTCGAAGGGGAAAAGCATATCCCGCCTCTCCCGCTCGCCAATGAGCCTCGGCAAACTGTTTCAAACGCCGATCAGGCGGATCTCCATGGGTATAAGCCCGACGCATGACTTGAAGAGAGAGGTGATGGCGCTGCTGGCTCATTCGCCCTCGGATGACTGGTTCGACAACCCCGCTTATTCGAGTCCGACTGCGGAAGCCGAGCTGCAAACGGTAGCGAAGGACACGCACATTTATGTTCTTTCAGCCTCTCCTGTTCCTTTGGCTTTGCAAGACGACGGTATTCCAGATGAGTTGGCGCCAACAAATGCGGGTATGTTGGATTCGTCATCCGCCGGTGCTGGAGCGACGCCGGAGCAAAAAATCTAGTGTATTCGCGCAGTCAAATGCGCGAGAGCGGCCGTTGTTTCGAAGGCGCAGGTAACGCCGTGCCGGGCGTCACCCGCATGGATGTCCGGCCGCTTTATGCGGATCGAGTTGGGCCCGGTCTTGCATGGCCCTGCGGGCGGCACATGCGCTGTATTCCCGCGCTACTCATCTCTGCGTTGTCGGTTGCCGGCAAGCTTCGGGATTGACCAGCGCCCCTTCCTTCCGACCCCTTATCTGGTCGCTGCGGCATTGATGGTGCCGCAGCGATGCCGCCAAAACACGCTGGCATCATCGCCGGCAATGCCGACATGGCGGCAATACATCGGTCGATCTGTTGCCGGGTATGCGCGGCCGTCGGCACCAGCCTTACCAGCACCTTGCCTTTCTGGATGACCGGGTATGCGACTGCATAAGCAAACAGCCGGAATTCCTCCCGCAGCATTTCCACGAGCCTGATGGCAGCGATCTCGTCCCCTTGCAGGTGTACCGGGGTGGGTGCCCCGCCCGGGGTCCCGATATCCAGGCCTGCTGCAGCCAGTCCCTGCTGCAGTTGTTGCGCGTTGTGCCAGAGCGTCTCGCGTCGTTGCGGCTCGGTCCGCATCACGCGGAAGCGCTCCGCCAGCCCGCGCAGCACGGCCAGCGGCATGCTGCGGCTGAAAATGTGCGAGCGCAGGTTGTAACGCAGGTGCTGGATCACGCTGTGCCTTGCCGCGACGAAGCCGCCCAGCGACCCCAGCGCCTTGGTGAACGAGGAAAACAGGGTGTCCACGCCTTCTTCGCAGCCCTGGGCCTCGGCCGTTCCGCGCCCGTTCCGGCCGAGTACGCCGAACCCGTGGCTGTCGTCCACCAGCAGGCTGAACTTGTATCGGGATTTCAGCGCAACGATCCGTGCCAGTGGCGCCTGTTCCCCCAGCATGCTGTAAACGCCATCGACCAGCACGAGGATGCTGCCGCGCTTCGGGTCCAGCTTCTCGCTGGCGGCTTTCAGCATCGCTTCCAGATGGGCGACATCGTTATGCCGGAATGAAAAGCGCTCACCTCGATGCAGGCGCACGCCATCAATGCCGCATGCATGGATGCCCTGGTCGTAGACGAGGATGTCATGCCGGTCGAGCAGGGTATCGATGACGGATACCATGCCCATGTAACCCAGCGTCAGCAGCATCGCCTCTTCCTTGCCGGTAAAGGCGGCGAGCGTTCTGTCCATCGCTTCATGCTCTGGCGAATTGCCGAAGGTAATGCGCGCCGCATGCGGGTAGCTGGCGCCGAGCTCGAGGGCAGTCCGTCCCTCCGCTTCACGCGCCGATGGCAGGTTCATCAGGCCAAGATAGTCATTCAGACACCAGACGTCGTAAGTGCGCCCGCCGTGCTGCATGACCGGTCCCGGCGGGCCGTACAGGTGGATATGGTGCGCGCTGCCATAGGCATAGCTCAGGCGGCGAAGATTGGAGGGGCGGCTATCCAGTTTTTGTTCGATCAGCATGTCGTCTCCTCGGTCGATATTCAATCCTGAGTGACAGAAATGGATCGGTTGTTCGTTAAAAGAACGGAAAGTCTTTCTGTCGACCGCGCTGTGGTGTGCTTGTCAGTGCCTGCACGCCACTGGGGCGGTCGCCGGCACCCGGCATCGCCCCGCTATAATCCCGCGATGCAGAACCTCCTCTCGAATCTCAATCCCGAACAGCTCGCCGCCGTGACCCTGCCGCCGCAGGCGGCGCTGATCCTGGCCGGCGCCGGCTCCGGCAAGACCCGGGTGCTGACGACCCGCATCGCGTGGCTGATCCAGACCGGTCAGGTATCCCCGGCCGGCATACTGGCGGTAACCTTCACCAACAAGGCAGCCAAAGAGATGCTGGCCCGACTGTCGACGATGCTGCCGATCAACACGCGCGGCATGTGGATCGGCACCTTCCACGGGCTGTGCAACCGGCTGCTGCGTGCGCATCACCGCGATGCAGCATTGCCGCAGACTTTCCAGATCCTCGACACCGCTGACCAGCTGTCGGCCATCAAGCGCCTGCTGAAGCGGCTGAATGTCGATGACGAGAAATACCCGCCGAAGCAGCTGATGTATTTCATCAACAGCGCGAAGGATCAGGGACTGCGCGCCGAGGCGGTCGAGGCGACCGACGATTTCACGCGCAGATTCGTCGAGCTGTACGGCGCCTATGACGAGCAATGCCAGCGTGAAGGCGTGGTTGATTTCGCCGAGCTGCTCTTGCGCAGTTATGAACTGCTGTCGCGCAACCAGCCGCTGCGCGAGCACTACCAGGCGCGGTTCCGGCACATCCTGGTCGATGAATTCCAGGACACCAACGACCTCCAGTACCGCTGGCTGAAGCTGCTGGCCGGGCCGCAGGGTGCCGTGTTTGCAGTCGGCGACGACGACCAGAGCATTTACGCTTTCCGCGGCGCGAACGTCGGCAACATGGCGGCCTTCGAGCGTGAATTCCAGGTGCAGAACCTGATCAAGCTCGAGCAGAACTACCGTTCCTTCGGCCATATCCTCGACGCGGCCAATTCACTGATCGCGCACAACACCCGCCGGCTCGGCAAGAACCTGCGCACCGACGCCGGCCATGGCGAGCCGATCCGCATCTTCGAAGCATCCAGCGACCTGCAGGAAGCGCAGTGGCTGATCGAGCAGGCGAAAAGCCTGATCGCGGAAGGCTGGCTGCGCAGCGAGATCGCGATCCTGTACCGCTCGAATGCACAATCGCGCGTGATCGAGCATGCGCTGTTCACTGCCGGCCTGCCCTACCGCGTGTACGGCGGCCTGCGCTTCTTCGAGCGCGCGGAGATCAAGAGCGCGATTGCCTACCTGCAGCTGATCGATAATCCGCACAATGATTCCGCCTTCCTGCGCGTGGTGAATTTTCCGACGCGCGGCATTGGCGCACGCTCGATCGAGCAATTGCAGGATGCGGCGCGCCAGGTCGGCCTGTCACTGTACGCGGCCGTGCCGCATGTGGCGGGCAAGGCGGGCAGTTCGCTTGGGGCCTTCGTCAGGCTGATCGAGGGCCTGCGCTTCGAGACCCAGCAACTGCCGCTGCCGGAGATGGTGCAGGTGATGATCGAGAAAAGCGGACTCATCCAGCACTACCAGGCCGAAAAAGAAGGCGCGGACAGGATAGAGAACCTCGAGCAGCTAGTGGCGGCCGCCACGGTATTCGTGTCGGAAGAAGGCTTCGGCCTCGATTCGCCGGCGCTGCTCGGCCCGCAGGCGCAGCCTGCGGCCGGCGCGCTGGTGGTCGACGGCGATGGCATCGAAGTGCTCGACGCGGACGCGCCGCTGCCGGCCGTAATGTCGCCGCTGTCGGCCTTTCTTTCGCATGCCTCGCTCGAGGCGGGCGACAACCAGGCCCAGGCCGGGCAGGATGCTATCCAGCTGATGACGGTGCATTCCGCAAAAGGCCTGGAGTTCGACGCGGTCTTCATCACCGGCCTCGAGGAAGGCCTGTTCCCGCACGAGAACAGCGAAGAAGCCGACGACGGCGTCGAGGAAGAACGCCGGCTGATGTATGTGGCGATCACGCGTGCAAGGAAGCGCCTGTACATCAGCTTCGCGCAGACGCGCATGCTGCATGG
>JAIXTG010000098.1 GCA_027484285.1 Oxalobacteraceae bacterium | reverse complement strand
CGCACCTGGGCGGCAGTGGAAGAGGCCGACGTCGTGCTGCACCTGCTTGATGCCAGCCGCGGTCCGACGCGCGCCGACGAGGAGATTGTCGCGCGACTGCCGGCGAAAGTGCCGCTGCTGCGCATCTGGAACAAGATCGACCTGTCGGGACACAAGCCGCTGATTGATACTCAGCCCGATGCCACTCACCTCTACCTGTCGGCATCCGAGCGCATCGGGATGGATTTGCTGCGGCAGGAGCTGCTGCGCATCGCGGGCTGGCAGCAGACCGGAGAATCGATCTATCTCGCGCGCGAGCGCCACCTGATCGCGCTGAAAACGGCAAGTACCCACCTCGACGTGGCGGCACAGCTGGCAGAGCAGCGTGACGCCGCGCTCGACCTGTTTGCAGAAGAACTGCGGCTTGCGCAGGAACAGCTCAACAGCATCACCGGCGCATTCACGTCGGATGACCTGCTGGGAGTCATCTTCAGCCGGTTCTGCATCGGGAAATAAAGCGGCTTTCAAAGCGTTCCGCAAGACGCCGCCCCGTCCTGCAAAGCGTGCAAACATGCAGGCTTTTTTGCTTCATTAAAGCCCGGCCATGCCGTACGGACAGACCGGCAAAGGCCATGCTTTCTCGCCTTCACCGGGGCAGCATGTGAACTCAAGGCGGCGCGATCAGGGTTTGCAAGCGATTGTGCCGCCACGATCCGGAGGTCAACCCCTGCCGAAATATCCGGAATCCCGGCAGTCACTAATCGCGCCGTTCACCGGCCCTTTCAAATTGAAAAGTTCGACAGCAACTTGTTCAATTACTGCCGTCCCGTGAAATATTATTTTCCGCAGGAAATGTTTTATACTCGGGCAACTTATTTTCAAAAATAATGGCACCCATAAAATTCAATACGGTTTTTATAAGCAACTCCCGGGCATTTGGAAGCCATTAAAAACATTATGCTCCCCCGGATTGAATTTGCTGGAATCGTTTGAATAATTTAAATATAAAATTTGAGGTGAAAATGTATTCGATCAGCAAGCCGGGCGCAAACGGGATAGTGGGATTGGGGTTGAGGCATAATCAGGCGACAGTTACCGACACTGAAGAGACAACCGTCCGGAATATTCCCTATTCATTGAGTGGCGGAGAGTCCTGGGCAGTAAGGTATGAAATTTACGGAAACAATTTCAGCAATAAAATTGCCGGCGGTGGGGCGAATGACTGCATCCGTGGCCAGGCGGGAAATGATGTCCTGAGCGGAGGTGGCGGGAATGATCTGCTCTTCGGAGACACCGGCAACGACACCTTGATGGGCGGCATCGGCAACGATGCACTCAATGGCGGCGCGCACAACGATTCGCTGAATGGCGGCGCGGGTAACGACAACGTGATCGGGGGCGCAGGCAGCGACGTAATCATCGGCGGCGCCGGGGCCGATGTCCTGACCGGTGGCGCAGAAAATGACACGTTCAGGTTTTCGGCCACGGATGCGGGCGGTGAAGTTTTTGACGTGATCACCGATCTTTCCGCTGGCGACAGAATCGACTTCAGCGCGATCTGGAAAGGTGACTGGAACATCATCACCGGCGTTCAGCAGAATTTTGATTATCTGCCCTGGACAGACAGTTTCGACATGTTCCTGATCTGGGATGGTGGCAGGAGCACGCATTTCCTGGTCTATGAAACCTTGCCGACCAACAATGGCAGCAATTGGGGAGTGGCGAGCGGCGTAATCATTGGCGGCGATTATGGCGGCCTGCAAGGCTGGAATGCTGTTGATGGCATTATCACCGTTGTTTGACGTGCTTTTTGCAATCCATACAGGATTCGAAATCTTTTAAAAAAGCGTCTTCAACCTGCGGGCCAATCGGGCAGCAGCCGATCGACAGGATGGTCGGCTGCATATCGGCCCGGTGCCGCCAGGCGAACCTCGCCTCGCCAGACCGCCTCGGACACGACGCGCGGTGGTTCATCCCTCGCAGGTAATGGCATGGTGCTCCCCGCGCCGCTGTCACCTGAATGTCTCTTCCGACTGATATACGTTAGGGTTCGGCCCGGCCACCATTGCCCCGGCGCGCGCAGCGCTGTACGGTTGTCCGCAGACGACCTGCCGGCGATCCGGCGCCGGTGCCAACCGGCATTCCCTCGTGCCCAGCCATGCCCCACGACCACGCTGCCCACCGTGATCCTGCCCGTGCAG
Source organism: Oxalobacteraceae bacterium (assembly GCA_027484285.1). GTDB lineage: Bacteria > Pseudomonadota > Gammaproteobacteria > Burkholderiales > Burkholderiaceae_D > Pernthalerella. Next base: position 2,273 of record JAIXTG010000098.1, on the reverse strand, counting down.
ATCAGCGCAATGCGGCCGCCGTCGCTGGGACCCCGGGAGACACGGTTTACACCTGCCCGATGCACCCGCAGATCCGGCAGCCGACACCCGGCGCCTGCCCGATCTGCGGCATGGCGCTGGAGCCGGTGCTGCCGTCGCTGGAGGAAGGCGACAACCCGGAGCTGGTCGATTTCCGTCGCCGCTTCTGGTGGACCCTGCCGCTGACCCTGGCAGTCACCGTGCTGGCGATGGGGGCGCATGCGCTGTTCCATGGCGGCCTGCCGTATCAAAGCTGGATCGAACTGGCGCTCAGCGCGCCGGTCGTGCTGTGGGCAGGCCTGCCATTCTTCCGGCGCGGCATCGCCTCGGTTCGCCATCGCAGCCCGAATATGTGGACGCTGATCGGGCTCGGCGTATTCGCCGCCTTCTCCTTCAGCGTCGTCGCGACGATCGCGCCGAATGTGTTCCCGACAGCGTTCGTGCGCGACGGAAAGGTCGGCGTGTATTACGAAGCCGCAGCGGTGATCGTGTCACTGACGCTGCTCGGGCAGATCCTCGAGCTGCGCGCGCGCTCGCAAACCTCGGCGGCCATCAAAGCCCTGCTCGGACTGGCGCCGAAGACCGCGCGCCGCATTCGGGAAGACGGCAGCGAAGAAGACGTGCCGATCACCCATGTGCATATCGGCGACCTGCTGCGCGTGCGTCCCGGCGAAAAGGTGCCGGTCGATGGCCGGGTGACCGAAGGCGAAAGTGCGCTCGATGAATCGATGCTGACCGGCGAGCCGCTGCCAGTGATGAAGCGGGCGGGTGACCAGCTGATCGGCGCCACCATCAACACCAGCGGCAGCCTGGTGATGCGCTCGGAAAAAGTCGGCGCGCAGACCATGCTGGCCCAGATCGTGCAGATGGTTGCGCAGGCACAGCGCTCGCGTGCGCCGATGCAGCGGCTGGCCGACGTGGTGGCGGGCTGGTTCGTAATGATCGTCATCACGATCGCCTTCGCCACTTTCTTCGGCTGGGGACTGTTCGGCCCCGAACCAAGCTGGGTGTACGGTTTCGTAAATGCGGTCGCCGTACTGATCATTGCGTGCCCGTGCGCACTTGGACTGGCCACGCCGATGTCGATCATGGCCGCGACCGGGCGCGCGGCGACGCAGGGCATCCTGTTCCGCGATGCGGCCGCGATCGAGGGCCTGCGCAAGGTGGATACGCTGATTGTCGACAAAACCGGCACCCTGACCGAGGGACGGCCTGCCTTCGAGCAGGCAGTGCCTGCAGCCGGCTACACCGAGGCCGAAGTGCTGCGCCTGGCTGCCAGCCTAGATCAGGGCAGCGAGCATCCGCTGGCGCAGGCCATCGTATCGGCTGCCCGCGCGCGCGGCATGGCGCTGGCGAAACCCGACGGGTTCGAATCATCGACCGGCATCGGCGTGCGTGGCCGCGTGGAGGGACACCGCATCGCACTCGGCAACACGGCGCTGATGTCGATGGAAGGCGTCGGCGTGCAGCCGCTGCAGGAAAAAGCCGAAGCCTTGCGGCGCGACGGCGGCAGCGTGATGTTCCTCGCCGTCGACGGGATTCCTGCCGGCCTGCTGGTCGTCTCCGATCCTGTCAAGCCGACGACGCCGGAGGCGCTGGCTGCGCTGCGCGAGACTGGCATGACGGTGGTGATGGCCACCGGCGACGGCCTCACGACTGCAAACGCCGTCGCACGCCGGCTTGGCATTGATCGCGTGCTGGGCGAAGTGAAGCCGGCCGACAAGCTGCAGCTGGTGGAAGACCTGCAGCGACACGGCCGGCGCGTCGCAATGGCCGGCGACGGCATCAATGACGCTCCGGCACTGGCGAAAGCCGATGTCGGCATGGCGATGGGCACCGGCACCGACGTCGCAATCAACAGCGCACATGTCACGCTGGTCAAGGGCGACCTGCGCGCCATCGCCGCTGCCCGCCGCCTGTCGACGCTTACGGTGCGCAACATGCATCAGAACCTTGCGTTTGCCTTCTTGTACAACGCGGTCGGCATACCGCTGGCTGCCGGCCTGCTGTACCCGTTCACCGGGCAGTTGCTGTCGCCCATCGTTGCTGCGCTGGCGATGAGCCTGAGCTCGGTATCGGTCGTGGCCAATGCCTTGCGGCTGGGCCGCGCACACTGAAACAAACCGCGGCCCACGACGGAACATTCACTGCATCACCTCATCGAATCTCCATCGGGCTTTTACCGGAGACATCATGACAGCCACATGGATTGTTTCGGCCAATGCAAGCCGGGCACGGGTATTCGCGCAGCATGG
>JAIXTG010000428.1 GCA_027484285.1 Oxalobacteraceae bacterium | reverse complement strand
GGTGCCTCGGCCTATGCGCTGAAGATCGACTGGGCGCGCTTCCGGCAGGTGGCCGACGCCATCGGCGCCATCCTGCTGGTCGACATGGCGCACTACTCGGGCCTGATTGCCGGCGGCGTGTATCCGAACCCGGTGCCGCATGCGCATGTGGTGACGTCCACCACCCACAAGAGCCTGCGCGGACCGCGCGGCGGCATCATCCTGATGAACGACGAAGAGATCGCGAAGAAGGTCAACAGCGCGATCTTCCCCGGGCTGCAGGGCGGCCCGCTGATGCATGTGATCGCCGGCAAGGCGACTGCATTCCACGAGGCGCTGCAGCCGGCGTTCCGGGAATACCAGCAGCAGGTGGTGAAGAACGCCGCCGTGCTGGCCGATACGCTGGTCGAGCGCGGCCTGCGCATCGTGTCCGGCCGCACCGAATCGCATGTGATGCTGGTCGACCTGCGCGCCAAGGGCATCACCGGCAAGGTGGCCGAGGCCGTGCTCGGACAGGCGCACATCACCTGCAACAAGAACGGCATTCCGAACGATCCGGAAAAAGCGATGGTGACCTCCGGCATCCGGCTCGGTTCGCCGGCGATGACCACGCGCGGCTTCCGCGAAGAGCAGGCACGCATCACCGCCCACCTGATCGCCGATGTACTCGACGCGCCGAACGATCCGGCACGCATTGCCGAGGTGCGCGCCAAGGTCACCGAACTGGTTGCGCCGTTCCCGGTATATGGCGAGGCGGCAATGGCCTGAAGCCCGGGCCCGCAGCAGCAGAATTTCACATCAGGGCGGCACAGACCGTTCGTGAACCCACCGACGATAACGATGTGAGGAGACAAACATGGCAGGACGCAATTTTCTTTTCGTTCCGGGACCCACCAACGTGCCTGACCGGATCATGCGCTCGATGATGGTGTCGATGGAAGACCACCGCTCGCCCGATTTCCCGCTGCTGACCCGCACCATCATGCCCGGCCTGCGGCGTGTTTTCCGCACCGAGTCCGGCACCCCCTTCGTGTTTCCGTCGTCCGGCACCGGCTGCTGGGAAGCGGCGATCACCAACACCCTGTCGCCCGGCGACACCGTGCTGGCGGCGCGTTTCGGCCAGTTCAGCCACCTGTGGATCGCGATGTGCGAAAAGCACGGGCTGAACCTCGAGATCGTCGATGTCGACTGGGGCACCGGTGTGCCGGTCGAGCAGTATGCGGAAATCCTGAAGAAGGATACCCAGCACCGTATCAAGGCCGTGCTCGCCTGCCACAACGAGACTGCGACCGGCGTCACCTCCGACATCGGTGCGGTGCGGCGCGCACTTGATGACGCACGGCATCCGGCGCTGCTGTTCGTGGATGCAGTGTCGTCGCTGGCGTCGATCGATTTCCGTTTTGACGACTGGGGCGTCGACATGGCGGTGTCGGGCTCGCAGAAGGGCCTGATGCTGCCGGCCGGCCTCGGCATCCTGTGCGCGAGCCAGAAGGCGCTGGACATGCACAGGCAGGCGAAGCTGGCGCGTTCCTATTTCGACCTGCAGGACATGCTGGCCGCAAACAAGACCGGCTACTTCCCGTACACGCCGGCGCTGCCGCTGCTGTACGGACTGGTCGAGTCGCTCGCGATGATCGAGGAAGAGGGCCTGGACAACATCATCGCCCGCCATGCCTACCTGGCCGAGGGCGCGCGCGCCGCGGTGCTCGAAGGCTGGCGCATGCCGCTCTGCGCGAAGGAGCCGAAGTGGTATTCGAACACGGTGTCGGCAGTGATGGTGCCGGAAGGCGTGAACGGTGCTGACGTCATCTCGCGCGCCTACAACCGCTACAACCTCTCGCTCGGCGCCGGGCTGTCGAAAGTCGCGGGCAAGCTGTTCCGCATCGGTCATCTGGGTGACCTGAACGAAGTGCACCTGATGTCGGCGATTGCCGGCGCCGAAATGGCCATGCTCGACTGCGGCATCAAGGTCCGGCCGGGCAGCGGCGTGGCGGCGGCCAGCGAGTACTGGCGCACCCACCGCGTGCCGGTGGGCCTCGATGCCGGCATGGCCGAGCAGCTGGCGCTGGCCAAGGCAGCCTGAGCAGTTAAGCCTGCCCCCGTCTTCTCTCTTTGTGGCGAAGTCCGATCCCGGTCGGCTTCGCTGTTTTTTTCGTGGGATCAAGCTGACGGCAAGAACCCACAGCCTGCTCCGGTGATCCAACCTGCATGAAAGCCGCATGGCGGATCGCCGGGATCTCTGTCGCCGTACTGGCAGCGCTGCTCGTGCTGCTGCTGGTGATTATTGCGACTTTCGACTGGAATCGCGCCAAGCCTTGGCTCACCGAGAAGGTCAGTGCTGCCACCGGCCGCGAATTCGTGATTGATGGCGACCTGAGCGTCGACTGGCGCCCTCCGCCGGAAACCCGGGGCTGGCAGCGTTTCGTGCCCTGGCCGCACCTGCGCGCAAACGACGTCAAGCTGGGCAATCCGGAATGGGCCGACAGCGGACCGTGGATGCTGACTGCGCCGCGGGTCGACCTCAGCCTCAACCTGCCGCGCCTGCTGGGTCGCCAGATCGTGGTCGAGCAGCTGCGGCTGGCCGAGCCGCAGCTGGTGTTCGAGAAGCAGGGCGAGCAGCGCAGGAACTGGCAGTTCACGCCAAAGGAGCCCGCCGGGAAGGACAGCGGCTGGCGCTTCAGCCTCGAACGGCTGGCGGTGGCCAGCGGCAATGTGCGCTATGTCGAGAAGGAAAAGAAAACCGACCTCGCCGTCCGGCTCGATACCCGCAACGACGGCAGCCTGCGCTGGCAGGCCGGCGGACGCTACAACGCCGAGAAACTCGAGGGGCAGGGCACGGCCGGCTCGCTGCTCGCGCTGCGCACGGCCGGGGTCAGGTATCCGCTCGACGCGGAGCTGCGGATCGGCGACACCCGGATCGAGGCTAAAGGCAGCGTTACCGACCCGGCCGATCCGAGCGCGCTCGATATCCGGCTCAAGCTGCTGGGCGCGAGCATGGCCGACCTGTTCCCGCTCAGCGGCCTGCTGCTGCCGGACACGCCGAAGTTCTCGACCGAAGGACGGGTGGTCGGCAAGCTGCAGCCGGGGCAGCTCGACCTGCGCTATGAAAACTTCAGCGGCAAGGTCGGCGACAGCGACATCGGCGGCACGCTGCACTACCGCCAGCAGGAGCCGCGCCCGGTGCTGCGGGGCGAAGTCGTATCCAAGCGGCTGCGGCTGGTCGACCTCGGGCGGCTGATCGGTTCCGGCGACGACGGGCGCAAGCAGCCGGGCGATATTGCGCAGCCAAAGGGGCGGGTGCTCCCGGTATCGCCGTTCAAGACCGACCGCTGGGACAAGATGGATGTGCAGGTGCGGTTCACCGGGCAGCGCATCATCCGGCGCGAGGCGCTGCCGATCGAGAATCTCGATACCCGCATTGCGATGCAGGCCGGCGTGCTGACGCTGGATCCGCTGCGTTTCGGCATCGCCGGCGGGCGCCTGACCGGGGAAGTCCGCATCGACGGCCGCAGCGACCCGGCCAGGGGCAGCCTGCAGCTGCAGGCGCGCGGGCTGAGCCTGGCGAAACTGTTTCCGAAAGTCGGAGACGCACCGGCCAGCATCGGCACGCTGGCGGCGCGCGCGCAGCTGAAGGTGCGCGGCAATTCGGTGGCCGCGCTGCTGGGCACGGCCGACGGCGAGATGAGCGCCGTGGTTAATCGCGGCTCGGTCAGCAAGTTCGTGCTGGAGGCGGCCGGACTGAACATTGCGAGCGCCGCCATCGCGCGCATGTTCGGCGACCGCCAGATCCCGGTGAATTGCCTGATTGCCGACCTCGAAGTGAAGCAGGGCATCGCCAAGCCGCGCGTCTTCCTGCTCGACTCGCCGGACGCCACGATCCGGGTGACCGGTGCCATCAACCTGCAGGGCGAGCGCTATGACCTCACCATCCATCCCGACAGCAAGGGCGTGCGCCTGCTGTCGCTGCGTTCCCCGCTGTACGTGCGCGGCAGTTTCGAGAATCCCGATGTCGGCATCGACAAGCGCATGGTTGCCATGAAAGCGGGTGCAGCGGCGCTGCTGGGCGCAGCCGCCGCACCGATCGCCGGACTGCTGGCGCTGATCAATCCCGGCGAGGACGACGAGAGCCCGTGTACCGCGCTGCTCGGAAAGGGCCGGCAATGAAGTTCCGGGCATGGCGCCCGGCGGACCTGTGGTCGCTGATCAAGGCCTCGGTATCCGCATGGATCGACGACTATGCGCCGAGCATGGGCGCGGCGCTGGCCTACTACACCATGTTTTCCATCGCGCCGCTGCTGCTGATCGTGATCTCGGTGGCCGGCCTGATCTTCGGCGCGGACGCCGTGCGGGGCGAGGTTGCCGGGCAGCTGCAGGGACTGATCGGCGAGGACGCGGCGTCCCTGATCGAGGGCCTGGTCGAGCGCGCCGACCAGCCGGCGCAGGGCGTGCTGTCGACGCTGATCGGTTTTCTGCTGCTGGTGATCGGCGCCACCACCGTGTTCGCCGAACTGCAGGATGCGCTGGACCGCATCTGGCGTGCGCCGCGCCGCGAACAGGGCGGGCTGTGGGGGCTGCTGCGCGCGCGCTTGTTGTCGTTCGGACTGATCCTCGGCATCGGTTTCCTGATGATCGTGTCCCTGATCCTGTCGGCCGCGCTGTCGGCGCTCGGCAAATGGTGGGGCGCATGGTTCGGCCACTGGCTGCTGGTGGCGCAGCTATTGAACCTGGCGATCAGTTTCGCGCTGGTGACGGTCATGTTCGCGATGATCTACAAAATCATGCCGCGCGTGAAAGTCGCGTGGAGCGATGTGTGGATCGGCGCCGTATTCACCGCCTTGCTGTTCACGATAGGAAAAACCCTGATCGGCCTCTATATCGGCAAGAGCGGCATGACGTCGGTATTCGGGGCGGCCGGTTCGCTGGTGGT
>JAIXTG010000266.1 GCA_027484285.1 Oxalobacteraceae bacterium | reverse complement strand
TCATTCACCAGCGCATAGGCGAGCAAATGCGGCAGATGGCTGACTGCCGCGAATACCGAGTCATGCTCGGCAGCCGTCAGGTGATGTATCACCGCACCGCAATGCGCCCACGCGGACGCCACTTTGGCAACACATCCGGGAGCGTTCTCGGGCAGCGCCGTCAGGACCACTTTCTTGCCGACATACAGCGAGGGCAGCGCGGCGTCGGGACCATTCTGTTCGCGTCCGGCGATCGGGTGTCCTGGCACGAACTGCGCAATCTTGTCACCCAGCGCGGCCCGTGCAGCGAGCACTACATCGGTCTTGGTACTGCCTGCATCGGTCACAACGGTGCCGGGCTGCAGGTGCGGCGCGATGCCGTGCAGCAGGCTCTCGGTCTGTGCGACCGGCGCAGCCAGCAGCACCAGGTCAGCTCCGGCAACCGACTCGACGCTGCCGATGCGATCGATGATGCCGAGTGCCTGCGCACGCTCCAGCGTCTCGCGCCTGCGGCCGACACCGACCACCTCGCCGACCACGCCAGCCTGCTTCAGTGCCAGTGCAAACGAACCACCAATCAGGCCAACGCCGAAGATGGCAATGCGATTGAATTTCGGCATTGCGTCAACCGAGCACGTCGCGCAGTGCGGCGATGAAAGCGGCATTCTCTTCGGGCAAACCAATCGATACGCGCAGCCACTGCGGCAGCCCGTAATTGCCGACTGGGCGCACGATCACGCCCTTGCGGAGGAGGGCAAGATTGACGCGCGCGCCTGCGCCGTCGTCCTCGCCGGCACGAAACAGCACGAAATTGCCGAACGAAGGCACATAGCGAATGCCCATCTGCTCGAATGCCGATGTCAGCTGGCGATAGCCTTCGGCATTCAGCTCGGCGCTCTTATGCAGGTAGGCAGTGTCGTCGAGCGCCGCCACGGCAGCGGCCTGCGCCAGCGAGTTCACATTGAACGGTTGCCGGATGCGGTTCAGCAGGTCGGTCAGCGCCGGCTGTGCCATGCCGAAACCGACGCGCAGTCCGGCCAGGCCATAGGCCTTCGAGAAGGTGCGCGACACGATCAGGTTCGGATACTGGCGCACCCAGCCCAGCGCGTCATAGCGCTGGTCTGCCGGCAGGTATTCGGTGTACGCCTCGTCGAGCACGACCACGACGTGCGGCGGCACTTGCTTCAGGAAGGCGGCAATGCGGTCGCCGTCGATGAACGTGCCGGTCGGGTTGTTCGGATTGGCAACGAATACGAGTTTGGTATCCGGCTCGATGGCTGCCGCCATCGCAGCGAGGTCATGACCGAAATCCTGCGCCGGCACGACGATCGCGCGCGCGCCGACGGCCTGGGTCGCCAGCGGATAGACGGCAAACGAGTACTGCGAATAAACCACCGATTCGCCGGCCTTGACCAGCGCACGCGCGGCCAGTTCGAGGATGTCATTGCTGCCGTTGCCGAGCGTGATCCAGTCGGCCGGCACATCGAATTTTTTCGTGATCGCCGCCTTCAGGTCGAAACCGTTCGAATCCGGATAGCGCGCCAGTTCGTCGAACGCCTTCTGCATGGCCGCCTTTGCGGAATCGGGCATGCCGAGCGGGTTTTCGTTCGATGCCAGCTTCACAATCGTCGCCTCATCGAGGCCGAATTCACGCGCTACCTCGGCGATCGGCTTGCCGCCCTGGTAGGGCGCGATCGCGCGGACATAATCGGGACCAAAGGATGTCATGGCTGTCTTCTTGAAAAAACGTGGAAGGATCAGGCTGCGTGCGGATAAGAGCCAAGCACCTTGAAGAAGGCCGCCTGCGCCTGCAGTTCGCCGAGTGCCTGCGCCACCTTCACATCCTGCGCATGGCCCTCGACATCGACGAAGAAATAGTATTCCCAGCGGCCGGTGCGCGCGGGACGCGACTCGAAGCGGGTCATCGACACGCCGTGCCGCGCCAGCGGCGCCAGCAATTCATACACGGCACCGGCCTTGTTCGCCACGGACAGCACCAGCGACGTCTGGTCGCGGCCGGAGGCACCGGGTTCGAGCGAGCCGATCACGAAAAACCGCGTGCGGTTGTGCGGGTCATCCTGGATGTGTGCGTGCGCAATCGCGAGGCCATAGCGCTTGGCGGCCGCTTCGCTGGCGATCGCGGCGACCGTCGGATCCTGCGAGGCCACGCGCGCCGCCTCGCCATTCGATGCCATTGCCTGCCGCTCGACGTCGGGGTAATGCTGGTTCAGCCAGGCCTGGCACTGGGCCAGCGCCTGCGAGTGCGCGCAGATGCGGGTCACTTGCTGCATGCTCCCCGTCCGGGTCATCAGGCTGTGCTGAACCGGCAGCGCCACTTCGCCGCTGATGGAGAGCGTGGTCTGCATCAGCAGGTCGAGCGTGCGGTTGACCGTGCCCTCGGTCGAGTTTTCGACCGGCACCACACCGAAATCGGCGGTGCCCGCCTCTACTGACCGGAACACTTCATCGATCGACACGCAAGGCAGTCCGTCGACTGCCTGGCCGAACTGCTGCCAGACTGCCTGCTCGCTGTACGTGCCTGCCGGGCCGAGGAAAGCGACCACCGACCGCTTTTCGAGCGCACGGCAGGCCGACATCACTTCGCGAAAAATTGCCTGCAGGTCGGCCGAGGGCAGCGGTCCCGGATTGTTGTGCGCTACGCGCGCCAGCACCTGTGCCTCGCGCTCGGGGCGGAATACCGGCGCATTGGTCTCGGCCTTCACATGGCCAACTTCCTGCGCTACGCGTGCGCGCTGGTTCAGCAGCGCCAGCAGCTGCGCGTCGATCGCATCGATCTGCTCGCGCAGCGGCTTCAGCTTGTCATCGCTCATTGCCTGATTGCCTGTCGTTCTGTTTATTGTGCGGCACACCCGTTACGGGTTATCAGCCTCGCCCACGCCGTTGTCTTCTTCCGCATCCGCCTCAAGGATCCGCTGCAGCCCGGACAGCTTCGCGCCATCCTCGACTGCGATCAGCGTCACGCCCTGCGTGGCGCGACCCATCTCGCGAATTTCCGAAACACGGGTGCGGATCAGCACGCCGCCGGTGGTGATCATCATGATCTCGTCGGCAGGCTCGACCAGGGTCGCCGCAACCACCCGGCCGTTGCGCTCCGATGTCTGGATCGCGATCATGCCCTTCGTGCCACGGCCATGGCGGGTGTATTCGGTAATCGGGGTGCGCTTGCCGAAGCCATTCTCGGTCGCGGTCAGCACCGACTGCTGCTCGTTCTCGGCCACCAGCAGCGCAATGACCTGCTGACCTTCCTCGAGGTTCATGCCGCGCACGCCGCGTGCGGTACGGCCCATCGGGCGCACGTCATTCTCATCGAAGCGCACTGCCTTGCCGGCGTCGGAGAACAGCATCACATCATGCTTCCCGTCCGTCAGCGCAGCGCCGATCAGGAAATCGCCATCATCGAGATCGACTGCAATGATGCCGGCCTTGCGGGGGTTGCTGAAATCGGACAGGGCGGTCTTCTTCACCGTCCCCAGCGAGGTCGACATGAAGACATAGCGGTCATCCGGGAACTTGCTGTTCTCGCCGGACAGCGGCAGCACCACGGTGATCTTCTCGCCGTCCTGCAGCGGGAACATGTTGACGATCGGCTTGCCGCGCGACGCACGCGAGCCCTGCGGCACTTCCCAGACTTTCAGCCAGTACATGCGGCCGCGGTTGGAGAAGCACAGGATGTAGTTGTGCGTATTCGCGATGAACAGCTGCTCGATCCAGTCGTCTTCCTTGGTCGCGGTGGCCTGCTTGCCGCGCCCGCCGCGCTTCTGCGCACGGTATTCCGACAGCGGCTGCGACTTCATGTAACCCATGTGCGACAGGGTGACCACCATGTCCTGCGGCGTGATCAGGTCTTCGGTGCCCAGGTCGGTCACGTTCAGCTCGATCTGCGAGCGGCGACCATCCTTGTTGGCATCGCCGTATTCATTGCGCGCCGCGGTCAGTTCGTCGACGATGATCGCCGTCACGCGTTCCGGCCGGGCGAGGATGTCGAGCAGATCGGCGATCTGCGTCATCACATCCTTGTACTCGTTGACGATCTTGTCCTGCTCGAGGCCGGTCAGGCGCTGCAGGCGCATCTGCAGGATTTCCTGCGCCTGTTCGTCGGACAGCTTGTACAGCCCGTCCGGCTGAATGCCGTAGTGACGCGGCAAGTGCTCGGGCCGGAACGCATCGATGCCGCCGGCATTCTCGGCACCGGTACGGGCCAGCATCTCGCGTACCAGCGAGGAGTCCCACGCACGGGCCATCAGCTCGGACTTCGCAAGCGGCGGCGTCGGGGCGGCCTTGATGATCGCGATGAATTCATCGATGTTGGCCAGCGCCACGGCGAGGCCTTCGAGGACATGGCCGCGCTCGCGCGCCTTGCGCAGTTCGAACACGGTGCGGCGGGTGACCACCTCGCGCCGGTGCGACAGGAAGCATTCCAGCATCTGCTTCAGGTTCAGCAGCTTCGGCTGGCCGTCGACCAGCGCGACCATGTTCATGCCGAAGGTGTCCTGCAGCTGGGTCTGCTTGTACAGGTTGTTGAGCACCACCTCGGGCAGTTCGCCGCGCTTCAGCTCGATGACCACACGCATCCCGGACTTGTCGGATTCGTCGCGAATGTCGGAGATGCCCTCGAGTTTCTTGTCGCGCACCAGCTCCGCGATCCGCTCTAGCAGCGATTTCTTGTTTACCTGGTACGGCAATTCGTCGACGATGATCGCCGACCGGTTGTCGCGGATGTCTTCGAAATGCGTCTTCGCGCGCATCACGACCCGGCCACGGCCGGTCCGGTAGCCGTCGCGCACACCGGATACGCCGTAGATGATGCCGGCGGTCGGAAAGTCGGGAGCAGGAATCAGCTCGATCAGTTCATCCACCGTGCACTCCGGCGTCTTCAGCAGGTGCAGCGCGCCGTTGATGACCTCGGTGATGTTGTGCGGCGGGATGTTGGTGGCCATGCCCACCGCGATGCCGGACGAGCCGTTGATCAGCAGGTTGGGAATGCGGGTCGGCAGCACCGACGGCTCTTTTTCCTTGCCGTCGTAGTTCGGCACGAAATCGACGGTTTCCTTGTCGATGTCGGCCAGCAGTTCCTGCGAGATCTTGTCGAGGCGGCACTCGGTGTAACGCATTGCTGCCGCATTGTCGCCATCGATCGAGCCGAAATTGCCCTGGCCGTCGACCAGCGTGTAGCGCAGCGAGAAATCCTGCGCCATCCGCACCAGCGTGTCGTAGATAGCCTGGTCGCCGTGCGGGTGATACTTACCCATTACCTCGCCGACCACGCGCGCGCATTTCACATACGGCCGGTTCCAGACATTGTTCGTCTCGTGCATCGCGTACAGCACGCGGCGATGCACCGGCTTCAGTCCGTCCCGCACGTCGGGCAGCGCACGGCCAACGATCACGCTCATTGCGTAATCGAGGTAACTCTTGCGCATCTCCTCTTCAAGGGAAATCGGGATGGTTTCTTTTGCGAACTGATCCATGGGAAGGCTTATAAAAATACCGCGAAGATCGAATCGATCCCGCCTCCGGACGAGCGGCCGGCGGCGGGTTTGTAAACGCGAAATTTTACCACGCCCCCCGTGCTTCCCCGCCCTTCCAGGCATTGCCCTTCGGAGATGCAATCACGCAAGTGTTTGATTTTTCTGAAGGTGGCGCACCATTCGTCCGCTGCCGCGGTCTGACGATTTGATACAGGCATCCGGAGGTCAACGCATGCAAGCCCCACGAAACCTCACGCTGGCAGCGCTTGCGCTGTGCGTCACCCGGGCATTTGCTGCCGAACCTGCCGGTGCGGGCTTCGTCACCGACTCCAGCGGCAATCCGGTGGTCAGCAGC
>JAIXTG010000287.1 GCA_027484285.1 Oxalobacteraceae bacterium | reverse complement strand
TGTGTCAGTGATTTGACGAGAGACACTGGACCCCGGCCTGCGCCGGGGTGACGTTTTTCAAGCTGTCTGCTTCTGCATCGTCATCCCGGCGCAGGCCGGGATCCAGTGTCTTCGCCCTGGCTTTCAGCAGCCTTACGCCGCCTGCTTCGACGACTCGAGGAAGTCCTGCGCGAAGCGCTGCAGCACGCCACCCGCTTCGTAGATCGACACTTCCTCGTCGCTGTCGAGCCGGCAGGTGACCGCCACTTCGACCGTCTCGCCGTTCTTGCGATGGATCACCAAAGTCAGGTCGGCGCGCGGCTTGCGCTGGCCGATCACGTCATAGGTCTCGGTGCCGTCCAGCGCCAGCGTCTTGCGGTCCGTGCCCGGCTTGAACTCCAGCGGCAGCACGCCCATGCCGATCAGGTTGGTGCGGTGGATGCGCTCGAAACCTTCGGCAACGATGGCTTCCACACCGGCCAGACGCACGCCCTTGGCCGCCCAGTCGCGCGACGAGCCCTGGCCGTAGTCGGCGCCGGCGATGATGATCAGCGGCTGCTTGCGGTTCATGTAGGTTTCAATCGCTTCCCACATGCGCATCACTTTGCCTTCGGGCTCGACGCGCGCCAGCGAACCTTTCTTCTGCTGGCCGTCGACGATCGCCATCTCGTTCACCAGTGTCGGGTTCGCGAAGGTGGCGCGCTGCGCAGTCAGGTGGTCGCCGCGGTGGGTCGCATACGAGTTGAAGTCCTCTTCCGGCAGACCCATCTTGGCAAGATATTCGCCGGCCGCCGAGTTCAGCAAAATCGCGTTCGACGGCGACAGGTGGTCGGTGGTGATGTTGTCCGGCAGCAGCGCCAGCGGGCGCATGCCCTTCAGCGTGCGCTCGCCTGCCAGCGCGCCTTCCCAGTACGGCGGGCGGCGGATGTAGGTCGACTGCGCACGCCAGTCGTACAGCGGCTTGACCTGCGTGCCGCTGTCGGCGCGGATCGCGAACATCGGCTCGTAGACCTGACGGAAGTGTTCCGGCTTCACGCTGGCTTTCACGATCGCATCGATTTCGGCATCGCTCGGCCAGATGTCCTTCAGGCGAATCTCCTTGCCGTCGACGACCGTCAGCACATCCTTCTCGATATCGAAGCGGATGGTGCCGGCGATTGCATAAGCCACCACCAGCGGCGGCGACGCGAGGAAAGCCTGCTTCGCATACGGATGGATGCGGCCGTCAAAATTGCGGTTGCCCGAGAGAACAGCGGTCGCATACAGGTCGCGGTCGATGATCTCCTGCTGGATCTTCGGATCGAGCGCGCCGGACATGCCGTTGCACGAGGTGCACGCATACGCGACGACGCCGAAGCCGAGCTTTTCGAGTTCCGGCAGCAGGCCGGAATCTTCGAGGTACATCGTGACGGCCTTCGATCCGGGCGCCAGCGAGGACTTGACCCAGGGCTTGCGGAACAGGCCGAGCTTGTTCGCATTGCGCGCCAGCAGGCCGGCAGCGATCACGTTGCGCGGGTTCGAGGTGTTGGTGCAGCTGGTGATGGCGGCAATGATCACTGCGCCGTCCGGCATCTGGCCCGGCACGTCATCCCACTGGCCGGAGATGCCCTTCGCGGCGAGGTCGGTGGTCGCGACGCGCGCATGCGGGTTCGACGGGCCGGCCATGTTGCGCACGACGGTCGACAGGTCGAACTTCAGCACGCGCTCATATTCCGCGTTGGCAAGGCTGTCGGCCCACAGGCCGGCGACCTTTGCATAGGTTTCCACCAGCGCCACCTGCTCGTCGCTGCGGCCGGTCAGCTTCAGGTACTGGATGGTCTGCTCGTCGATCGCGAACATCGCGGCAGTGGCGCCGTATTCCGGCGCCATGTTGGAGATGGTCGCGCGGTCGCCGAGCGTCAGCGCGCGTGCGCCCTCGCCGTAAAACTCGAGATAGGCACCGACCACTTTCGACTTGCGCAGGAACTCGGTCAGCGCGAGCACGATGTCGGTCGCGGTGATGCCCGGCTGCGGCTTGCCCGACAGCTCGACGCCAACGATATCCGGCAGGCGCATCCACGATGCGCGACCGAGCATCACGTTCTCGGCCTCGAGGCCGCCGACGCCGATCGCAATCACGCCGAGTGCGTCCACATGCGGCGTGTGGCTGTCGGTACCGACGCAGGTATCCGGATAAGCGACGCCCTTGTCGTTATGGATCACCGGCGACATCCGCTCCAGGTTGATCTGGTGCATGATGCCGTTCCCCGGCGGGATCACATCCACGTTTCGGAACGCATGCTTGGTCCATTCGATGAAATGGAAACGGTCTTCGTTGCGGCGATCCTCGATCGCGCGATTCTTCTCGAAGGCCTGGGGATCGAAGCCGCCGCATTCCACTGCCAGCGAATGGTCGACGATCAGCTGCACCGGCACCACCGGATTCACCTTCGCCGGATCGCCGCCCTGGTCCGCGATTGCATCGCGCAGGCCGGCGAGGTCGACCAGCGCGGTCTGGCCGAGGATGTCATGGCAGACCACGCGCGCCGGGAACCAGGGGAAGTCGAGCTCGCGCTTGCGTTCGATCAGCTGCTTCAGCGAGTCGGTCAGCGTGGCCGGATCGCAGCGGCGCACCAGGTTCTCGGCGAGCACGCGCGAGGTATACGGCAGCT
>JAIXTG010000103.1 GCA_027484285.1 Oxalobacteraceae bacterium | reverse complement strand
GTTTCCTCATAGCAATCGGCATGCCAGTTGTTTTAGCGTGGAAACATGCGGGTTTCCGGGGATGGTGTCGGGATCGGCAGGGGATTGCCGGGGGGAGGAAGCGCTCGGCCGGGCGGCAGTCGACGGAATGTCGACAGCAGGAATTTGCCGGGCAGGCGGCAAGAATTTTCCGATTTTCTCCAGCGACGGCGGATAAAAATTAAAATTTTGTTAAATTTTTGCCCCGCCAGCCCCTGCGTGTTTGCCTTCAAGTCCAATCTAGCTAATATTAGCTAACTTGAACAGGGAGACGGCGATGAACCCGATCAACATTCACGACGCGAAAACCCAATTGTCAAAACTTATTGAAACCGTGGAATCCGGCGAAGAAGTCATCATTGCGCGGGCCGGCAAGCCGGTTGCCAGGCTCGTCCCTTACCTGCCGGTCAAACCGCTCCGGGAGCCTGGGCTCATGAAAGGCAAGTTCGAAGTGCCTGACAGTTTCTTCGATCCGCTGCCCGATGAAATCCTCGAGTACTTCGAGGGTAAAAAATGAGGCTGCTGCTGGACACTCACATCTACCTGTGGTGGCTGACAGATTCCCCTGCACTCGGCGATCGCGCCCGTGAACTGGTAGCCCGGTCAGATGCCGTGTACGTGAGCACGGTATCGATCTGGGAGGCCGGCATTAAATGGCAGGCGGGCAAACTTCCGGTGCCGCCTGACGATTTGGTGATGGGTATCGAACGCTGCAATTTCGTCGAACTCCCGATAACTTCCCAGCACGCGGTAGCAGCTTCGAGGCTTCCCCTGCATCACCGGGACCCATTCGATCGCATGCTGGTCGCGCAGGCAATTGCCGAGCCGATGCACTTGCTCACGTCGGACAAAGCGCTCGAGAGCTATTCGGCTCTGGTTCAGATTGTTTGAATGGCAGGGGGAACCAGAGCTGTCCCCTACTCCGGGCAATCCCGATAGTCGTGCTGCCGGCAACTGACTGCCTGCTCCAGCGCCTCCGCCTTGTGGAAATTCCGCAGTTCGCGGCCAATGTGCCCGACCAGTGCGGCCGCCTGCCGTTCGCCGTTCAGGCGAGCCACCTCGGCCCAGACCAGGGCCTTCTGCGGTTCGCTGCGCCAGCCTTCGCCGCTGAGGTAGGTGGAGGCCGCCATCAGCTGCGCCCCGGAGTGGCCCTTGCGTGCCGCCTTCAGGTACCACGACAGCGCGACTGCGCCGTCGCGTGCGGTGCCGACGCCGGTGCGGAAGGCCTCGCCCAGCATGTACTCGGCATCGGTGTAGCCGGCCTGCGCCGCCGCTTCATACAGGCGAAACGCCGCCGCCGGATCGCGCGCGGCGCCACGGCCCTGCAGGATCATCGTCGCGAGGTTGTACTGTGCGGCCGGCAGGCCGGATTCGGCGGCGCGCCGGTACCAGGCCAGCGCCTGCGCATCGCTGCGCGCGACGCCCAGCCCATGCTCATGCAGGTAGCCGAGATTGTTCTGTGCCAGCGCATCGCCCTGCTCAGCGGGCTTCTTCAACGCGCGCAGGGCGGTGGCATAGTGGCCGCGCTCGATGGCCTTCAGCGCCGGCCCCACCTCTGCCCGGACGGGCAAGGCAAGAGCGAGCAGGCACGGCAGCCACCAAAGAAGGCGCTTCATGCGGTGCGGGAGACGGATTTGGCGGGCGCCACGTCCTTCGGCAGGAAACCGCGGCAGCGGCTGCCATCGGCGCGCAGCACCTCGATGGCCGGCATGATGCGGCTCTTGAAGCCCATCAGGCGGCAGGCATAGGGGAGGCTGGGATCCCAGCTGACGGCGAAGTGCCGGCACTGCCAGCAGTTGGGCGCGCCTTCGGGAGCTTGGTTAGCCGTCGTCATTGCTTTTCGCGTCGTTTGCGTTGGTAGTCGAACCAGGCGCGCGTGCCGGCAGCCGCCAGCACCAGCGCGAGGAAGATCGCGCCGAACAGGCCCTGGAAAAAATCGCCCAGCGTCATGCCCGCGGGCAGGTAGCGCTCCGGATGCAGCGCGACCATGCCCAGCATCAGCACGATCGCGATCAGCAGGATGCGCAGCAGCCGGAACAGCAGACGGTTGCGCGTTGGGTTCATCTTGGTTCCCCGGTCGACAAAACAGACCGGGGTATTTTGTCACAGCCCGCCCTCGCCCGGGCGGCCACGGCCTGTTTCAGCGTCAGCCGCCCAGCAGCTTGAGTACCGTCTGCTGGCTCATGTTGGCCTGCGCCAGCACCGACGTCGCTGCCTGCTGCATGATCTGCGCCTTCGCCAGATCGGTCGACGCTTTCGCGTAATCGGCATCCTCGATCTGGCTGCGGGACGCCGACATGTTGGTCGAGGTGTTCTGCAGATTGTCCATCGCGTACTGCAGGCGGTTCATCACCGCGCCCATGTTCGCGCGATTCGCGTTCACCTTGTCCATCGCGAGATCCAGCTTCTGCAGCACGGCCGTCGCCGCTTCGGACGAACGGATGTGATTGGTCGGCGGGTACAGGACCTTTGCATTGCCGAAGGTGACAGTGGCCCCGGGCTCGCCGGTCACGCCATCGGCACCGCCGAGGCCGAATTCTTCCGCGCTGCCGACCTTGTCGCTGTCGAACCAGACCGACAGGTTGCGGCCATCGATGGTCTCGAGCTGGATGCCGGTACGGGTCTCCACTGCCTTGATGCCATGCTCGACCCGCTTGTCGTTGATGGCGGCGATGACTTTCTCGCGGCGCTGTTCTGCGGTGTCGTTACCGAACAGGACCTTCACTTCCACGCCGTTCAGGTACAGGCTCTGCAGGCCGGAAGTGACTTCAGTCGACGTCAGCGTGCCGCGGGTAGTGACCGTCAGCGGCGCATCCACGTCGCCCGTGATCGAGCTGGTGATCGGGCCGCGCTTGCCGAAGTCGGCGAGATCGATCGTAATCAGCTGGCCGGCGGTTGCGCCCACCTGGAATGCGAGGCGGCCGGTGCGCGGCGGCGACATCTTGCCGTCGGCATCATTCACCACGCCGCCGAAGGTGCCCTCGAGGAAACCGAGCGCATTGAAGTTCGACTCATCCTTGTAGCCGTTGACGCCCGGCTCGATG
>JAIXTG010000079.1 GCA_027484285.1 Oxalobacteraceae bacterium | reverse complement strand
TTGTTTCCTTTCGGCTGGTCGCTGAAGCCGGAGGCATCGACGTTCGCCGGGGTCATGTTCGATGCCTGGTAATAGCCGGCCGACACCTGGCCGTAGATCTGGGTCTTGAACTTGCGCTCTTCCTCGGCCCGCTTGTCAATCTCGCGATTGGCGCGGCGGATGTCCTGCGCTTCGTTGAATTCCCGGATTTCCTCCTTGGCTCTTACCGCCTTGAGTTTCTGGTCAAACTCGTCCTGCGTGATGATGCCCTTTTCGAGAAGAATCTCGAGCAGCACTTTCACATCCTCGCCAGCGTGTACCGAGGTGCCTAACGAGAGAATGGCTGCGGCTACGATCGTTAGCGCCGTCTTCCGTGCAGTTGCTGACTTTTTCATGATTTGTTTTCAATGACGAAACGGTTGTTGCCTCAATATTTCCAATGAATTTTGCCATAATATGCTCGACTAATCTTGAAAAGACCATACAGTTCTACGCAAATTGTTCACTAAATCGGTCTTTTCTCATTAATCCGCAGCGACAGAGCCGAACGAACGGCCAGTCGGCACTTCAACATATAGCCAAGCACATTTTGTTTTCCTATAATCGCCGGATGGAAAACCTGCCACTTCTATACACGCTGGACGCCGAATTGACCTTGCAGGTGGGAGACACCCTGCTCGCCAACCGCAAGCGGATGGAATTGCTTCGGCAAATCGGCCTGACAGAGAACCTGACAAAGTCTGCTCAGATCGCGGGCTACAGCTACAAGGGCGCGTGGGATGCGATCGACCAGATGACCCGGCTCACCGGCGCCAGCCTGCTCGAGCGGCAGGCGGGCGGCAAAGGCGGCGGCAAGACGCGCCTGACCACTCGGGGCCGGCAGTTGCTGGAGAACTTCCTGCTGGTACAAGACGAGCATGCGCGCTTCATTGCGCGCCTGAACCGGCTGGCCAGCCACCTCGATACCGACTACGTGGCACAGACCGGGGTCGCAATGAAGACCAGCGCGCGCAACCAGTACGCGGGCATCATCGAGGCGATCCTGCAGGGACCGGTGAATGATGAAGTGACGCTGCGGGTGAATGCACGGCTGACGCTGCTGGCGTCGATCACGCACGAAAGCGCGCGCGAACTCAAGCTGGACATCGGCTCAAAAGTCTTCGCACTGGTGAAGGCGTCATCCGTGCGGCTCGCCCAACCCGCAACCGCCGCAACCGCCGCGGCCGGCAGCATGCCGCGCAACGCACTGTCGGCCACTGTGCATCAGCTCACGTCGGGACCTGCGCGCACCGAAGCGCTGCTGATGCTCGACGACGGGCCGGTACTGACCTGCACGCTGCCAAACGACGATGCAGCGCGGCTCGGCATTGCAAGGCAGCAGCGGCTGCTCGCCGTGATCGATCCTTCGGACGTGATCATCGGCGTGGCCGCGTAATCCCCCGAGCCTCACCGGCCAAGCTGGGCTGGATCAGCGACCGGTCCGGCGGCGCCCCCCGTGGCCGGACAGCATTGCGTCAAATGCGGCCATGCTTCGCAAGGCCTTTGCGCAGCGAACGCTCTTCCCTGATCAATTTGGCCTGCTCCAGTTCGCGTGCGTCGATGTCGCGCGCCATGTCCAGCACTGCCTCGGCGCTGTCCTTCGGCACGACAACCACGCCGTCGACGTCGCCGACGATGATGTCGCCCGGATGCACCGTCACGCCGCCGACGGAGACCGGCACTTGCGAGGCTACCGTCCGGTAGCGGCCGACCATCGTGGCCGGGCTGACGCCTCTGGCATAGATCGGGAACCCGTAGTCGCGCCGAATTTCGGCCACGTCGCGCACGCTGCCGTCCAGCACCGCACCGGCATGGCCGTTGGCGAATGCGCCGGCGGTCATCAGACCGCCCCACAGAGCGACATTCGGCTCGCCGCCGTCGACGGCGATGACGATCACGCTGCCCGCGGGCGCCTCGTCGATCAGATCGATGATGTGCTCCGGCGGCAGCGCCTCTGAGGTCACCGCCCCCACTACCGTGGCAGCCGGCCCGCAGATGCGCTTATCGTTGATGCGCGGCTTGATCGTGCAGTCCATGAAACCGCGCTTGCCGCAGATCTTGTCGACCGCATCCGATACGGATGCCACGGCAACTAAGTTAAACCCCTCGATCAGCTTGTCCATAGAGTTCCTTTCATCGGCGCCTGTGCTGGCGGAGAGTTAAATATTCACGCTCGCCCGCGAATGAGTCGAGGCGCGTGAGCCATCTGCTTCCGGCAGCGGTTTTGCGCGCCGGGAGGCATTGAATATTTTCAGCAGGCAGCAATTCACCTGCGTAGCCTGCCGCGGTGAACGTGGGGCGCATCGGCGTCACAAGCCCAGCACGATGCGTCCCCTGCCGCGCGAGCAGCAGGCCATCATGCGCCGGTTCTCCTGCCGTTCCGCCGCCGTCAGCACGACATCGCGGTGGTCGACGTCACCTTCGATGACCTCGACTTCGCACGACCCGCACAGACCCTCGCCGCAATCGCTGGGCACATCGATGTTCGCGTCGCGCAGTACCTCGAGCAGGGTGCGGTCCGGCGGCACGTGGAGCGACAGTCCAGAATCGTTCAGGTCGCAATTGAAGCCGCTGTCGCGCGCAGGATCCGGCCGGCCGGCACCGCCGCGGAAATGCTCGACATGC
>JAIXTG010000283.1 GCA_027484285.1 Oxalobacteraceae bacterium | reverse complement strand
TGAGGCTCGCCCTCGGTGTCCCGCAGGCTCTGCACATTGACGAAAGTGGTGTTGAGAAAGTTCCTTTGCGGTGGCGAAATCATGGCCAGCGGATACTGTTTAGCCAACTCCGGCGCGGAAGCCGCTGACTCGTAAGGCGGAATGTAGGCAGGCAGCGGATCGAGGCCATCCTGCGCCATGCGCTCGGAATAAAACTCGCACTTACCGGAGGGCGTCGGGAAGCCCCCCTGTGCGAAGGGCGCGGGTGGCATATCCAGCTTCATCCAGCCGCGCTGCCTGAGCTTGGGCCAGTCGAATGCGGCTGCGCGCGGATCGCCGGCATCGAAAGCCTGGGCTGCCAGATCGTCATCGCTGTCGCCGAAGCAGTCGTCCCCAAAGCCCATGCGCGCCGCCAGTTGCCGAAAGATTTCGCTATTGGGACGCGCCTCCCCCAGCGGCGCCACCGCCGGGTTGTTCGCGAGGATGTACAAGTGCCCATAGGTTGCATGGACATCTACATGCTCGAGTTGGGTGGTCGCGGGCAGGATGATGTCTGCATAGTCGGCGGTATCGGTCTGAAAATGCTCGAGCACGACGGTGAACAGATCTTCCCGTGCGAAGCCCTGCGCGACTTTTGCAGATTCGGGTGCTACTGCTACAGGATTGGCGTTGTAAACGATGACGGCCTCGATCGCCGGACCGAAGTCGGAGGAGGCGGGACGCAGCAAGTCGTCGCCAATCGTGCTCATGTTGATCGTTCTCGGCGGACGCAAAGTGTCCTTCGGCTCGAGGTCTGGCCGTTCGAGTTGGGCGACGCGCTTGGGAAAACTGTCACCCGACGACAGCAGGATGCCGCCGGCCGGATGGCGCCAGGCGCCCACCAGCGCGGGCAGACAAGCGATGTTACGCACCGCCATGCCGCCGCCATGCGAGCGCTGCACGCCATAGTTGACCCGTATCGCGACCGGTTCGCCCCGGCGTGCCGCCTCGCCATAGAGGTGGGCTAGCATTTCTACCTGCTCCACGGGGATGCCACAAGTCGCTGCTGTGCGTTCCGGCGTCCATTCGTGTACGCGCCGCCTGAGTGCGTCGAACCCCAGGGTATAGCGCTCGATGTAATCATGATCGAGCAGATCGTCGCGTACCAGCAGGTGCATCATGCCGAGCGCCAGCGCGGCATCGGTACCCGGCAGTACCGCCACATGGTGATGGCATTTTTCTGCAGTGAGGGATCGGTAGGGGTCGATGGCAATCACCGTGGCGCCACGCCGCTTTGCCGCTTGCACCTTCATCCAGAAATGCAGGTTGGAAGCGATCGGGTTGCCGCCCCAGATCAGGATCAGGCGGGCATGCTCGAACTGTTCGGTGTCGGTACCGATTTTCGCGCCGATGCTGTACTTGTATCCGACTCCACCTGCCGAAGAGCAGATGGTTCGGTCCAGACGCGAAGCACCGATCCGGTTGAAAAATCGCATCGCCATCGATTCGCCCTGCACCATCCCCATTGTTCCAGCGTAGCTGTAGGGGAGAATCGCGCGCGGGTCACGCCCTGCGATCGTGCGCAGGCGGCCGGCGATGATGTCCAGTGCTTCATCCCAGCTGATTTTTTCGAAGCGGCCCTCGCCCTTGCGGCCAATGCGCCTCAGCGGATGGAGCAGCCGTTCGGGATGGTAGGTGCGGTCGAGATAGCGCGAAACTTTCGTGCACAATACGCCGGCCGTGTTCGGGTGCTCAGGATCGCCTCGTATCTCGATTGCCTTGCCGTCTCGAACCGTGACCAGCATTGCACAGGTATCGGGGCAATCGTGAGGACAAGCAGCACGGATGACCTGGGTGCTCATGATTAAGTATCCTTGATATGGGCAGGGGCATTGGACAGATGCACGTGTCGCACATAACGGCACGAAGGTAATATTACACATCCGCCTGGCAGCCGCGCCGGCCAACTTCGACAGACAGCCACCAACCCATCATGAAGCTGATCGATCCCATCCTGCAGTTCCACGAAGAACTCAAGCAGCTCCGGCGGACCATACACGCCCGTCCTGAGCTCTCCTACGAAGAAATCGAGACAGCCGAGCTGGTGGCAAGCAAGCTGGCTGAATGGGGGATTCCAGTGATTCGCGGCCTCGGCAAGACCGGTGTCGTGGGCGTCATCCGCAACGGCACCAGTGCACGAGCCGTGGGCCTCCGTGCCGACATGGATGCACTGCCGCTTCAGGAGCACAACAGCTTCGCCCACAAATCGAAGCATGACGGGAAAATGCATGCATGCGGCCATGACGGGCATACCGCAATGCTGCTCGGTGCCGCACATTACCTGGCCAGGCACAGAAATTTCGATGGAACCGTTTACGTCATCTTCCAGCCGGCAGAGGAAGGCGGCGGGGGCGCAAAGGCAATGATGGACGACGGGCTGTTCGAGCAATGCCCAATGGAGGCGGTATTCGGAATGCACAATTGGCCCAACATGAAGGCAGGCACGCTCGGCGTGGTGCCGGGGCCGATGATGGCGTCCTCCAATGAGTTCGAGCTGACGATCCGCGGCAAGGGATCGCACGCGGCCCAGCCGCATCTGGCAGTCGACCCGATCATGGTGGCAGTTCAGATTGCGCAGAGCTGGCAGACGATCGTTTCGCGGAACACGAGCCCGATCGATTCGTCAGTACTGTCGATTACTCAAATTCACGCCGGAAGCGCGACCAATATCGTGCCGGACTCGGCCAGCATGATTGGTACGGTGCGGACTTTCACCATCCCCGTGCTGGACATGGTTGAGCAGCGCATGCGTGACATAGCCATGCACACTGCCGCAGCATTCGGCGCAAGTGTCGAGTTCAGCTTCCGGCGCAACTACCCGCCCCTTATCAATCACGGCCCCGAGACTGCCTTTGCCATCGATGTCATGAAAGATGTGGTCGGCAGTGAAGGTGTTGCGCAAGGCGTCGAGCCGACGATGGGCTCGGAGGACTTCGCATTCATGCTGCTCGACAAACCCGGCTGCTATGTTTTTATCGGCAATGGAGACGGTGCGCACCGCGAGTCAGGCCACGGGCTCGGGCCGTGCAACCTGCACAACCCGAGTTACGACTTCAACGATGACCTGTTGCCTGTCGGCGCAAGCTACTGGGTCAGGCTGGCTGAAGAATTCCTTCGCCGTCCGGCGTTGCGCTAAGCCTGCCGGCATTGCCGACACGCGGGAGCATTCAGTCGGGCAAACGGTCAGGTGCTTCGCCGACGCGCTTGCCCGGATTCGCCTTTTCTACTGCGAGCAGGATGGCCGACTGATCGGCGTGCGGAACGCGGTCAAGTATGGAAGCGTATTGGCGGGTGACCAATTCCGCTACGTCCAGCGTGATGCCGGCCTTGTGCGCCGCGTCGAGAATATTTTCCATATCTTTCAGCTGAGTCTTGATTTGACCGCCCGGCATGAAGTTGCGGTCGAGCATGCGCTGTCCATGGACTTCGAGGATGCGACTCTCCGCAAACCCGCCGCGAATCGCTGCGCGCACAGCCGCCGGGTCGGCGCCTCCCGCTTCGGCCAATAGCAGTGCCTCTGCGACGATATTCAGCGTTGCACCCACGATCAATTGATTACATAGCTTGGACAACTGTCCGCAGCCGGCCGGACCCACCAAAGTCGGCCGCCCCATAACCGACAAGACAGGCTGCGCACGGTCGAACTGTTCAGGATCCCCGCCCGCCATAATCGCCAGGGTCGCGCCCTCTGCACCAAGGACACCGCCAGACACCGGCGCATCAATGAAATGCACGCCGTGCGCTTCCAGCATGGCCGCGAATTCCTCGGCCTCTGACTGTCGGGTTGAGCTCATGTCGATGACGAGTGCCCCTGGAGAAATCACTTCCAGCACTGCTGAAAGAACTTGTCTTACTTCGGGGCCTGCCGCCAGCATCGTGATCAGAATGTCAGCTTTCGCAGCCTCTTCCGGAGTGCTGGCAACTATGGCGCCAAGGTCTGCAAGCGCAGTTGCCTTTGTAGGGGTTCTATTCCAGGCAATCAGCGGATAGCCCGCCTTGAGAAGGTTGGCCGCCATTGGTTTCCCCATCAGGCCGATGCCGAAAAAGCCAATAGTGGGCTGCATTTTCGAAGCGCTCATGTGAGTCCCGTCTGTG
>JAIXTG010000190.1 GCA_027484285.1 Oxalobacteraceae bacterium | reverse complement strand
GGTGGCATTGCCGCTGCTGTCGATCCGGTAGACCACTGCGGCACCGGCATCCGACAGATAGGCCAGCGTCTCATTGCCTGCGAAGCCGTCGATCTCCTGCAGCGCCAGCTGGCTGACCGGGACCGGCCGCGTGGCAGTGGGAGTCGATGGCGCTGCCGGCGTGACGGGCGTGACGGGCGTGACGGGCGTGACGGGCGAGGCTGGGGCGACTGGGGTGACTGGCGTGACCGGCGATGAAGGCTGGCTCGCGGGCGGCGTGCTGGCGGGCTGTCCGCCCCCCGAGCCCGACTGCGCACCCGATGACGCGCCTGAGGAAGCGCCCGATGACGCGCCCGACGAGGCATTCGCGATATTGGTGTTGGATACCGTGATGGTCGGGACTGCCGCGACCGTTCCGGTGTTGGCCGGTACGGCCGGTCCTGCGGCAGGGGCAGCATTCGGTGTCGCGACGGATGCAGCAGTCGCCGGTCGGGATGGCCCGTCATCGCTGCCGCCGCAGCCGGTGATGAAAAACAGCGTCAGGAGCGTCAGTGGCGCCAGCCGGCGGAGCCGTTTCGGCTCGCGGCAGGCAGGGGGCAGGGGGGCACGCATGATGGCCTCGCGAAAACGGTGGTGCTCCCTGGACTGCATTGCATTTCTGCTTGTTGGCGGAGTGTGATTCAGGCCGGCGGGCGGCGCGGTGACGCAGGTCAAACCGGTCCGGGCTGCCGCACCGCAGCGGTGCCGCGGCGCAGCACGAACCGGCTGTTGATGCCGGTTACCATTCCGGCCTCGGACTCGGTTACATTGCGCATAATCATCGAGCCAGCGGAGGCGTTCCATGGTGTCTGAGCAGCGCAAGCATATCGACGTCGTGATGAGTGTGGCGGAGCGGGGTTCGGGCATACCGGAAGCGATGCGCCATGATCCGCTGATCCGCGAGTCATGGCTGCGCTGCGTGCATGAGCACCGGCTCGATCCGACGCGCATGCAGGAAGCAGTCATCCTGCCCTCCGGCCGTCTGCGCGAGCACCAGGAGCAGATGGATGAATTCCTGCAGATCGCACGGCAGGGACTGGAGGCCCTGTATCAGCAGGTCGCAGGTCTCGGCTATGTCGTGCTGCTGACTGACGGCAAGGGCGTGACCGTCGATTTCATTGGTGACCTGCGGCTGGACTGCAGCCTGCGCCGGGCAGGCCTGTATCTCGGTGCCGACTGGAGCGAGGTGCATGCCGGCACCTGCGGCGTGGGTACCTCCATCAGCACTGGGCAGGCACTCACAGTGCACCTCGATGACCATTTCGATGCGACCCATATTCCGCTGACCTGCACAACCAGTCCGATCTATGACTCGCATGGGCGGCTGATCGCGGTGCTTGACATCAGCGCGCTGTCTTCCCCGAAGGCCAAGGACAGCCAGGCACTCGCCTTACAGCTGGTGAAGCTGTTCGCCCGCCAGATCGAAGATGCCGCTTTCCTGCATCGCCACCGCCGGCACTGGATACTGCGACTGGCCGGTGCGCCGCAGTTTTTGCAGGTGAACCCGACTTTCCTGCTGGCGCTGGACGCCAGCGGCACGGTGGCCGGCCACAACCGTGCCGCCCAGGCGGGCTTGTCGCCGGCCGACGGCGGTGCACTGCTGGGGCGGCCAGTGTCCGAGCTGCTCGAGTTCGCCTTCAAAGATGTCGGCAAGTTCTTCAGTGGGCATTCGGCACAGCCGCGTGCAGTGTTGCGCGCAGGCGGCAACGAGCTGCTGTTCATGACGGTGATGCCGCCGCCCGTGCCCTCGGCAGGACGCGAGCTGCGTGAGACGGTCTTGCCCGCGCCGCTGGCGGCGCTGTCCGGCGGCGATCCTGCACTCGATGCGCAGCTGGCGCGCGCGGCTAGGCTGGCGGATTCGCCGATCAGCCTGCTGGTCACCGGCGAGACCGGCTGCGGCAAGGAGTACTTCGCCAAGGCCGTGCATGCGAGCAGCGAGCGACGCAAGCGACCTTTCATTGCGGTCAATTGTGCGGCCATCCCCGATACGCTGATCGAGAGCGAATTGTTCGGCTACCTGCCTGGCAGCTTTTCGGGCGCATTGCAGAAGGGCAGGCGCGGGCTAATCCTCGAGGCCGATGGCGGCACGCTGTTTCTCGATGAGATCGGTGACATGCCGCTGGCGCTGCAGGCACGGCTGCTGCGAGTGCTGTCCGAGCGCGAGGTTCACCCTGTCGGCGCGGCACGGCCCGTGCCGGTCAATATCCGCGTTATTGCCGCCACCCATGCGCCGCTCGAAGCCCTGGTCAAGCAGGGCCGCTTTCGCGATGATCTCTACTACCGCCTGAATGGCGCGCAGTTCCTGCTGCCGCCGCTGCGCGAGCGCCGCGACGTCGCTGCCATGGTGCGCCGCATGCTGGGAGGGCGAGAGATCACGCCGGCCGCGCTCGAGGCGCTTTGCAGTGGCCGCTGGCCCGGCAACCTGCGCGAGCTGCGCAATGCGCTCGACTATGCCGCCAGCATGGCTGGCGAGCGCCCGATCGGCATCGACGACCTGCCCCAGCCGGCCGCCGCAGGCGCCGGTCTGGCGGCCGCGGATGATCGCGAACTGCAGCAGCAGTTGCGCCTGCATCGCTGGAATGTCAGCCAGGTGGCACGCTCGCTGGGCGTCGCACGCATGACCATCTACCGGCGGATGAAGCGCGCCGGCATCGTCGCCCCGCAGGACGCATGACAGGCGAAGCCCCGGGTGTGACACCTGTCACTGTGACAGCGTGACAGGGGCGTCTTGCGGCACGACGAATTTGTCACGCTGCCATGCGGGATCGCATCGCCGGGCGGCCGGCCGGATGGTGGCACGCTTCTTGAAACTTCGGCGGGCAGGCGGCCCGTTCAGGCGGCCGCCATCACAATCAAGGAGACGTCCCGGATGAGCACACTCACCCCCAGCCAGCGCGCCGGCGCATGGCTCACGCAGTTCGGCCAGGTCCTCGCAGCGAATGACCTAGGCGCGATTCCCAGAATGTTCGCGCCGGAGTGCTACTGGCGCGACCTGGTCGTATTCACATGGAATGTTCGGACGCAGGAAGGCCGCGAGGCGATCCTGGAGATGCTGGCATCGCAGTTGACGCACGTGAAGCCGTCCAATTTCACGCTGGCAGGCGAGGCCACCGAAGCCGACGGCATCGTCGATGCCTGGTTCAATTTCGAGACGGCCGTTGCGCGCGGCCATGGCCACCTGCGGCTGATGGGCAGCGAGCAGGGCGACCAGGCGTGGACACTGCTGACGACCATGACCGAACTCAAGGGCTTCGAAGAGCGCAAGGGCGAAAACCGGGTGAAGGGTGCCGAGCACGGCGTTCATCCGGGCCGCAAGACCTGGCTGGAAATGCGGGTCGAGGAAGAGGCAACCCTCGGTTACACGCAGCAGCCTGACACCGTGATCATCGGCGGCGGGCAGGGCGGCATCATGCTGGCCGCGCGGCTGCGCCGGCTGGGCGTGCCGACCATTGTCATCGAGCGCAACGAGCGTCCCGGCGACAGCTGGCGCAAGCGCTACAAGAGCCTATGCCTGCATGATCCGGTCTGGTACGACCACCTGCCGTATCTACCTTTCCCGGACGACTGGCCGGTGTTTGCGCCCAAGGACAAGATCGGCGACTGGCTCGAGTCCTATGTAAAGCTGATGGAGATTAACTACTGGGGATCGACCACCGCCAAACGGGCCAGCTTCGACGAGGCGAAGGGCGAGTGGTCCGTGATGGTCGAGCGCGGGGGCAGGGAAATCGAGCTGCGTCCAAGGCAGCTGGTATTCGCGCTTGGCGTGTCCGGCTATGCAAACGTGCCGAAGATCCCGGGTGCAGAATCCTTTCTCGGCGACCAGCATCATTCGAGCAGGCATCCGGGGCCGGAGGCCTACAAGGGCAAGAAGGCGGTGGTGCTGGGCTCGAACAACTCGGCGCATGACATTTGCGCCGCGCTGTGGGAGCACGGCGCCGACGTGACCATGATCCAGCGCACCAGCACGCACATCGCGCCGTCCGAATCCCTGATGGAGCTGGCGCTTGGCGGGCTGTACAGCGAGCAGGCGGTGAAGAACGGCATCGACCACCACAAGGCCGATCTCATTTTCGCCAGCGTCCCCTACAAGATCATGCACACCTTCCACATCCCGGTGTACGAGGAAATGAAGAAGCGCGAGGCCGACCTGTATGGCCGGCTCGAGAAAGCGGGCTTCATGCTCGACTTCGGCGATGACGGTTCCGGCCTGTTCATGAAATACCTGCGGCGCGGCTCCGGCTACTACATCGACGTCGGTGCCAGCGAGCTGGTGGCCAATGGCTCGATCAAACTCAAGAGCGGCGTGACCATCGAGCGCATCAACCCGAGGTCGGTCACCCTCTCCGACGGCAGCGAACTGCCAGCCGACCTGATCGTCTATGCGACCGGTTACGGCTCGATGAACCAGTTCATTGCCGACCTGGTGTCACCGGAAGTCGCAGACCGCGTCGGGAAAGTGTGGGGACTCGGCTCGAACACCACCAAGGATCCGGGCCCGTGGGAGGGCGAGCTGCGCAACATGTGGAAGCCGACGAAGCAGCCGCAGCTGTGGATCCATGGCGGCAATCTGCACCAGAGCCGGCATTACTCGCAGTTCCTGTCGCTGCAGCTGAAGGCTCGTTACGAAGGGCTGCCGACGCCGGTCTACGGCCAGTCCGAGGTGCATCACACGCGCTGAAGTCTCCCGCCGCGGGCTGCGCTCCGTCCGGACCCGCCCGGGCGGAGCATTTTTTTCGGTCGAAGATTGCCTTTGCGGATGCAAAACATCGTAGGGGGCCCCGCAAGTAATCTCGCGCGACCGCTTTCCCGGAGATGAACTTGCAGACCACCGTACAGGCCACGACGGCCGCTTCCAACGACCCCGCCCGCGACGCCGTCTACGGGCAGGCCATGCGCCGCTTCCTGCCTTTGCTGTGCCTGTGCCTCGTGGCCGCCTACCTCGACCGGGTGAACGTCGGTTTTGCAAAGCTGACCATGCTCGACGACCTCGGCTTCAGCAATCTGGTGTACGGCTTTGGCGCCGGCATCTTCTTCCTCGGCTATGTGATTTTCGAAGTGCCGAGCAACATGCTGCTGCACAGGATAGGCGCTCGCGTCTGGATCGCACGCATCATGATCACCTGGGGCCTGATCGGCGCCGCGATGGCGTTCGTGCAGACGCCGCTGCAGTTCTACACGCTGCGTTTCCTGCTGGGCGTGGCCGAAGCGGGCTTCATCCCCGGCGTCATGTATTTCCTCGCCTGCTGGTTTCCTTCCGAGCGGCGCGGCCG
>JAIXTG010000059.1 GCA_027484285.1 Oxalobacteraceae bacterium | reverse complement strand
TCGACGAAGCGGGCGATGTCGGCATGGGCGAGCAGTTGATCGATGCTGGGGTAATCGCGCGCCAGCTCCTTTTCGGTCAGCAGCGCATGAATCTGGCGGTGACAGATGCGGTGCAAGGGCACGGTATCGCGGCCCCCGCGGGATTTCGGTATCAGGTGATGCAGGTCGAGCTGCGAGGGCTCGATTGCGCGGCCGCAAAGCCGGCACAGCAGCGGCGCCTCGTCGATGACGAGCGGCGCCTGCTGGGCAATCAGTTTCCTGCGTATGCGTCCGGCCATGGGCAGAGCGTACAAAAAAATCGCCCGCGGCGTGCGCGGGCGGTCTTCTTGGAGCGGCCGGCACGCTGCCCTGCCCCTCAGCTGATGACGCACCCTGTCCGTTTTTTCCGAGCTACCGGCAGGGCTTCGGAGGAGCGTGCCTCGGGCGGCCGCCTCCACTCGGCGGGTGGTCCTTCGGCGACCGAGGCTAGCAGCCTGGACCACAGGGCCTTGTCGAAAGGTACCGACACCCGACCAGAAAACAGGCCCGCCCGCTCGAGCTCCACCCTGCCAGTTTCAGTGGATGCCAGAGCTCCCGCATTTCCCTGCGCGAGCCAGGCATTGCACTGGATTGCGACCGTGATGCGGGACTTGCGCTGTTGCTGCCTTTCCAGCAGCGCCTCCTGAAGGGCCGCCAGCGCTGCATCGTCCACTTTTTCGCACACGAGCGTCACCAGGCGGAGGGCATGCAGCTGGCTGCAACGACCGGCCAATGCCAGCAACAGCGGACTGGCATCGTCCAGCGAATTGAAGCGAAGCATCTGGACACGTCCCGGATCGCACAGCACATCCATGAGCTTGTCGAGCCCCGCAAGGTTGATGCCTGACGCGTCCCCGCTCAGCAATGAAAATCCGGTCATCCGCCCGTCCGATGCCACTTTCTCCATCAGCTTCACGGCATCCGGCAGGTTGGCATGAACCGTATCGATCCGCAGGTCGAGGCAGGTATTCAAGGGCAGCGCACGGGCCATCTCGACCACCCGCTCGCTTTCCCACGGCTTCAGGGGAATCCGGACCGCCAGTGACGGGCCGCGGTAGTCGCGAAAGTGTTGCGACCAGTTGGCTGTCAGTCCGCGCCGCGCATATTCTTCCCTGATCAGCAGGCCCGTCGCCAATTCAGCCTGCCACACAGGCAGGGCAGTCAGCATCGCTGCCAGGGAACGCTCGTCGGTCACTGTCAGGCAGGAAGCCTCGTCGCTGCCGAGCATCCCGAGATGCTCTTGCGTCCACCCGACCGAACGACGGTGCTCGCGGTCCGCGCGAAATCCCCGGTAAAAGGCGCTGTCGCGGAACGCTTCCGCGCTCCGCTGCAAGCCCGTCGATGCAGCCGCCAGCCGGTCGATGTCGTCCTCTGCCCCGTCCTTCTGCATCAGCCAGGCCATCAGTTGATGGACGACCTCTTCCGGCAGGTCGTCCCAGGTAGCGCGCGGCTGCAGGCCGGGGGACGCATTCGCCGATGCCGAGGGCGGCGCAGGGAAGGCAGGATGGGTCGTTGAAAGTGACTTTGGTGACCTGACCGGATCGGCCTGCATGGCGGTGTTTTCCTTCGAAGGCGGGCGTGCTGGTTTCGGGGCGGATACGGACAACGGCCACCCTTGAGTGCCGCACAACCTTGGAAAGTTCTGACGCAATGCAGGCCGTGCGGATGCGGCGCACGGATAAAAAATTGCCCGCGACATGCGCGGGCAAAACCCGGGTCTTCGTGGCAGAAGTACGGGGAGGAGACCATCCGTAGATTAGTGCCACTCGGTCAATGATGTTCCCCGGATAAGCGAGAAAATCCTGCCCCATTTCGGCAGGCACAAGCCCGCCGCACCCACGGTTTTCCGACACGCCAAAAGCAGAAAGCCCGCGATCGCTCGCGGGCTTTTTCATTGCGCCAGGCGGTCTTTTACTTGCCGCGCAAACCGTCGAAGACTTCGGCGAACCCCGGCTGGTTGTGGTGCGAGATCACGCCGCGCGCGGCCTCGATCACCAGCGGCACCGGATGGCCGCGCAGGGTGTTGACGATCATTTCGTTGATGACCTTGAACACCTGGCCGTCCTCGTCGATGATCTGGCCGAGGCGGTTGGCCAGCGGGTCGAACAGGCCGTACGCGACGAACACCCCGAGGAAGGTACCGACCAGCGCCGAACCGATCAGGCCGCCGAGCACCGGCGGCGGCTGGTCGATCGCGCCCATGGTCTTGATCACGCCCAGAACGCAGGCCACGATGCCCAGCGCCGGCAGCGCGCCGGCGATCGAGGCCAGCGTGCCCTGGTACTTCAGTTCGTCATGGTGGTGGGTCTTGATCGCGTTCTTCATCACGTCGTCGACCGCATCCGCATCCAGGTTGCCCTGCGCGATCACGACCAGTCGCAGGGTGTCGCAGATCATGTGCACGATGGCGTGGTCTTTCGCCAGCTTCGGATATTCGCCGAAGATGGCCGAGGAGTCGGGATTCTCGACATGCGCTTCGAGCGCGACCGCGCCCTCTTTCTTCATCACGTTCAGCAGCTTGCCGACCATCAGGATCAGGTCAAGGTAATCGGAAGCCTTGTAGGTGGGCCCCTTGATGCATTTGACGATGCCGCCGATCGCGCCCTTGAAAATGCCCATGCTGTTGCCGACCAGCGCCGCGCCGATCGCCGAGCCGACGATGATGAAGCCCTCGATCGGTGCCGCCTTGATGATCGGTGCCATTTTGCCGCCTGCCATGATGTAGCCGCCGAACACGCAGCCGAACACCACCGCCAGACCTACGAAAAAAAACATCTGCCTCTCCTTGTGCCAACTGCACGGCGCCCCGGGGATGCGGGACGCACGGTATCGATAGATATATCGACCACAATTCCCGTAACTCAAGAGAGTTTCCGGAGATTATTATTGCAATTGTGAAACAAAGCCGGCAATAACACCACCCTCGGCGTCAGGCGGGCCTAAATGCAGCGGGGGAATTGTATTTCTGGCAAATATTTACGGCAGATAGCACCAGAAGCCGACGCACTCGCCGCTCAGCCATTGCAGCAGGAAGTCGAGTGCGGCCCCGAGCAGCATGGCCGGCAGGCCCAGCCAGAGGAAGACCAGCAGCCAGCCGGCCGCCGTCAGGCGCGGCTTGCCGAGGTCAAGCCCGCGGACGCGGGCGGAGGTTGTGGACTGGCGTTGGCTCATGCGGGCCGGATTATATGCCGGCGCGAAAACCCCGAAGACCCCGAAACTTGCCCATGACAGAAATTTTGTGGAACCAGACCGACCGCAGCCGCTGGGACGATGCCCATGCGGCGCTCGGGGCCGCGCTGCAGCAGCACTGGGGCTATGGCGACGCGTTGCGCACGCCGGCGGTGCAGGTGATGCGGGCCGAGGTATGCGTCGACGGCCGGACGGTGGCGCTTGCGCAGTTCCTGTGCCGCCGCTACGCCGGCCTGTTCGGCGTCGCGCTGTGCACGCGCGGGCCGCTGTGGCTGGAACCGCTGGCTGCTACCGACCGCGCCCGGATCTACCGCGCACTCAAGCGTTCGCTGCCGCTGCGACGTCCGCGCTTCATCCTGTTTTCCCCGGACCAGACCGATGCCCAGGATCCCGGCCTGTCCGAGCTCACGCGCGTACTGACCGGCTATTCGACCGTGATGCTCGACCTGGCGCCGCCCGAGGCCGAACTGCGCGCGCGCCTGCATCCGTACTGGCGCAATCGCCTCGCTGCGGCCGAACGTTCGGGACTGACCATCAGCGAAGCCGGCAATTCGCCCGATGCCTGCCGCTGGGTGCTGGAGGAGGAATTGCGGCAGCGGCAGCGCAAGCGCTTCTATGCGCTGCCGGTCGCCTTCATCGACAACTACATCGCCGCGCACCGGGATCGGAGCGACGCGGCACTGATCCTGACGGCAGAATTGCAGTCGCAGCCGGTGGCGGCGATGCTGTTCCTGGTCCATGGCAGCTCGGCCACCTATCAGCTGGGCTGGTCGACGCAGAGCGGGCGGACGACCAATGCGCACAACCTGATTCTGTGGCGCGCACTGGCGCTGCTGAAGGAACGCGGGATCAGCAAACTGGACCTGGGCGGGGTGAATACGCGCGACCTGCCGGGCATCTCGCGCTTCAAGATCAATACCGGCGGTGACGTAGTGACCTACGCGGGCGGCTATCTCTGAGCGGCTTTGAACGGCGCGCGATACAGCCAGACCGGCTTGCCTTCGACGGTCTCGATCCTCGCAGTCGGCTGCAGCTCGCGCGCGACGAACTCCAGGCTGAC
>JAIXTG010000084.1 GCA_027484285.1 Oxalobacteraceae bacterium | reverse complement strand
TTCTGGTATTCCAGTGACAAGCGGCGCGAACGCTTCGTTGCGATGTGCAGGGACAAGGACGTGCAGAAGCTGACCTTCGATGCGTACATGAACAAGGAACTGGTGCGCGCGAAACCGCTCGCGCACCTGAAGATCTTCCTCAAGGACATGGCCCACCTGCTGGGACTCGCCAAGGTCTGATTCCCGTCCTGCCTCGCGCGCGCGGCAGCGCCCGCCCAACCGAGGCAGGACATCCAATGCAGGCAGCCCACACCACGAAAAAACCCATCATCGTTGCCGTCGTGCTGGCCGTGCTGGTCGGCGGACTGGGCGGCCTCGCCACCGACATCGGCCCGTGGTACTTCAGCCTGGTCAAACCGTCGTGGCAGCCGCCGGACTGGCTGTTCGGCCCGGTCTGGACCACGATCTACATCCTGACCGGCATTGCCGGCGTGCGCGCATGGCGTCGCAGCGACCCGCGCCAGCGGCGGCTGTTCCTGTATGCGCTGGCGCTGAACATCGTGCTCAACATCCTGTGGAGCGTGCTGTTCTTTTCCGTAAAGCGCCCGGACTGGGCACTGGTCGAAGTGGTGCCGCTGTGGCTGTCGGTCGGGCTCTTGATGCTGGCGGTGAAGCCTGCCTCCACCCTGTCGGCCGCGCTGCTGGTGCCCTACCTGCTGTGGGTCGGGTTTGCGGCCTACCTCAACTGGACGATCGTGCAGCTGAACGCGCCGTTCTGAACGGCGCCTTGCGCTGCATTCACGCGCGCGCCCGGTCGCCCCGGGCTCCGGAAACCACCAGCGGCAGCAGCTGGTCCAGCTCGGTGACCACCATCGCCGCTTCGTCGAAACGCTCGTCGGCGAAAAACTCGCTCTTCACGATCACCACCGGCAGCCCGGCCAGCCGCCCTGCCAGCAGGCCATTGCGCGAATCCTCGATCGCGGCGCAGCGGATCGCCGGCAAGGCCAGCCGCTCGAGCGCCAGCTGGTATGCCTCGGGATCGGGCTTCTTGGCCGCCACCTCCTCGCCGCAGACGACCACCGCCGGCTCCGGAAACACGAGGGGCTGCAGCGTGCAGGCCCACAGGGCATCCCAGTTCGCGCGGCTGGTGGTGGTGACCACCCCCCACGCAATGTTGTTCCTCGCCAGTGCCATCACCAGCTCGCGCAATCCTTTGCGCGCCGGCACGGCGCCGGACGCCAGGATGGCGGCAAAGTGCCGGTTCTTCGCCTGATGCACCTGCCGCAGCCGGTCGTGCAATGCATCCGGGTCGGCGCCGGATTCTTCCGCATGCCGCAGCAGGCGCTCGAAGCCGCCGGCCGTCTTCAGCAGGCGGCGGTAATCCTCGCGGCTCCAGCGCCAGCTGAGGCCGGCCTCGGCAAACGCCAGGTTGAACGCCGGGAGGTGCGCGTGAGCCTCGGTCTCGGCGATGGTCCCGTCGACATCGAACAGCACGCAGCGCAGGCGGTCGGAAATGATCATCTCAGTGCTCCTGTACATACGGCTCGCGGGCTTACAAATGGCGGAAGTAACCGGGCACGCCGCGGATGTCGGGAACGATGCGATCCGGCATCGCGTCGGCGATGGGTCTGCCGAGGTTGTAGCCATACGGGACGGCCCAGCAGGTGACGCCGGCCGCCTTCGCGGTTGACACATCGATCTCGGAATCGCCGACGAACAGGGCCTCGCCTGCGGTCACGCCCATCACCGACAGGCAGTGGGCGATCACGGCGGGATCGGGTTTTTTTACCGGCAGCGAGTCGCCGCAGATGACCATGTCGAACGCGTCCGCCAATCCATGCCGCTCCAGCACGCGCTCGGTGAAACGGGTCTCCTTGTTGGTGACCACCACCTGCTTCACGCCGTATTCGCGCGCACGCCGCAGGGTGTCGAGCACATGCGGGAAGGCGCTGCTGCGCGTGCCGGCCGTGGCTTCGTAGTGGACGACGAAACGCGCCATCACCTCGTCCCACGACGCATTCGGCGGGCCCGGCGTGTTTTGCCATGCAGTCTTCATCAGCCAGCCGGTGCCATGCCCGATCCAGCCGCGCACCTGCGCCTCGCTGACCGGTTCATGACCGAACTCCTGCAGTGTCAGGTTCACCGCCTCGGCAATCTCGCCGGCAGTGTCCAGCAGCGTGCCATCCAGGTCGTACATGACGACAGCCATGGTGCTCTCCTTGTCAAATGGCACGGCGCCGGCGATCCATCAGGCGAAGAATCATCGGCGTGAAAATCAGCTGCATCGCAAGCCCCATCTTCCCGCCGGGGATCACGAAGGTGTTCGGGCGCGTCATCCACGAGCTCTGGATCATGGACAGCAGGTAGGGAAAATCGATGCCCTTGGGATTCGCGAAGCGGATCACCACCATGCTCTCGTCGGCGCTCGGTATGTCTTTCGCGATGAAGGGATTCGAGGTGTCCACTGTCGGCACGCGCTGGAAATTCACATGCGTGCGCGAGAACTGCGGGCAGATGTGGCGCGTGTAGTCGGGCATGCGGCGCAGGATGGTGTCGAGCACCGCATCCTGCGAATAGCCGCGCAGGTTCTGATCGCGGTGCAGCTTCTGTATCCATTCGAGGTTGATGATGGGCACCACGCCCACCAGCAGGTCGACATGGCGCGCCACGTCGGCACCGTCGCCGACATAGCCGCCGTGCAGCCCCTCGTAGAACAGCATCTCCGCACCCTCGTCCATCGCGCGCCACGGGGTAAACGTGCCCGGCGGCTGTCCGTACTCGGCCGCTTCGCCATCGTCATGCACGTATTTGCGCACGCGGCCGGCGCCGGTCTCGCCGAACTGGCGAAAGGTGTCGGCCAGTTCACCGAGCAGGTTGGCCTCCGGGCTGAAGTGGCTGAACGACGTATTGCCGGCCTCCTGCTGGCGCTTCATCTCCGCGCGCATTTCCGCACGGTCGAAGCGGTGCATGGAATCGCCTTCCAGTATCTGCGCGCGTATGCCCTCGCGGCGGAAGATGTGCTGGAAGCTTTTCATCACCGTGGTGGTGCCGGCGCCGGAAGAGCCGGTGATGGCGACGATCGGGTTCTTGACGGACATGGGGGCTCCGGCTGGGATTAAGGA
>JAIXTG010000331.1 GCA_027484285.1 Oxalobacteraceae bacterium | reverse complement strand
TCCGCGATCCATGCGTCGGCGGAAGCCGGCAATTTGGCATTCACCCAGTAGCTGCGTTTTTTCTTTGCCGGCGGGTTGATCACGCCGGCGATGTGGCCGGAAGCGCCGAGCACGAAGCGGCTGTTGCCGCGCTTGCCCTTGTTGATCAGCCCGGCACTGGCATAGGCCGACACCCAGGGGACGATGTGATCCTCGCGCGACGCGTAGATGAAGGTCGGGGCTTGCAGCTTGCCGAGATCAACCGGATCGCCGCCCACCGACAGAGCGCCAGGCTCGCGCAGCCGGTTCTCGAGGTACATGTTGCGCAGGTAGTAGCAGAACATCGGCCCCGGCAGGTTGGTGCTGTCGGAATTCCAGTAAAGCAGGTCGAAAGGCGGCGGCTCCTCGCCCTTCAGGTAATTCGATTCCACGTAATTCCACACCAGGTCATTCGGTCGCAGGCTGGAGAACGCGGCCGCGAAATCCCGCCCCGGCATCAGGCCGCCGTGGCCGATCGCCTGCTCGCGCTGCCGGACCTGTGCTTCATCGACATAGACGTCAATGGTGCCGACGTCCGCAAAATCGAGCATCGCGGTCAGCAGGGTCAGGCTGGAGGCCGGCTTCCGGCCCCGGACCGCCAGCGTTGCCAAGGCCGTGGCAAGGATGGTGCCGCCGACGCAGAAACCAAGCGTGTTCAGCTGCTTCTGGCGGGTAATGTCGAGTGCCGCGTCAATCGCTTCGATCACGCCGCGCTCGACATAATCGTCCCAGCCGAGGTGGCCGAGCGAGGCATCCGGGTTCACCCACGACACCACGAATACGGTATGCCCCTGCTCGACCGCATAGCGGATCAGCGAGTTTTCCGGCTGGAGGTCGAGGATGTAGAACTTGTTGATGCAGGGCGGCACGATCAGCAGTGGCCGCGCGTAAACTTCCTTCGTCAGCGGACGGTACTGCAGCAGCTGCATCACCTCGTTCTCGTACACCACCGCGCCCTCGGTAGTGGCGACATTCGTGCCGACCTCGAAA
The DNA here is from genome assembly GCA_027484285.1 of Oxalobacteraceae bacterium. GTDB lineage: Bacteria > Pseudomonadota > Gammaproteobacteria > Burkholderiales > Burkholderiaceae_D > Pernthalerella. Next base: position 14,304 of record JAIXTG010000331.1, on the reverse strand, counting down.
GCCGTCTCGTCCGTCTGCGAAATGTGACCTTTGCGCAAGTCGTCCAGCATGTGCATGATGCCGCGGCTCAGGCTCTCGCCGCGGGTCTCGACCAGCTTCTGCTGGGCCTCGGGATTGGTTGCCAGGAAATTCTTCGGGGACAGCGCATCGATCGCCTGCTGGGTTGCGAAACGGATCTTGCGCCGGGTCTTCGCGTCCGCCTGCACCGAATCGGCCAGCGCGTTCAGGAAGCGCGCGTTCAGCAGGTAAACAGCCGCATTGAATGCATGCAGCGGATTCGACTGCCAGGCAGGATCGGCGAAGCGGCGATCACGCAGGTCGGGCGCACGCTGGGCGATCAATCCGGCCCAGAGCGTGGACACCTCGTCCATATAGTCCTTTTGCAGCTCTGCCAGTTTCTCGGGCGGCACCATCGCAGTCACCGAAGGCGAAGCAGGAAGGCCGGGCATCGCTGGCATCGAGGGCATGGAAGGCATCGAGGAGAGACCCGGCGCCCCGGTCAGCCCGGCCTGCATCAGGTTCATGATCGACTGCCAGCTTTTCGGATCGGCCATCTGCGACAGCCATTCGGTTGCGGCGGCCTGCTGAGCGCCGCGCTCGGACTTGTTCATGCGGATTCCCCGTATTGTTTTCCTGAATACCGGTGCCTGCGCGGGTGGTCTGACGGTGTTACGATCCCTCGTTCTTGTTATTGCTTACACAGGCGTACCAGAAGTGCATATTGCTGCGGTGGGCTGGATCTACGTGACCCTGATGATGGCCATCACTGAAGAGACAGTGGTGGCAGGAATTATGACGTTTTTCTTCTATGGCGTGTTGCCGACGTTGATCATCTTGTATCTCGCCGGCAGCGGGCAGCGCAGGAAGCGCCGCGACCTGGCTCGGCAGCAGGAAATGCAAAAGCGGCAACAGGCAGCGGATGCGAAAGATACGCCGGGCGGAGGCCCGGTTAGTTGATCCAGATCAGCGAGGCCATGCGGCCGGTCACCCGGTCGCGGCGGAAGGAGTAGAAGCGCCGGCTGTCGCTGACAGTGCAATGCTCGCCGCCGGCAACCGCATCGACGCCGGCGCGCGCAAGCGCCAGCCGCGCAAGCGCCGGCAGGTCGGCGAGATGCTTTCCGGGCCGCGCGGGATCGCTGCGGAATGCTGCACCCGCCTGCGGCCCCAGATGTTCGAATGCGGCCCGCACATCGTCGCCGACCTCGAACTGCTGCGGCCCGATTGCCGGGCCCAGCCAGGCCATCAGATTCTCGGCACCAGCGTCGCGCATGGCGTCGACAGTCGCTTCCAGCACCCCGCCCGCCAGTCCGCGCCAGCCGGCGTGTGCCGCGCCGACCACCCTGCCCCCAGTGTCGGCCAGCAGCACCGGCAGGCAATCGGCAGTCAGGATCGCACAGGCGACGCCGCGCTCGGTGCTGATGCTGGCATCGGCCTCGACCGGCCTGCCCGCCTTGAAGACTGCAGCCGCATTCACCACGTGCGCGCCATGCACCTGCGTCAGCCATACCGGTTCGGCCGGCAGCAGGCCCTGCAACAGCGCGCGGTTGTGCCCTACAGCGACCGCATCATCGCCGACATGGGAACCGAGGTTCAGACCGCCGCCGCCGCTGCCGTCATCGTAGGGCGCCCGGCTGATGCCGCCGCCGCGCGTGGTCGAGAGCGCACCGACAGTGGCCGGCAAGCCGGGCCAGCGCAGGTCGACCAGCGGCAGGTTCATGTGCGTATGTCCGCCCGCACCAGCAAGTCGGCCAAATCCGTTGGCAGCGGGGCCTGCCACGCGCAGGTCTCGCCCGTGGCCGGATGCACCAGTTCCAGCCGCTCGGCATGCAGCGCCTGGCGCGGGAACAGCGAGGCCAGGTGCTGCTTGCCGTATACGGCATCGCCCACCAGCGGAAAACCGATGGACTGCAGGTGCACGCGAATCTGGTGGGTACGGCCGGTTTCGAGCCGGCAGCGCAGCAATGCCACCGGCTTGCCGTCGAGCGCACCGGCGGCCAGCTTCTGGTAATGGGTGATCGCAGGCTTGGCCAGCAGCGACTTGCTGACCGCCATTTTCGTGCGCTCGCGAGGGTGCCGGGCAATTGCGGCCTCGACCCGCCCGCTCGAGACCGGCTGCCCCCAGACCAGCGCCAGGTACTCGCGGCCCATACTGCGTTCCTGCAGCTGGCGTACCAGGTCGGTCTGCGCGGTCAGGGTCTTGGCCACCACCAGCAGGCCGCTGGTGTCCTTGTCGAGCCGGTGCACAATGCCGGCGCGCGGCACGCCGGCCAGCTGGGGCCAGCGATGCAGCAGGCCATTGAGCAGCGTGCCGTTCCAGTTGCCGGCTGCCGGATGAACGACCAGGCCGACCGGCTTGGCGATCACGATCAGCTGTTCGTCTTCGTGCACCACGTCCAGCGGCACGGGTTCCGGCAGGTAGGCATGGTCGGATGCGGCCGGCTGCGGCTGGACGATCACGGTTTCGTCGCCGAACATGGTCGCCTTGGCTTTCGCCGGCTTGCCGTCCACGGTGACCTGCCCGTCCTCGATCCATTGCTGCAGGCGCGCGCGCGAGAACTGCGGCAGCTGAGCAGACAGGACCTTGTCCAGCCGAACGCCGCAGGCGTCGGCGCCAAGATTCAGGCTGATCGGCGCCCAGTCCGCGTCCGCGGGCTCGAAGTCGTCATTGTCATCAGGGAGGCCGGTATCCGCCGGCTCGGTATCGAAAGGTTTGCTGTCTGAATTCACGCGAGTTTCCATCGGCTATAATCGCCGCCATCCCGGATCTGCCCCTGACCCCGCTCATGCTCAAGAATTCCCTGAAACTCGCTGCTATCGTGCTGGCCCTGCTGTTGTCGGGCTGCGGCTCACTGGGGGAGAAACCGGACGAAACCAAAGGTTGGTCCGCCGACAGATTATACGCCGAGGCCATCGATGAACTTCGCGGCGGCGCCTACGACAAGTCGATCAAGCTGTTTGAGAAACTCGAGTCACGCTACCCGTTCGGCCAGTATGCGCAGCAGGCGCAGATGCAGACAGCCTATGCCTACTACAAGCAGAACGACCAGGCGCAGGCACTTGCGGCGATCGAGCGCTTCATCCGGCTGCACCCGAATCATCCGAACGTCGACTACATGTACTTTCTGCGCGGACTGGCAAACTTCAACGACAAGAAGGGCCTGTTCGACTTCATCAGCGCGCAGGACCCGACTGAACGCGATCCCAAGGCGGCGCGCGCGGCTTTCGACGCCTTCAAGCAACTTGTCGAACGTTTCCCCGAGAGCCGCTATGCCGAAGACGCGCAGGACCGGCTGAAGTACCTGGTCGAGGCGATGGCGCAATATGAAGTGCATGTGGCGCGCTACTACTACCGCCGCGGCGCCTATGTGGCTGCAGTCAACCGTGCACAGAACGTGGTCCGCAACTATCCGTCGTCCGGCGCAGTGCGCAATGCACTGCGGATCGAGATCATGGCCTATGACGCGATGGACATGCCGCAACTGCGCGACGATGCACAACGCGTGTACGACCTGAACTTCAAGGACGGCGACGCTGCCGGCGGGGAAGCCGCCGTCCGCAGCGCGAAGCCCTGGTGGAAGCTCTGGTAAGCCGGGCCTGCCCGCTTACGCCTGCCTGCGCCGGAATACCCAGCTGAATTCGCCGGACGCTTCCTCGTCGAACGCATAGCCCTCGCTGTCGAAAGCTTTCAGCTTTTCGGGCCGGGTGATCCTGTGCTCGATCGCATAGCGTGCCATCAGGCCGCGCGCACGCTTGGCGAAGAATGAAATGATCTTGTAGCGGCCGCCCTTCCAGTCCTCGAACACCGGCGTCACCACGGGCACCTGCAAGTGCTTCGGCCGGACCGACTTGAAATACTCTTCCGATGCCAGGTTCACCAGCGCAGGCGCTTTTGCCTCGGCCAGCGCGTCGTTCAGCGCGCGCGTGATGTCGTCGCCCCAGAATGCATACAGGTCCTTGCCGCGCGGGTTGGCCAGCCGCGTGCCCATTTCCAGCCGGTAGGGCTGCATCAGGTCGAGCGGCCGCAGCAGGCCGTACAGACCCGACAGGATGCGCACATGCGCCTGCGCCCAGTCCAGCTGTTTCGGCTTCAGGCTGCGGGCATCCAGTCCCTCGTAGACGTCGCCGTTGAAGGCCAGCAGCGCCTGGCGCGCATTGGCCATGCTGAACTGCTCGCTCCAGCTCGCAAAGCGACCGGCATTCAGTTCGGCCAGCGGATCCGAAATCTTCATCAGGCTGGCAATCGCCGACGGCGGCATGTCGCGCAGCACCGATACCAGTTCTGCAGAGCGCGGGATAAAATCCGGCACCGTGTGGCGGTCGGTTCCGGTCGGCGATTCATAGTCCAGCGTCTTGGCGGGCGAAAGTACGATCAGCATCGGTGTCCAGGCAGGTCCGGCTGCCCCAGTATCCAGTAAAAAATTTTCCCGCATGATACAGAAACTGCCCAACCGCATTGTCCTGGACACCAACGTCTGCCTTGACCTGTTCGTGTTCCGCGATCCGCGCTGGCAGCCGTTGCTGGCGGCCATGCAGGCCGGCACGGTAGAAACCGTCACGCGGGCGGACTGCCGTACCGAATGGACACTGGTCGTCGCTTACCGCAAGCTGGGGCTGGATGCCGGCGCGCAGGCGCAGGCCGTCGCGGAATACGACCGCCTGATTGCGCTGCTCGAATTTCCTGCCGCAGAAGCGCCGCCTGCCCTGCCCCGCTGCAAGGATCCGGACGACCAGAAATTCCTCGAACTGTCCGCTGCCAGCGGCGCCGGCTGCCTCATCTCCAAGGACAAGGCGCTGCTGAAGCTGGCCGGCAAAATGCGGCGGCTGGGGAGCTTCGACATCCTGTCCCCGGCGGAGTGGCTTGCCCGCCAGTGAGATTAGTCATTTGCTGCAGGGCAGCTGGGGCTACAATAATGCACCCCATAATGATTGGATTGGACTGATGCTCGCCAGAGACGAACAGCCGTCTGCACACGTGACGCCGGCCCCGATGACCTCCAAGCTGCCGCGGGTCGGCACGACGGTGTTCTCGGTCATGTCGGCGCTGGCGCTGGAGACGGGTGCTGTCAATCTCGGCCAGGGCTTCCCGGATTTCGACTGTGACCCGCGGCTGGTCCACGCGGTCAGCGAAGCCATGCGCCAGGGCTTCAACCAGTATCCGCCGATGTCCGGCGCCCTGCCACTGCGGCAGGCGATCGTGGACAAGATCCGGTCACTCTATGGCCATGCCTATGATGTCAATGACGAGATCACCGTCACTGCCGGTGCCACGCAGGCGATCCTGACGGCCATCCTGTGCTCGGTGCATGCAGGCGACGAGGTGATCGTCATCGAGCCCGCCTACGACAGCTACCTGCCGGCGATACAGCTGGCCGGCGGCAAGCCGGTGCTGGTATCGATGCGTCGCGGACCCGACGGCTTCTCGGTGCCATGGGATGCGGTGGCGGCGGCGGTCACGCCACGTACCCGGATGATCATCATCAACTCCCCGCACAATCCGACCGGCTCGGTCCTGACGGCGGACGACCTGGCGCAGCTGGCCGACATCGTGCGCGATACCTCGATCCTGCTGCTGTCGGACGAGGTCTACGAACACATGGTCTACGACGATGTGCCGCATGAGTCCGTCTGCCGCCATCCGGAGCTGGTGGCGCGCGCCTTTGTCATCTCGAGCTTCGGCAAGACCTATCACGTCACCGGCTGGAAAGTCGGCTACGCGGCCGCACCGGCGATGCTGTCGGCCGAATTTCGCCGCGTGCACCAGTTCAATGTATTCACCGTCAATGCCCCGATGCAGCATGGCCTCGCGGCTTACATGCTGGATCCGGCCCCCTACCTCGATGTGGCGCCGTTCTATGCCCACAAGCGCGACCTGTTCCGTGCCGGGCTGGAAGGTACCCGCTTCCGCCTGCTGCCGGTGCGCGGCACCTACTTCCAGTGTGTCGACTACAGCGCGATCTCGAGCCAGCCCGAAGCCGAGTTCTGCCGCTGGCTCGCCAGTGAAATCGGCGTGGCGGCCATCCCGCTGTCGGCGTTCTACGACCAGCCGCGAGAGTCCGGCATCATTCGCTTCTGCTTTGCGAAAAAAGACCAGACGCTGAAGGCTGCGCTGGATCGACTGGCGCGCCTCTGAACCCGCCCGGAAAGACCGGGTTTTGCAAATAAAAACGGCCTCTGGAGAGGCCGTTTTTTCATGCGGGCAGTGCTCAGGAACCGGCCTGCCGTTCCGCACGCCATTTCTGCAGCGCGACCGATCCTTCCTTGCGGTCGTTGATCACGCGCTGGAATGCGGGCCGCTCGCCCAGCATTTTCAGGTAGTCCTTCACCGGATAAGGCGCGAGCACGTCTTCGCCATAAACTGCGCGCGATGCCATCGACACCAGCGGCAGGTGGACGAATGCCACGCAGTCGGCCAGCGAAAAATCCGCGCCGCCAATGTGGGGTGCAAACCTGGCCAGCTTGCCAAAAGCGGCCGCGTTGCGGGTCAGCAGGCGGTGTGCCTTGTCCTTGGTCTCGTCGCTCGCTTTCCCTCCGAAAAAGGCCTCTCCGTAGAGCTCGCGCGCCACCAGCTCGAGATGCAGTTCCATGAACTGGATCAGCTCGCGCACCTTGGCAGCGGCCAGCGGATCGCGCGGCAGCAGCGGATGCTGCGGGTAGGCGGATTCGAGGTAATCGATGATGACCTGCGATTCGGACAGCAGCTGCCCGCCGGCCTCGATGAACGGGATCTTCCCCAGCGGCGACTTCGACAGCAACGCCGGCGAGCCGTCCAGCCATTGCAGCTTTTCCTCGAAAGGTATCGCCTTCTCGAGCAGCACGAGCTTGACCTTGTTGTAGTAATTGCTGGCAGAAAAGCCGTACAGACTGATCATTCTGTCTCCTGTCCTCTTCGTTGCGGGGTGGTTTGCAAGCGGGTGGCCGCAGTCTATCATTCCCTTAAACAAAAACATCCCCGTCCCCCATGCCCGCCGAACTCCTTGCGTCGCGACGCGACCAGACCCTGATCCTGACCCTGTCCAACCCCGGCGCAAAAAATGCGCTGCATCCGGACATCTATGCTGCCGGCATCGAGGCGCTGGAGACTGCCGAGCGCGACGACCAGCTGCGCGCCGTGGTGCTGACCGGTGCCGACGGCGTGTTCTGCGCGGGCGGCAACCTCAACCGCTTGCTGGAGAACCGCGCGAAGGAGCGCTCGGCACAGGCCGAATCGATCGACCAGCTGCACGGCTGGATCGCGGCGATCCGCGACTGCAGCAAGCCGGTGATCGCAGCCGTCGAAGGGCCGGCCGCAGGCGCCGGTTTCTCGCTGGCGCTGGCCTGCGACCTGATCGTCGCCGCGCAGTCGGCGAAATTCGTGATGGCTTATGTCAAGGTCGGCCTGACGCCGGATGGCGGCGGCTCGTGGTTCCTGTCGCAGGCGCTGCCGCGCCAGCTGGCGACCGAGATGATCCTCGAAGGCCAGCCGGTCGGCGCGGCGCGGCTGCACCAGGCCGGCGTGGTCAACCGGATTGCACCGGACGGCGGCGCGCTCGAAGCGGCACTGGCCTGGGCAGAGCAACTCGGGGCACTCTCCCCTCACGCCATGATGAACATCAAGGCGCTGCTGCGGGAGGCGCCGTCGAACACGCTGGCCGAGCATTTCGAGGCCGAGAAACGCAGCTTCGTCGACAGCCTGCACCATCGCGACGGACTGGAGGGCATCACTGCCTTCCTTGAAAAGCGCGCGCCCCGCTATTCCTGATTCCTTCCCCGAGCCGCGAACCATGAGCTTCAATCCCCGTCGCCGCGTCTACCTGATGCGGCATGGCAGCGTCACTTACTTCGACAGTGCAGGCAAACCGGTGCTGCCGGAACAGGTGCCGCTGAATGAGCAGGGCCAAATGCAGGCGACCGCCGCCGGCCGGGTCTTTGCAGGGCAGCAGGTGCGCTTCGACCGCGTGATCGTGTCCGGACTGCCGCGCACGCTGGAAACCGCGGCCCGGGTACTGGCCGAGACCGGCCAGCAGTTTGTGCCCGAAATCTGGCCGGAGTTCGTCGAGATTCGCGGCGGCAAGCTGGCATCGATACCGGATGCCGAACTGAAGGAAGCCTTCACCGGTGCATTCGAGGGCGTCGCCCCCGAACACAAGCGCTTCCTCGGCGGCGAGAGCATCGGCGAACTGATGGACCGCATCCATCCTGCGGTCGACCGCTTGCGTGCCGACGACGACTGGGACACCGTGCTGCTGGTGCTGCACGGCGGCGTCAACCGCGCCATCCTGTCGTATGCACTGACCGGACAGCGCCTGTTCCTCGGAAACATTGCCCAGACTGCCGGCTGCATTAACGTGCTCGACGTCGGGCAGGACGCGGCCGACTGGGTAGTGAGAGTCGTGAACTATTCGCCGCCCTCGCAGCTGCAGGCCGAGTCGCGCGGCACGACGATGGAGGCGCTGTTCCACCAGTACCGGAGGGCGCGCGGCATCTGAGCCGGCGCCCCCTGCCACCCGAACGGAGACAGAGCGATGTACGAGGAATTCGAAGGCACGAAGCCGGTGTCGGAACGGATGAAAGTCGACCTCGATGCGCTGGCCGCCTACATGCGCGCGCATGTGCCCGGCTTTGCAGGCGAACTGCAGATCGAGCAGTTCAAGGGCGGACAGTCCAATCCGACCTTCCGGCTGACCGCCGGCGAGCAGCGCTATGTGCTGCGCACCAAGCCGGCACCGGCTGCCAGGCTGCTGCCGTCGGCGCATGCGATCGACCGCGAGTTCCGGGTGATGGATGCGCTGTCCAAGGCCGGCTTCCCGGCCGCGCGCCAGCATGCGCTGTGCCTGGACGAGTCCGTGATCGGCCGCGCCTTCTACATCATGGAGTTCGTCGAAGGCCGGGTGCTGTGGGACCAGTCGCTGCCCGGCATGACGCCGCAACAGCGCAGCGCCATCTACGACGAAATGAACCGCGTGATCGCCACGCTGCACCGCCTCGACTACACGGCGCTCGGCCTCGACAGCTTCGGCAAGCCCGGCAATTATTTCGCGCGCCAGATCGACCGCTGGACCCGGCAATACAAGGCAGCCGAGACCGAGCACATACCGGCGATGGAATCCCTGATCGACTGGCTGCCCGCGCACATACCGGAAGACGAACGGACCAGCATCGTGCATGGCGATTACCGCCTCGACAACATGATCTTCCACCCCACCGAGCCGCGCATACTCGCGGTGCTGGACTGGGAGCTGTCGACCCTCGGCCATCCGCTGGCCGACTTCTCCTATCACTGCATGAGCTGGCATATCGCGCCCGGCCTGTTCCGCGGCATCGGCGGGCTCGACCTCGCGGCGCTCGGCATACCGCAGGAAGCCGACTATGTCGCGCGCTACAGCGAGCGCACCGGCATCCCGGTCAGGCGCGAAGATTTCCGCTTCTACCTTGCCTACAACATGTTCCGCATGGCCGGCATCCTGCAGGGCATCATGAAACGCTACCAGGACGGCACCGCGGCCAGCGAACAGGCACTGCGCAGCGGCCAGGCCGCGCGGCCGATGGCAGAGATGGGCTGGGCCTATGCGTCCGGCGCAAAGAGTTTTTGACACACCGGCAGGAAATCCAACAAAACGAACGACTTGAGGAGACCACGATGGAGTTTGCGTATTCCGACCGCTGCGAAGCCCTGCGCGAGAAGCTGCTGAAGTTCATGGATGACTACATCTATCCGAACGAGCACCGCTACAAGGAAGAGGTCGACCGCAACGGTCGCGAGCAGGGCAATCGCTGGATTCCGACCGCGGTCGTCGAAGAGCTCAAGCCGATCGCGCGCGCGCAGGGCCTGTGGAACCTGTTCCTGCCGCAATCGCCGCGTGCGCCGGAGGGGCTATCGAACCTCGACTATGCGCCGCTGTGCGAGATCATGGGCCGCATCCCGTGGGCACCGGAAGTTTTCAACTGCTCCGCGCCCGACACCGGCAACATGGAAACCATCGAGCGTTACGGCAGCGAAGAGCACAAGCGGCAGTGGCTGGAGCCGCTGCTGCGCGGCGAGATCCGTTCCGCCTTCGCCATGACCGAGCCGGATGTCGCGTCGTCGGACGCCACCAATATCAGCACCCGCATCGAGCGCGACGGCGACCACTATGTGATCAACGGCCGCAAGTGGTGGATCTCGGGCGCCGGCGATCCGCGCTGCAAGATCTACATCGTGATGGGCAAGACCGATCCGGAGGGACCGCGCCATGCGCAGCAGTCGATGATCCTGGTGCCTGCCGATTCGCCGGGGCTGACCGTCGTCCGTCCGCTGTCCGTATTCGGCTACGACGACGCGCCGCACGGGCACTGCGAAATGGTTTTCGACAATGTGCGCGTGCCGGCATCGAACATGCTGCTGGGCGAAGGCCGCGGCTTCGAGATCGCGCAGGGCCGCCTCGGCCCGGGCCGCATCCACCACTGCATGCGTGCCATCGGCACCGCCGAACGCGCGCTCGAGCTGATGTGCAGGCGCCTCAATTCGCGCATCGCTTTCGGCCGCAAGATTTCGGAGCAAGGCGTGTGGCGCGAGCGGATCGCCGAGTCGCGCATCATGATCGATACAGCACGCCTGCTGGTGCTGAAGGCGGCCTACATGATGGACACCGTCGGCAACAAGGTCGCGAAAACCGAGATCGCGATGATCAAGGTGCTCGCGCCCAATGTGGCTCAGCAGGTGATCGACTGGGCGATCCAGGCGCACGGCGGCGGCGGCGTGTCGGACGACTTCCCTCTCGCGCAACTGTGGGCGCACAATCGCACGCTGCGGCTGGCCGACGGACCGGACGAGGTGCACCGCAATGCGGTGGCCAAGCTCGAACTGGCGAAATATGTCGCGCTGCCGGGCGAATCGCTGGACCTACCGGTCACCCGCTCCTGAACCCGAACCGCGCCAACTGACTACGGTACTTTACTGATGATCGATCTCTATTCCATGGCCACGCCCAACGGCCACAAAGTCCACATCATGCTCGAGGAGTGTGGCCTGCCCTATCGCACGCACCATATCGACATCGGTGCCGGCGACCAGTTCAGGCCGGACTTCCTCGCGATCTCGCCCAACAACAAGATTCCGGCTATCGTCGATCCGGACGGTCCGGACGGCCGGCCGATGTCCCTGTTCGAATCCGGTGCAATCCTGGTCTACCTCGCCGGCAAGGTGAACAGGTTCCTGGGCGCCTCCGACCGCGACAAGTTCACCGTCCTGCAATGGCTGATGTGGCAGATGGGCGGGCTCGGCCCGATGCTCGGGCAGGCGCACCACTTCCGCATTTACGCGCCCGAGAAGATCGACTATGCGGTCGACCGCTACACCAATGAAGCGAAGCGCCTGTACGGCGTGCTCGACACGCAGCTGTCGCAGCAGCGTTACCTGGCCGGGAATGACTACACCATCGCCGACATTGCCGCCTTCCCGTGGACGCGCTCGTGGAAGAACCAGGGCATCGACTGGGCCGACTATCCGAACGCGAAGCGCTGGCATGACGAAATTGCCGCGCGTCCGGCGGTGCAGCGCGGCGTGCAGGTGCTGGCCGACCTGCGCAAGCCGCTGGTCGACGACAAGGCCAAGGAAATGCTGTTCGGCTCGGCGCAGTACCAGCGTCGCTGATGCGATGAAGATGCCCGCGATTCTTGCATTCGACGTCTTTGGCACGGTCGTCGACTGGCATGGCTCGATCCGCCGCGAAGCCGAAGCCATGATGCCCGGCATCGATGGCAGCGCATTTGCCAATGCATGGCGCGCCGGCTACAAGCCGGCGATGGCGCAGGTAAGCAGCGGCCAGCTCGGCTGGACGCGCATCGACGACCTGCACCGCGGCATCCTCGACCGCATCCTGCCGGAATTCGGCCGGGAGCTGGCGCCGGCGCAGCGCGAGCAGCTGAACCTGGCCTGGCATCGGCTCGCTCCCTGGCCGGATGCGGTCGACGGGCTGGCGCAGCTGAAATCGCGCTTCACCATCGTCACCCTCTCGAATGGCAACCTGAGCCTGCTGGCCAACATGGCCAAGCACGCGAAGCTGCCGTGGGATCTGATCCTGTCGGCCGAAGTCTTCCGTCACTACAAGCCCGATCCGGAGGCTTACCTCGGCGTGGCCGGCGTCTTCGGTGTCCAACCGGAGGACGTGATGCTGGTGGCGACGCACGAAGACGACCTGGAGGCCGCGCAGCGCTGCGGGCTGCAGACGGCCTATGTGCACCGCCCTGCGGAATACGGTCCGCAACCCAAAGCCGTGGGCGACCTCGCGCGCTTCGACATCGTCGCGGCGGATTTCATCGACCTGCACGACAGGTTGCGCAGCCGCTAGGGCTGCTCCAGCAGTAGCCGCATCCCCTGCAGCACATAGCGGGTTTCCGGCGAGTTCACGTTCCTGAAATTGCAGCGCGCATACAGCGGCCAGGTATGCCATGAGCCGCCGCGCCGGACCCGGGCCGTGCCAGCGGCCGGGCCCTGCGGGTCAGCCGACGGCGAATCCGCGTAGTAGTCGCTGGCGTACCAGTCGGCCGTCCATTCCCAGGCATTGCCCGCCATGTCGTACAAGCCGAAGGCATTCGGCCGGAAGCTGCCGGCCGGCGCCGTGAAGCGATGACCATCATCAGCCGGCCGCGCATAGGCGGCCCATTGCGGCCACATAGCGGCGCTGCCGGCGTCAAACACATTCGCGGTGCGGTCGAGGGTAGACGGCTCGTCGCCGTCCGGATAGAGCGTGGACTGTCCGGCGCTGCACGCATATTCCCATTCGGCCTCGGTCGGCAGCCGGTAGCGCCGCTGCTCCCGGTCGCTGAGCCAGCGCGCCATCGCCGCCGCATCGCCCCAGGTGACATTCAGCACCGGATGCGCGTCGGTCTGCGGAAACCCGGGATTCGCCCATGAGAACCGCGGGTCGCGCCCGGCGAATGCGTCGCCCGAGGGACTTGTGCCCGGCGAGTGATGCGGGTCGACACCATAGCCGCCGGTGCCATCACGGACGGACTCAGGCACATAGCCGGATTGTTCGAGAAATGCGCGGAACTGGCCGACGGTGACTTCATGCTGGCCCAGCCAGAAGTCGCGCGTGATGTGCACGCGGTGCACTGGTATTTCATCGGAAAATTCGGCAAGGCGGGACGGCGGATACTCCGGAAACAGCGCGCGCATGCGCTCGGCAGCACGTTCGTTTCCCATCGCGTAACTGCCGGCCGGGATGTGCACGAAACGCATGCCGATCGAGTTTTCGAGGGTTTCGAACACGCCGGCCGCCCGCGATGCGCAGGCCGCGAGCAGCAAAACCATCCCCAGTATCCGCCTCATGCACCCTTCTCCCCTCCCATCCGTGCCGTTTGCCAGCGCAGACGGGCCTGCGATCTGGCCTGCGGCCGATTCCCCTGCCGCGCCCGCTGTTCAACCGTCGACCATGTTGCGCAATAGTCGATCGGCATACTATCAAGTACTAATCGACATTATTTTTCCCAGCAGTATCCGATCATTTGCGAATCACTGAATATCAATTCAGGCGCGAGGGACGGACATGGACAAGGCAAACCCTACACCCCGGATGACGATTCGGGAACTTCGCACTTTTCTCGCCAAAGGCAAAGATGATTACCGCATTCGCTCGACGTTGAACCGAGACGGACTGCTCTGTCTGCGCATTTATCGACGCTCGATGCTTGATTCAATCAAGGAAAAACTGTTCGACAAATACCGCATCAAAGCCCAGCACGACCGCGAAGCCGCATACCGGGGCATCGAGGCGGTACTCGGGCGACGCGTCGGGGAGCTGCGGCCAACACGGCATTCAGTCATATCCGGCAGAAACTCGCGACCACGACCCGGGACCTCAGGGTTCGCGATCTGAAAGACTGTCTGGAGCAGCTCGACTCGGAGAGCCCGGAAAACGCCGGATCATTCCGGAAAATCCAGGGCGGATGGCATGGCGTGGTCGATCAGCTTGGTTACGAAACAGGGAAAAAGGTGCCGGAGGTGCTGCAATTCATCAGCGGACGAACCCGTGTCATGAGGCAGCGCAGTGATGCGATTGTCGATGCATTGGAAAAGAAAATGTCCGGGAATGCTCTGCGAAATCCGAAGATCGGGGAGGGAGTGCAAGCACTGCTGGCATTCATGTCGAGGCAATCAGGGCTAGATCACCCGCCGATCGACTATAAAGCCATTGCTGCGCTGGCCGATATGAATTGGCCCGACGCGCAGGTGCTGAAAGAACTGGATCAGGACATCGCGGAAGATATTAATTTTTTGCATGACTTTGCCAATCAAATACAAAACCCCTCGACCCGCCATCTCGTTCAGGAGGGATTGGATGTCCT
>JAIXTG010000166.1 GCA_027484285.1 Oxalobacteraceae bacterium | reverse complement strand
TCCTATCTGAATGCGCTTGCACAAAACACGCCGTCAGCTGCCAACATTCGGCGCTATGCGGAAATCGTTCGCGATCGCGGTGTGTTGCGCAAGCTGATCACCGTGGCCGACGAGATTTCCGGCGCAGCGTTCAATCCGCAGGGCAGGGAGGTCAAGCAGATGCTTGACGAGGCAGAGTCCAAGATCTTTGCAATCGCGGAAGAGGGGGCACGTGGCTCGACCGGTTTCATCGACATTCAGCCGCTGCTGACGCAGGTCGTCGAGCGGATCGACGAACTGTACAACCGCGACTCCAACAGCGATATCACCGGCGTGCCGACCGGCATGATCGACCTTGATCGCATGACCTCGGGTCTGCAGCCGGGCGACCTGGTCATCGTGGCCGGCCGACCCTCCATGGGCAAGACCGCATTTTCAGTGAACATCGGCGAGAACGTTGCAATCGACAGCGGTCTGCCGGTCGCCATCTTTTCAATGGAAATGGGCGGCTCGCAGCTGGCGATGCGTATGCTGGGTTCCGTTGGCCGGCTCGACCAGCACCGACTGCGCACCGGCCGGCTGAACGACGAAGATTGGCCGCGCCTGACCCATGCGATCCAGAAGATGAACGAGGCGCAGATCTACATCGACGAGACGCCGGCGCTGAGTTCTATCGAACTGCGCGCTCGCTCGCGCCGCCTTGCCAGACAGTGCGGTCGCCTTGGCCTGATCATCGTCGACTACCTGCAGCTGATGTCGGCCAATTCGCCCGGCGAGAACCGCGCGACCGAGATTTCCGAAATCTCGCGTAACCTGAAGGGACTGGCTAAAGAACTGAATTGCCCGGTGATTGCCTTGTCTCAGCTGAACCGCTCGCTGGAACAGCGCCCGAACAAGCGCCCGGTGATGTCTGACCTGCGCGAATCGGGCGCTATTGAACAGGATGCCGACCTGATCCTGTTCATTTACCGCGACGAGGTATACAACCCCGATTCGCCTGACAAGGGCAGCGCCGAGGTCATCATCGGCAAGCAGCGTAACGGCCCGATCGGCAGCGTCCGCATGACCTTCCTCGGCCAGTTCACCCGGTTCGAAAATTACACCGGCTCAGGCTCGGTCTACGGCAGCGGCGAGTAAACGCCCCCCACTGAAAAACATACCCAAGGACGGGAAGGAGTCATGTCATGTTCGGACGCTTGATGCCGACAGAGGGAAAATTTTTCGAGCTTTTCATTCAGCACGGCGAGTTGTGCGTGAAGGGTGGCAAGGAGATGGTTGCGCTGATGACCAACTTCGATGATCTCGAGCATCGCGTGCACGCGATTGAGTCGATTGAAAAAGATGCGGACAAAATTACGTATGCCGCTCTCGATCTGCTGCACAAGACCTTCATCACGCCGCTCGATCGCGATGACATTCACAAGCTGATCACCCGGATGGACGATATCCTCGACCTGATGGAGGATGCCGCGCAGACGATTTCGCTGTACGACATCAAGGAGATCACGCCGGAGGCCAAGCGATTGGCAGAGCTGTGTCTTGCTGCCTGCGAGAAGGTACTGGCGGCCGTTTCGCTGCTGCACAACATGAACCATGCTCGCGAAGTGCTGGCGATCTGCTCCGACATCGACAAGCTGGAATCGGATGCTGACCACGTCCTGCGCGCAGCGATGTCCAAGCTGTTTCGTGAAGAGCCCGACGTCCGCAACCTGATCAAGCTGAAGGCAATCTACGAGATCCTCGAGACAGTCACAGATCGCTGCGAAGACGTCGCCAATATCGTCGAAGGCATCATTGTCGAGAACGCCTGAGTCAGGCTTCAGGAACGCGTTCGCTCATGCAGACCCTGCAAATCAGTATCTACACGCTGGCTTTTCTGGTGGCGCTCGCCTTGCTGTTCGACTTCATGAACGGCTTCCATGATGCAGCGAACGCGATTGCCACCGTCGTTTCCACCGGCGTGCTCAAACCGCATCAGGCAGTGGCGCTGGCCGCGTTTTTCAACTTCATTGCAATTGCCGTATTCCAGCTCAAGGTGGCCACCACCGTCGGCAAGGGGACGATCGACCCGGCCGCGGTCGATCATTATGTTGTGTTCGGCGCGCTTGTCGGTGCCATCGCATGGAACCTGCTGACCTGGTACTACGGTATTCCCTCGTCGTCATCTCATGCATTGATCGGCGGGCTGGTGGGAGCAGCAACGGCCAAGTCGGGGACTGACGCCCTGATCGCCTCCGGTTTGCTGAAGACGATTTCTTTCATTGTGCTGTCGCCGACACTGGGCTTTCTGTTCGGCTCGCTGATGATGCTGGTCGTATCCTGGCTATACGTGCGAAGCCATCCGCAGCGGGTCGATAAATGGTTCCGTCGCCTGCAGCTGCTCTCGGCCTCCATGTACAGCCTGGGACACGGCGGTAACGACGCCCAGAAGACCATGGGCATTATCTGGATGCTGCTGATCTCTGCCGGCGTAGTGGCCGCCGGCGATGCGCGACCGCCAGTGTGGGTCATCGTCAGCTGCTATCTTGCAATCGGCCTTGGCACCTTGTTCGGCGGATGGCGCATCGTGAAAACCATGGGCCAGAGGATTACCAAGCTCAAATCTGTCGGCGGCTTTTGCGCAGAGACGGGCGGGGCAATGACATTGTTCCTTGCGACTGCGCTGGGGATTCCCGTGTCGACCACGCACACGATCACCGGTGCCATCGTCGGAGTCGGGTCGGCGCGCAAGATGTCGGCCGTGCGTTGGGGCGTGGCCGGCACCATCATCTGGGCATGGATTTTCACCATCCCCGCATCGGCTTTTCTGGCGGCGATTGCGTGGTGGGCAGGAAGGCAGCTGTTCTGATGCGCCCGGGGGCACTTTAAATAAAAAAGGCCTGCCTCACGGCAGGCCTTTTTCATGGCTACAGCACGTCGCTCGCGTGGTCGGCAAGTCGTGAGCGTTCACCACGCGCCAGTGTTACATGGCCGCTGTGTGTCCAGCCCTTGAAACGATCAACCACATAAGTCAAGCCGCTTGAGCCCTCGGTCAGGTAAGGGGTATCGATCTGCGCGATATTGCCCAGGCAGACGATTTTCGTGCCCGGACCCGCTCGCGTGACCAGCGTCTTCACCTGTTTCGGTGTCAGGTTCTGGGCTTCGTCGATAATCAGATACTTGCTGACGAAGGTGCGGCCCCGCATGAAATTCAGCGACTTGATCTTTATCCTAGAGCGGATCAGTTCCTGAGTGGCAGCGCGGCCCCACTCCCCAGCCTCGGAATCGGACTTGTTCAACACCTCGAGGTTGTCATCGAAGGCGCCCATCCAGGGCGACATTTTTTCTTCCTCTGTCCCCGGCAAAAAGCCAATGTCTTCGCCAACCGGTACGGTAACCCGTGTCACGATGATCTCGTTGTACTGCTTGGTCTCGAGTACCTGGGCAAGGCCGGCGGCCAGCGCCAGAAGGGTCTTGCCGGTACCTGCCTGACCGAGCAGGGTCACGAAATCGCACTCCGGATCCATCAGCAGGTTGAGCGCAAAATTCTGCTCCCGGTTGCGTGCCGTGATGCCCCAGACGTTGTTGCGGTGGTGGCCGAAGTCGCGCAAGGTGCGCAGTACTGCGGTTTTCCCGTTGATCTGCGCGACCTGGCCGTAGAAGGGCGCCTCGCCATTTTTCGGTTCGCAGTAAACGAACTGGTTGATCAGCATCGCCGGCACCATCGGACCGGTTACCCGGTAGTAGGTCGTGCCGTTGCCATGTCGGGTTTCCTGCCACGACTCCATTCCCTTGCCGTGCTTGACCCAGAAGTCGTCCGGCAGTTGCAGGATGCCCGAATAGAGCAGGTCGGTATCCTCGAGCACGTGGTCGTTGAAGTATTCCTCGGCAGGCAGTCCGAGCGCCCGTGCCTTGATGCGCATGTTGATGTCTTTCGACACCAGCACGACCGGTCGCTCCGGGTGCTGCTCCTGCAGCGCTCGTACCACCCCGAGGATCTGGTTGTCAGCCTTGCCCTCCGGGAGTTCGGCTGGCACGGACCAGTTCGTCAGGCGGGTCTGGAAGTAAAGTCGTCCTCCGGCATCCTTGTTACCCAATTTGCTCAGCAGGATGCCGCCGTCGATCGCATCTTCCGAAATGTCCGCAACCAGCGCATCCAGCGAACGCGACACCTGGCGCGCATTGCGAGCAACTTCCGACATGCCCTTCTTGTGGTTGTCCAGTTCCTCCAGCGTGATCATCGGGAGGTAGACATCATGCTCTGCAAATCGGAACAGCGAGGTGGGGTCGTGCATCAGCACATTGGTGTCGAGAACGAACAGCTTGGTAATGCCCCGCTTGTCAGCGATCCGGCTGGCCTGCGATTTCACGGGGGCTTCGCTGCGCGCCCGGCGCTGGGTCTGGGGCTTCGTGCCGGCCGGAACCTCGGTTTTCACGCGCGCTTCCGGCCCGCTGGGAACCAGCGCGATTGCCGGTTTGATGGCCTTGCCTTTTTCTGCCTTCGGATAATCCACGGGGGAGAGCAATGCTGCTGGTTTATTCGGCATTTTCGGCAGGGGCATCGGATCCTCTAACTGGAAAAATGGAAGGAAAAAGGACGGGGCCAGATGGCGTGACCCCCGGTAAAAGCAAAAGGCTGTTCAAGATAAAGGCGTGAGGCCTTTTTCTTGAACAGCCTGTTGTTTGAATGCTTTTTCAGAATCAATGACCTGGATTAATCAGTCAGCGCTCTCGATCAGTCCGAGCACGTCATTTACATGACCCGGAACCTTCACTCCGCGCCATTCTTTCACTATTTTACCTTCAGCGTCAATCAGGAACGTCGAGCGCTCGACGCCACGAACCTGTTTTCCGTACATCGATTTTATTGCCATTACATCAAACAGGTTGCAGACCGCCTCGTCCGGATCGGTAATCAATTCAAAGGGCAGGCCAAGCTTCGCCTTGAAATTTTCGTGCGAGCGAAGACTATCCCGACTGACGCCGATGATGTCGGCGCCAGCATCGCGGAAGCGCTGGTGCAGGTCGCGAAACTGCAATGCCTCCGTGGTGCAGCCGGGAGTATTGTCCTTCGGGTAAAAATAGAGCACCAATTTGCGGCCCCGATAGTCTGACAGCCGGAAGCGCTGGCCGCCGGTCATGTCGGCATCAAAATCGGGTACGGCCAGGTTCATGATGGACGGTCGGTCTCCCACGTTAATCTCCATGTGACATTGTTTGTTGTTGGGGCAAAATAATCGCCAGTGCGACCTTGCGACCCTCGGCCATCAGAATGTTATAGGTGCGGCAGGCGGCCTGATTGTCCATGCACTCCACGCCGATCCGCTGTGCAATCATGTCAGCAATCAGCCGGGGCAGCGGGAACCGCTGGCGGCTGCCTGTGCCGAGGATCAGCAGATCGGGGGAGAATTTCGTAATCTGCCCAAAATCTTCGGCCTGCAGTGCATTGAAATCGCTCACCATCCATCGGACCGGGGCCACTTCCGGCAAAACGAAAAAACTGTGGTCGAAACGGATCGCATTGATCTCAATCCAGGCTTCGTCGTAGCCCGTGACAGTTTGATATTGCTGGGTCGAGGTCGCGTGGAGCTTCATAGGCTTGTCATTTTAGCCCGATATGCGGGGCTTCATTGGTCAACCTGCCAGATTTGGGGCAAAATGTTCGTTTTTTCGCGGTGCAACACCTTGGGCGCCGCACGTTCAGTTATCAGCGGGAATCAGCAGTGAAAACCATCCAGAAATCCAAGAAACTGGCCGATGTCTGCTACGACATCCGCGGGCCCGTGCTCGAAAAAGCACGCCAAATGGAAGAAGAGGGCCACAAGATCATCAAGCTGAACATCGGCAACCTTGCCCCGTTCGGCTTCGATGCGCCCGATGAAATCGTGCAGGACATGATCCGCAACATGGGCAATGCGGCCGGCTACACCGACTCCAAAGGCATGTTCGCGCCACGTAAGGCAATCATGCAGTATTGCCAGGAGAAGAAAATCGCCGGGGTAACCATCGACGATATCTATCTCGGCAATGGCGCGTCCGAGCTGATTGTCATGAGCATGAACGCGCTGCTGAACGCGGGCGATGAAGTGCTGGTGCCTGCGCCGGACTACCCGCTCTGGACAGCCGCAGTCAGCCTCTCGGGCGGCAGGCCGGTCCACTATGTCTGCGACGAGCAGGCGGACTGGTACCCCGACATCGAGGACATGCGCAAGAAGATCAATGCGAATACGCGCGCGATCGTCGTCATCAATCCGAACAACCCGACGGGCGCGCTTTACCCGCTCGAACTTCTGGAGCAGATCGTTGAACTGGCCCGCCAGCACCAGTTGATCATCTTCGCTGACGAAATCTACGACAAGGTACTTTATGACGGAAACAGGCATACATCGCTCGCCTCGCTGGCCGATGATGTTCTGTTCATCACCCTGAATGGCCTGTCGAAGAACTACCGGTCCTGCGGCTACCGCGCCGGATGGATGATCGTCTCGGGAGAAAAACGGCACGCAAAAGACTATATCGAGGGCTTGAACATGCTGGCCTCGATGCGCCTTTGCGCAAACGTCCCTGGTCAGTTCGCCATCCAGACAGCCCT
>JAIXTG010000363.1 GCA_027484285.1 Oxalobacteraceae bacterium | reverse complement strand
GCTTCCAGCTGCGGCGAGACAACCGACAGCAGCTGCATGATGATCGACGCAGAAATGTAGGGCATGATGCCCAGCGCGAAAATCGTGAAGCGC
Organism: Oxalobacteraceae bacterium; assembly: GCA_027484285.1. Lineage (GTDB taxonomy): Bacteria > Pseudomonadota > Gammaproteobacteria > Burkholderiales > Burkholderiaceae_D > Pernthalerella. Next base: position 9,961 of record JAIXTG010000363.1, on the reverse strand, counting down.
GACAGGGCACCACCCGAAAACATGTTGAACATGCCGAGGATGCCGCCACGGTTCTGATTGAACAGCGCCGACAGCTGCACCGGATCGATACCCGGCACCGGAATATGCGCACCAATCCGGAAGACCACGAGCGCGCCCAACAGGAACCACAGACGGCCCCACGGGAAACCGCTTGCCGAGCTTTTCGCGAGTTTTGGAGAAGTTGCCACGTATTCCTAGCCTGTTCGTGTCTTACTCGACCGAGCCGCCGGCAGCTTCAATAGCCGCCTTCGCGCCTGCTGTCGCAACGATGCCCTTGAGCACGATCTTCTTGCTCAGTTCGCCCGCCTTGATCACACGGACGGCACGAGCCAGTTCCGGTACCAGTCCAGCCTGTTTCAGGGCGAGCATGTCGATGTCAGTCACCGGCAGGGTCGCGAGGTCGCCCAGACGAACTTCCGCCTTGAACGGCTTGGCCTGCGACTTGAAGCCACGCTTCGGCAGGCGACGCTGCAGCGGCATCTGACCGCCTTCGAAGCCGACCTTGTGGAATCCGCCTGCGCGCGACTTCTGACCCTTGTGACCGCGACCTGCGGTCTTGCCCAGGCCCGAGCCGATACCGCGGCCGACGCGACGCTTTGCGTGCTTGGCGCCCGCTGCGGGTTGAATAGTGTTGAGTTGCATCTTGTTCTCCGATCGCAAGCGCGGCTTAGGCCACGACTTTGACGAGGTAGGCGACCTTGTTGATCATGCCGCGCACTGCCGGAGTGTCCTCTAGGACGCGCTCCGAATTGACCTTGCGCAGACCGAGGCCACGCACAGTCGCACGATGCGACTGCTTGGTGCCGATCAGGCCTTTGACGAGCTTGACTTTGATAGTGTTTGCCATTTGGATCACCTTAGCCCAGGATTTCCTCGACCGACTTGCCGCGCTTGGCAGCGATCTCGGACGGGGTGCTCATCTTCGCCAGACCGTCAAGCGTAGCGCGCACCATGTTGTAGGGATTGGTCGAACCGTGCGACTTGGCGACCACGTTGGTGACGCCCATGACTTCAAAAATCGCGCGCATCGGACCGCCCGCGATGACGCCGGTACCATCCTTTGCCGGAATCATCATCACGGACGATGCGCCATGCTGACCGTGCACGGTGTGCTGCAGCGTGCCGTTCTTCAGCGTGACCTTGATCATCTTGCGACGGGCTTCTTCCATTGCCTTCTGCACGGCGACCGGCACTTCTTTCGACTTGCCCTTGCCCATGCCGATGCGACCGTCGCCATCACCCACCACAGCCAGCGCTGCGAAGCCCATGATGCGGCCGCCCTTCACCACTTTGGTGACGCGGTTGACCGCAATCATTTTTTCGCGCATGCCGTCGTCCGGCTTGTCGCTTTGCATTTTCTGCTGCATTTTTGCCATGATGAGTCTTCCTTAGAACTTCAGACCGGCTTCGCGAGCTGCGTCAGCAACTGCTTTCACACGGCCGTGATAGCGGAAACCGGCGCGATCGAACGCCACTGAGTCGATGCCGGCCTTGAGGGCCTTTTCGGCGACGCGCTTGCCAACCAAGGCTGCTGCAGCGGCGTTGCCGCCCTTGCCCGTTTTGCCGGCGAGTTCCGCGCGCACTTCGGCTTCCGCGGTCGACGCTGAGGCCAGCACGGTCGCGTCCGGGCCAAAGATCGTCGCGTAGATGTGCAGGTTGGTACGATGCACGGAAAGGCGATTGACCTTGAGCTCTGCGATCTTGGCTCGCGTCTGGCGCGAGCGGCGCAGGCGGGATGCTTTCTTGTCCATGTTCAACCCTTACTTCTTCTTGGTTTCTTTGATCACCACAACCTCGTCCGCATAACGGACGCCCTTGCCTTTGTAAGGCTCGGGGCTGCGGTATGCGCGCACTTCGGCGGCAGTCTGGCCAACCTTCTGACGGTCGATACCCTTGACGATGATTTCAGTCTGGGTCGGCGTCTCGAACTTCACGCCGGCCGGCGCCTGGTGCACGACCGGATGTGAGAAGCCGAGCGACAGGTTCAGCTTGTCGCCCTGGACTTGGGCCTTGAAGCCCACGCCTACCAGCGACAGCTTCTTCTCGAAGCCCTTCGTGACGCCGGTGACCATGTTGTTGACCAGTGCGCGCACGGTGCCGGACATCGCGTTGGCTTCGCGCGATTCGTCGGCCGGAGCGAAGGTCAGCGTATTGCTGTCGTTCTTGACCACTACCTGGCCAGTCAGCGGCAGCGACAGGGTGCCCTGCGGACCCTTGACCGCAATCTTGTCTGCCGCGATCGTCACTTCGACGCCAGCGGGCAGCGGGATCGGCATCTTACCTACACGAGACATTTTGCTTTCCCCCTTTTAGGCCACGTAGCACAGGATTTCGCCACCGATACCGGTAGCGCGCGCCTTGCGGTCGGTCATCACACCCTTCGGAGTCGACACGATGGTCACGCCGAGACCGTTCATCACGGAAGGGATTTCTGCCTTGCCCTTGTAGATGCGAAGGCCAGGGCGCGAAACGCGCTCGATGCGCTCGATCACGGGGCGACCAGCGTAGTACTTCAGCTCGATCGAAAGAACCGGCTTGCCACCATCTTCGGCAACCGCATAGCTCTCGATGTAGCCCTCGTCCTTCAGGACGCGGGCAATAGCCACTTTCAGCTTCGACGACGGCATCGCTACGGCAGTCTTGTTGACGACCTGCGCGTTGCGGATGCGGGTCAGCATATCGGCGATAGGATCGCTCATACTCATCGCTTATTCTCCTATTACCAGCTGGCTTTGGTCATACCCGGGATTTCGCCACGCATGGCGATTTCACGGAGCTTGGTACGGCCGAGGCCGAACTTGCGGAAGGTGCCGCGCGGGCGACCCGTCAGCGCGCAACGATTGCGCTGGCGATTCGGCGCGGAATTGCGCGGCAGTGCCTGAAGCTTCAGGCGCGCGTCATAGCGCTCTTCTTCCGATTTCGACTGATCGTCGATGATCGCTTTCAACTCGGCGCGCTTGGCGGCGTACTTCTTCACCAGCGCAGCGCGCTTCTGTTCACGGTTAATCAGTGCCAGTTTTGCCATGGCAGCCTCAGTTTCTGAACGGGAATTTAAAGGCGGCGAGAAGCGCTTTCGCTTCTTCGTCGGTCTTGGCAGTCGTGGTGATGCTGATGTTCATACCACGCAGAGCATCGATCTTGTCGTACTCGATCTCGGGGAAGATGATCTGCTCTTTGATGCCGATGTTGTAGTTGCCGCGACCGTCGAACGACTTGCCGGACACGCCACGGAAGTCACGCACACGCGGGAACGCGATCGTGATCAGGCGATCCAGGAATTCATACATGCGCGCGCCGCGCAGGGTCACCATGCAGCCGATCGGATAACCTTCACGGATCTTGAAACCTGCGATAGCCTTGCGAGCCTTGGTGATGACCGGCTTCTGGCCGGCGATCTTCACGAGGTCACCAACGGCGTGCTCGATGATCTTCTTGTCCGCCACGGCTTCACCAAGACCCATGTTCAAGGTGATCTTGGTCAGACGCGGCACTTGCATGCGCGACTTGTAGCCGAACTTCTCGGTCAATACCGGGACGATCTCTTTTTCGTACTTTTCGTGGAAACGAGCCATGCTTACACCTTCACCACTTCGCCGGTGGACTTGTACACGCGGACGCGCTTGCCATCCACGAGTTTGACGCCCACACGATCTGCCTTGCCCGTGGCCGCATTGAAAATTGCGACATTGGACACATGAATCGGCATCAGCTTGTCGACGATGCCGCCGGTTGCACCCGTCATCGGGTTCGGCTTGACAGCCTTCTTGGCAACGTTGACGCCCTCGACCACGATATGCTCGACGCCGGCGCGCTGCTGAACGACGCCGCGCTTGCCTTTGTCCTTACCGGTCAGAACGACGACTTCATCACCCTTGCGAATCTTATCCATGGCGACTCCTTACAGAACTTCAGGCGCGAGGGACACGATCTTCATGAAGCGCTCAGTGCGCAGTTCACGAGTGACCGGGCCAAAAATACGCGTGCCGATCGGCTCGAGCTTGGCATTCAGCAGAACGGCGGCATTGCCGTCGAAGCGAACCAGCGAACCATCCTGGCGACGCACACCCTTTGCGGTACGCACGACGACGGCGTTGTAAATCTCGCCCTTCTTGACGCGGCCGCGCGGCGCAGCGCGCTTGACGGTGACCTTGATTACGTCGCCAATGCTGGCGTAACGGCGCTTGGACCCGCCCAGCACTTTGATGCACAGGACTTCCTGGGCACCAGTGTTGTCGGCTACATCGAGCCGGCTCTCAGTTTGAATCATGATTTCTCTTTCCCAACTTAATCCGCGCCGGACACACAGTGCGTCCTTTAACGGTCAGTCTTGGTCCCGCCAGAACCTCCGTGAGACGGAAGCGCCGATTGGGTTGACAAAAAGCTACGAATATTTACTTCTACTGCGTCACGCCTGACTTGCGAGCCAGGCAGTGCCCCTCAAAAAGCGGGAAAGCCCGGCATTATGCCTGACATAATGCCGGGAGCGCAAGCTTTAAACAGTCTGCGCCGTCTGGACGACGCGAGTGACGGTCCAAGCCTTGGTCTTCGAGATCGGACGACCTTCCTGGATTTCGACGGTATCGCCAGTCTTTGCCACATTGCCTTCATCGTGTGCGTGGTACTTGTTCGAGCGCACGATGATCTTGCCGTACAGCGGATGGCGGACACGACGCTCGATCAGCACGGTGACCGTCTTGTCCATCTTGTCGGAGACGACAGTACCGACCAGAGTGCGCTTGAGCGATTTGTTTTCTGCAGTCGCGTTCATTGTTATGCGTCCTTCTGATTGAGCACGGTCTTCACGCGGGCGATGTCGCGACGAACCTTCTTCAGCTGAGCGGTATTCGACAGCTGCTGGGTCGCAACCTGCATGCGCAGGCCGAATTGGGCTTTCAGCAGGTCGTTCAGCTCTTTCTGGAGTGCTGCCTTGTCCTTGCCTTGGAGTTCAGATGCTTTCATGACTTGCTCCTTATTGGCCAACCTGGCGGACAACGAAAGTGGTCGCCAACGGGAGCTTGGCAGCGGCCAGGCGGAATGCCTCGCGCGCCAGCGCCTCGTCCACACCATCCATCTCGTACAGGACCTTGCCCGGCTGGATTTCTGCGACGTAGTACTCCGGGCTGCCTTTGCCGTTACCCATACGAACTTCTGCCGGCTTCTGCGAAATCGGCTTGTCCGGGAAGATACGGATCCAGATCCGGCCGCCACGCTTGATGTGACGGGTCATCGCACGACGCGCCGACTCGATCTGGCGTGCAGTGATACGACCACGGCCCACCGCCTTCAGGCCAAATTCGCCGAACGACACCGCGGTGCCGCGCTCGTGCGAAATGCCCTTGTTGCGGCCTTTTTGCTCTTTGCGATATTTTCTGCGTGCTGGTTGCAGCATGTTTATTCTCCTGCCTTGTCAGCCGGCGCAGCAGGTGCGTCGGCCTTCTTCGCACGAACGCGCTTCGCGCCAGGGGCTCCGGCACCGGCGTCACCCGCCGGCTTGCGTGCCGGGCGGCTGCCAGGCTTGCCGTCGTCGCGGCGCGGTCCACGGCGCTTGCGGTCGTCATCTGCGGGCGTCTCGATCACCGGCGTCTCGCCGCTGGCAAGACGATCGCCCTTGTAAACCCAAACCTTGATGCCGATGATGCCGTAGGTCGTCTCGGCTTCGGAGAAGCCATAGTCGATGTCGGCACGCAGCGTATGCAGCGGCACGCGGCCTTCACGGTACCACTCGGTACGGGCGATTTCGATGCCGTTCAGGCGACCCGACGACATGATCTTGATGCCCTGGGCACCCAGACGCATCGCGTTCTGCATCGCACGCTTCATCGCGCGGCGGAACATGATCCGCTTTTCGAGCTGCTGCGCGATCGAATCGGCGATCAGCTGCGAGTCGGTCTCCGGCTTGCGGATTTCCTCGATGTTGACGTGCACCGGCACCCCCATCATCTTGGCGAGCGCGACCTTCAGCACCTCGATGTCTTCGCCCTTCTTGCCGATGACGACACCAGGACGCGAGCTGAAAATCGTGATGCGCGCGTTCTTTGCCGGGCGCTCGATCAGCACGCGGCCGACCGAAGCGTTCTTCAGCTTCTTCTTCAGGTAAGCGCGAACCTTCAGGTCCTCTTCCAGCATGCTGGCAAAGTTGCTGTTGCCTGCGTACCAGCGGGAACCCCAGTTGCGGGTAACTGCCAGGCGAAAGCCGGTCGGATGAATTTTCTGTCCCATCGTGACTCCCTTAGTTACCGACAGTCACGTAGATGTGACAGGTTTGCTTGGAGATACGATCGCCGCGGCCCTTGGCGCGTGCGGTGAACCGCTTCAGCACCGCGCCCTTTTCCACGTAAATCGTCTTGACCTTCAGTTCGTCGATGTCGGCGCCATCGTTGTGCTCGGCGTTCGCAATTGCGGACTCGAGTACCTTCTTGATGATGACTGCACCCTTCTTCGGGCTGAACGTCAGGATGTTGAGCGCTTGGTCGATTTTCTTGCCGCGAATCAGGTCGGCAACAAGGCGGCCCTTTTGTGCCGACAGTCGTGCGCTGCGGAGGCTAGCTTTAGTTTCCATGTCCGAACCTTATTTCTTGGCTTTTTTGTCAGCCGCATGACCCTTGAACGTACGGGTCAGCGCGAATTCGCCGAGCTTGTGACCGACCATGTTCTCGGACACATAGACCGGCACATGCTGCTTGCCATTGTGGACAGCGATGGTCAGGCCGATGAAGTCCGGCATGATCGTCGAACGGCGCGACCAGGTCTTGATCGGCTTCTTGTCACGGCTGGCTTGAGCAGCTTCGACCTTCTTCAGCAGGTGGGCGTCGCAAAACGGCCCTTTTTTCAGTGAGCGTGCCATGTTTACCCCTTATTTCTTGCCGCGACGCGAGACGATCATCGAAGTCGTGCGCTTGTTGCGACGCGTCTTCTTGCCCTTGGTCTGCTGGCCCCACGGCGATACCGGGTGACGACCTGCTGCAGTCTTGCCCTCGCCACCACCGTGCGGGTGGTCGATCGGGTTCATTGCAACACCGCGCACCGTCGGACGAATACCGCGCCAGCGAGTCGCACCGGCCTTGCCGATCTTGCGCAGGTTGTGCTCGCCGTTGCCGACTTCGCCGATCGTTGCACGGCATTCCACGTGGATGCGGCGCACTTCACCGGAGCGCAGGCGAACCTGGGCGTACACGCCTTCGCGGGCCATCAGCACCACAGAAGCACCTGCAGTACGTGCGATCTGGGCGCCTTTGCCAGGCAGCATTTCGATGCAATGCATCGTCGTACCCACCGGGATATTGCGGATCGGCAGGCAGTTACCGGCCTTGATCGGCGCCTCGGAGCCGTTCATCAGCTGGTCGCCCACAGCCACGCCACGCGGCGCGATGATGTAGCGACGCTCGCCGTCGGCATAGCACAGCAGTGCGATGTTCGCGCTGCGGTTCGGGTCGTATTCAAGACGCTCCACCTTCGCCGGGATGCCGTCCTTGTTGCGACGGAAATCGACGACGCGGTAGTGATGCTTGTGACCACCGCCGATGTGACGGGTGGTGACATGACCATTGTTGTTGCGACCGGCGGTCTTAGACTTCTTCTCGACCAGACCCGCGAACGGGCGGCCCTTGTAGAGGTCAGGGTTGACCACCTTCACCATGCCACGGCGGCCTGGCGAGGTCGGCTTCAGCTTGACGAGTGCCATTATTTAGCCTCCTCGGTGAAGTTGATTTCCTGACCCGGCTTCAGGCTGACGAAAGCGCGGCGGGTGTTGTTGCGACGACCGGTAAAACGGCCCGAACGCTTGACCTTGCCAGCGCGGTTTGCCACCTGAACCGACTCAACCTCGACCTTGAACAGCAGCTCAACAGCCGCCTTGATCTCGGGCTTGGTCGCATCCGGGGTTACCAGGAAAACCACTTGCTCATTCTTTTCCGCGACGAAGGTAGCCTTTTCCGAAATGATCGGAGCCAGCAGGACCTTCATCAGGCGCTCTTCACTGTGTTTGATGACTGCGCTCATGCCAGCATCTCCTCAATCTTTGCCAGTGCGGGCTTGGTGATCAGCACCTTCTTGAAGAACACTAGCGACACCGGATCAGCGTGACGCGGCTCGCAAACCAGCACGTTCGGCAGGTTGCGGGAGGCCAGCAGCAGGTTCTCGTCGAGGTTGTCCGTAATCACGAGCACCGAATCCAGGCCCATGCCCTTGAGCTTCTGCGAGAGCAGCTTGGTCTTCGGGGCTTCGACCGACAGTTCCTCGATCACCGACAGACGGCCCTCGCGGGCCAGCTGCGACAGAATCGAGCAAACGCCAGCGCGGTACATCTTCTTGTTGACCTTGTGCGAGAAGTTCTCGTCAGGCGAGTTCGGGAAGGTGCGACCGCCTCCGCGCCACAGCGGCGACGACGACATACCAGCACGTGCGCGGCCGGTACCCTTCTGGCGCCACGGCTTCTTGGTGGTGTGCGAAACTTCTTCGCGATCCTTTTGCTTGCGGTTGCCGCTACGTGCATTCGCCTGATAGGCGACGACGATCTGGTGGATCAGCGCTTCGTTGTAATCACGGCCGAAAATGGTATCCGGCGCAGCGACATTCGACGCTGCCTCGCCTTGTGCGTTCAGGAGCTTGAGTTCCATTGCTTAGGCTCCTTTCTTTGCTTTGACCTTGACCGCCGGCAGAACGACGACCTGGCCGTTCTTTGCACCCGGAACGGCGCCCTTGATCAGGATCAGCTGACGCTCTGCATCGACGCGAGCGACTTCGAGGTTCTGCACGGTGGCAGTCACGTCACCCATGTGACCGGTCATGCGCTTGCCCGGGAAAACGCGACCCGGATCCTGCGCCATACCGATCGAGCCCGGCACATTGTGCGAGCGCGAGTTACCGTGGGTTGCACGACCCGAGCTGAAGTTATAGCGCTTGATGGTGCCAGCGTAGCCCTTACCGATGGTGACGCCCTGGACGTCCACCTTCTGGCCGGCCTCGAACAGACTGACAGCGACCTGGTCGCCCGGCTTGAACTCGGCAGCCTTGGCTGCGTCGACACGGAATTCCTTGAGGATGGTGCCGGCTTCGACACCGGCTTTGGCGAGGTGACCAGCCGCGGCTTTGTTCACGCGGGATGCACGGCGCTTGCCGAAAGCGACCTGAACGGCCGCATAGCCGTCGGTTTCTGGCGTTTTGATCTGCGTCACGCGGTTGTCGGACACGTCCACCACGGTAACAGGAATCGAATCCCCGTCATCCGTGAAGATGCGCATCATGCCAACCTTGCGACCAAGAAGGCCCAGGCTCATCTTTTTCTCCATTCCCACCTGCGATTGGGCGGGGCTGTGTTTAAAAATTCGAATGGCCGAAGTCCTTGGACCTCAGCCGAGCCGGCGATTATAGCGCGGGTTTCAGATTCCTACAACTGCAAGAACCATCGTTCCCGCGCCATGACGCCGTATTGCCATTACTGCAGCTTGATTTCAACGTCGACGCCGGCCGGCAGGTCGAGCTTCATCAGAGCGTCGACGGTCTTGTCGGTCGGATCAACAATGTCCATCAGGCGCTGGTGCGTGCGGATCTCGAACTGGTCACGCGAGGTCTTGTTCACGTGCGGCGAACGCAGCACGTCCCAGCGCTGGATGCGGGTGGGCAGCGGAACCGGGCCCTTGACGACAGCGCCGGTACGCTTGGCGGTATCGACGATTTCGAGTGCCGACTGGTCGATCAGGCGATAGTCAAATGCCTTCAGGCGGATACGGATTTTTTGCTTTTCCATCATGCTTCCTTAAAAGAGCGAACCGCGGGCGGTTTGCACCCGCGGCATTCTGTGAAATGCCCGGCGATCCGGGCAGGCATTTAGTCGATGATCTTGGCCACGACGCCGGCGCCGACGGTACGACCGCCTTCGCGGATAGCGAAGCGCAGGCCTTCTTCCATCGCGATCGGGTTGATCAGCTTGACGGTGATCGAG
>JAIXTG010000030.1 GCA_027484285.1 Oxalobacteraceae bacterium | reverse complement strand
GGCACGGAGGAACCGATGCAGGCTTTTTCGAGCACCGTGAGGGACCTGTATGCGCTGGCCGAGTATGCGTCCCCGGATCAGTTCGTATCGCGCGCCATCGGCCTGATGCAGATGTGGATACGTTTCGATGGCGCGATTTTCGGTACCGGTGAAAAGGCCCACCTGCAGTCCGTCACCATGCTCCAGACCGATGGTGGCTCGCCTGCCTCCACTGTGCCGGAGGCACTGCTGTCGCGCGAGCAATTCCGCGATGACCCGGTCGCGCAAGGCATTCGCAATGCGCCGCTGTCCCCGGCGCGCGGCGGGGTGCGCGAGCTGTACAGAAAGAGCCGTGATGCCGGCAAAAGCCGCAGCCGTGTGACCGGCGGCGCGCGCACGCTGGCCGAAGAACTCGGCCTGTGCCACCTGATGGTCCATGGCGACGATCCGGCCAAAGTGCGGCCGGCGCGCTGGATCGTTCTCTATCGGCAGCATGACGTGCGCTTTGCCGAAACCGATGCCGCCTGCCTGCACGGGCTGTGGATCCACTTGTCGCGGGCGCTGGCGATCAATCGTGCGCGCACGCTCGAGCGGCTGAACAGCGCCGGGCCGAGGCGGGACCAGACCAGCGCTTCCGGCCTCATTGCGGAAGATGGCCAGATAGAAATCGCCGACCAGCGCTTCTTCGAACTGCTGGAGCGCGAGTGGCCGGAGATTGCGCCGGATTTCATCCCCGAGCAGGCCTTGCTGCCGCTGAGCGAAGGCAAGGTATACCAAGGCATGCAAATCGAAATCTCGATGGTGCGGCAAAGCGGCGGCAACCTGTGCCGGATCCGGCCGTTGCACGCCATGGAAGTGCTCACCCCGCGCGAATTCGTGGTCGCGCGGCGCTTTGCGGCCGGCATGAGCCACAAGCAGATCGCGCGCGAACTCGGGGTCTCGCACCATACGGTACGCAACCAGCTCGCCCACCTCTACCGCAAGCTGAACCTGCACGACAAAGCCTCGTTGGCTCAGTACCTGGCCTCGAATCAGGTCGAGGCCTGAGACAGACCGGCGCCGGCTCGCCATGGGCTAGAATGTCGCCTTTTTTCAGGCGGCATCCATGACCCAGGACGAACTCAAGCAAGCCGTCGCGCGCGCGGCAATTGACTATGTGGTGGACGGCGAGATCGTCGGCGTCGGTACCGGCTCGACCGCGAATTTCTTCATCGATGAACTGGGCAAGATCAGGGATCGCATCAAGGGCGCCGTGGCGTCATCCGAGGCGACCGCTGCACGGCTGAAGTCGCATGGCATCCCGGTGCTGGACCTGAATGAAGTCGAGCGCATGTCGGTCTACATTGACGGCGCCGACGAAATCGATCACGGCGGCGCCATGATCAAGGGCGGCGGCGGCGCATTGACGCGCGAGAAGATCGTGGCCTCCGTCGCCGACAAATTCATCTGCATCGCCGATGAATCCAAGCTGGTCGATGTGCTCGGCAAATTCCCGCTGCCGGTCGAGGTGATACCGATGGCAGGCAAATCGGTCGCGCGCGCGCTGGCGGCACTGGGTGCGAACCCGGTGCTGCGCATGAAGGACGGCCAACCCTATGTCACTGACAACGGCTGCCACATCCTCGATGCGGCCAGCCTGCAGATCCGCGACCCGAAGGCGCTCGAGCAGCAGATCAACCAGCTGGCGGGCGTGGTCAGCGTCGGGCTGTTCGCGCGACAGGGCGCGGCGGTGTGCCTGCTGGGGACGGCGACTGGCGTGAAGACGCTGGCATTCTGAGATTCGGGGCGCCTGCCGACGCCGTCGCTCGTACTCAAGCGGCGTCGGCGCCGCTGATGGCCTGTTTGTAGGCAGCCTCGGCTTGCGGGTTGTTGGATATCGTGTAAACGATTTTCAGTTTTGAATCGGGAAATTCAGCGTAAAACTTCGCCGCCGCTTTCACCGAGAGCTCAGCACTTTTCGCCGCGTTATCGTTGATGACCGGATGCGTCATGCCCGCCATCGGCAAGGCGATGTAGTCCTTGTCTCTGGAATGGACCAGTGCCTCGTAATACATATTGATGACGCCCGCTTCGGAGTCCATCGGCACCGTCAGCAATTCCACCGTGCCTATCCCGTGGGACGCTTTCATGTCATGTCCGTCACATGAAATTGCGTAGCCCCGGCCCTCATACGATGCATAGTTTTTCTTGCCGTAGTCCGTTGTTTCCATGACTCCCGGCACGCCGAACTTGTTGTACAGCTCTTGCTGAAGCCCCGCACCGGCGGCATTGACGATGGCCTTGGCCACGGCGAATCCGCATCCGGTAAGGAGATCACCATTATTCGAGTCGCCGACGGCCGCTCTCTGGCCCGGGGAGGCTTTCAGATCGGTGATGCCGCCGCTGTAAATGGCAATTCTCGAAGAGATTTTTCCGTTTCCAATCGGTTTGACGGCATCAAAGGAGACTTTGGGCGCGTACCTGGCAGCCTCTCGCTTTCCCAGTTGTGAAGCAGGGAGTTGGGAGACGCCTTTTCGGTTATTCCCGAACAGCCAGTTGTCTATCTGCTCGAACGAGTATTGGCGATACGTTGATGAAGCAGATGGTTTCGGTTTCTGGGATGCGGCAGAAATTTTTTCCTTGATATGGGCGAGCATTTGCCCAAAGCTCGGGCCGCTGCCGGCAGATTTCACGGATTTTTTTGCAGCGTTTTGCGCACTTCCTGCATCTTCCAGTTTTTTGGCCAGGGGCGCGGCGGTGCTCGCCAAATTCTTGGTCACATCGGAATGAATTACCGATACCTTCGCGCTGCCGTCATTGCCTTTCGAAGGAACAGAAAGCCGGGGATCTGCATGCATTGCGGCAGGGCTGTCGGGCAGCCGGTGCGACGATAAAAAAGGGGTGTGCTTGAGGGTTTGCATGCTCGTCTTCGCTGTTTTGCAAGTGGCTCAAGCCAATGTCGCCGTTCAGCCGGCAGCCTGCAAGCAAGGCGATGCGCTATCGGGCAACGCGCTAATTGCAACAGTCGGCGCGAAAAAAAACCTGCCAGCGGCAGGTTTCTCTCATGGGGAGGGCAGGGCTTCAGGCTGCCGGCGGCACATACCCCACCGCCTGGTCCGCGCCGTCGCCGAAGAAATGCTTCTCCATCTGCGCCGCCAGATACTTGCGGGCACGCACGTCGGCGAGGTTCAGCCGGTTT
>JAIXTG010000088.1 GCA_027484285.1 Oxalobacteraceae bacterium | reverse complement strand
TTTGCGCAGGAAGAGGCATTCCGCGTACAGGAAAACTGGAACCTGCTGTATGTCGCGGCAACGCGCGCAAAGCAGCTGCTGATCGTCAGCGGGGCGCACGACTCGCGGGCGGGCGGAGTGCGGCCCGGCAGCTGGTATGAGCGGCTGCTGCAGGTGGACGAGTTCAATCCCGACGAATTGCCGTCCGGCGACCTGCAGCCGGAGCAGTCGTTCACGCTGCCGCTGTTCCGTCCGCCCCGGCTGCCGGCAGCACCGCGCGAGCGCAGTGAAGACACCGAAGCGACGCTGGAGGGAAAGCGGCTGCACGCGCTGATGGAGCGGCTGACCAACCCTGGCCTGTGGCCGGTCGGCATGCCGCCGGTACCGGTGGTCGCGCGCTGGCTCGGCTGCCGTGATGATGAGGCAGCGATGGCTTGCGAACAGGCAGCATGCATCCTCGCCCAGCCGGCGCTGGAAAAATTTTTCGATCCTGCTCAGTACCGGTTCGCGCGCAACGAAATGGAGCTGGTTCACCGAGGTGAGCTGATGCGGGTGGATCGCCTGGTGATGTTCGATGACGAACTCTGGATACTGGATTACAAGCGCAACCTGTATGAATGGCAGCAGCCGGACTACCAGGCGCAACTGGAGCGCTATCGCACTGCCTGCGTGGAACTGTTTCCGGGCAAGCGGGTGTCGGCGGCGCTGATTACGGTGGATGGCCAGCTGTGGATGGCCGATGCCGATGCGCAGGCGAGTAATGCCCTGCGCGCGCAATCATGATGCCTGGGCAAGCCTGTGAAATTGACAACGCGGGTGCACGGGCAGCGTCGCTTCAAGCTTTGCCTGAACAATGCGTTACAAGCGGCTGAATGTATTGACGGAAATTCTTGCGCGCGACTATAGTGCCGCATGGTTTCCGAATTCACTTCCCTGCTCGAGAAGGTACGCCACCTGGCCGAGCTGTCGCAGGCGCTGCGCAGCGAGAATGCGGCATTGCGCGGCGAACTGGCGACCCTCGCCGACGAGAACGCCCAACTGGCATCGCGCATGGGAGAAGCCCATGAGCGCGTGGCGGCTTTGCTTGCAAGGCTGCCCTCCGAAATGACTGACCAGGAGGCCGCGTGACGACGCTCGACGTGACCATCATGGGCCAGGCCTATCGCCTCGCCTGCAAGGAAGGCGAGGAACTCGCGCTGAAGCAGGCGGTCGCCTTCCTCGATGAACGCATGTGCGCCATCCGCGATGCCGGCAAGGTCAAGGGTACCGACCGCATCGCGGTGATAGCGGCACTCGGCATGGCCGCGGATTTCCTTGCTTCGCGTTCCGGCGACGGTCCCTTCGCCTCGGCATCGATGGCGGAAGTGCGCGAGAAGATTACTGCGATGCATTCGCTGCTCGACGGTGCGCTCGTCCCGCAGGAGCCGCTGTTCTGATTGCTTCGAGCAGCGTGCGTCTTCCCTTTCAATTCCTCGTTCAAATCCGTTGACATGCAAGCGCTTTTCGGTAGACTGAGCACTCCTGCCGTGTACGCGTTTGCCATATATTCCTTGAACCATTTACGCGCATTGGCTGCGGGATTCGTTCAGTAGGCGTGAACGTCGCTTGTCCGACGATCCCAATATTGGACTACTGTGGCCACCTTGGACCGAAAGGTTCGGGATGCCGGCACAGCGGCACAGGCGGGACTCTTTTTCGAGCGGTTGCAACGTCAGTTGCAGCCGCTTTTTTATGTGCGCGCCACCCCCAACAAGAAAATGCGCTACTGGCTGATGAAATCCGAGCCTGACGAGGCGAGCATCGACGATGCGCTTGCCGCTCCGGGTCGCACCTTGCCCTGGACGGGCGTACGCAACTACCAGGCACGCAATTTCATGCGCGACCAGATGCAGGTCGGTGATGGCGTGCTGTTCTACCATTCGAGCTGCGCTGAGCCAGGCATCGCCGGCATTGCCGAGGTGGCGAGCACCAGCTATCCCGATCCCACGCAGTTCGATCCTGCCAGTCCCTACTTCGATCCGAAGTCGGTGCCCGCACAGCCACGCTGGCTGCT
The DNA here is from genome assembly GCA_027484285.1 of Oxalobacteraceae bacterium. Classification (GTDB taxonomy): domain Bacteria; phylum Pseudomonadota; class Gammaproteobacteria; order Burkholderiales; family Burkholderiaceae_D; genus Pernthalerella. Next base: position 2,532 of record JAIXTG010000088.1, on the reverse strand, counting down.
GGTCGATGTGCGCGCCCTGCGCAAGACCCGCCTGATCTCCCTGCCGGAACTGCGCTCGCATCCCGAACTGTCCGACCTGCAGGTGCTCAGGCGCGGCAACCGGCTGTCGATCACGCCGGTCGACCCGGCCGACTGGGACTTCATCGTGAACCGGTTGCTGAAAGCGTCCTAGTGGATGCCGCGCTGGTCGTTGCGCTACTGGCGCTGGGCGGCTTCACCGGTTTCGCTGCCGGCCTGCTGGGCGTCGGTGGCGGCATGCTGACCGTCCCCTTCATCACGATGCTGCTGTCGGCGCGGGATTTCCCGCCTGCGCTGGTCGTGCATGCGGCGATTGCCACGTCGCTGGCGATCATCCTGTTCACGTCGCTGTCGTCAGTGCGCGCCCACCATCGCCATGGGGCAGTGCTGTGGCCGGTGGTCAGGCTGCTGGTGCCCGGTATCCTGGTCGGTTCATGGCTGGGGCCGTGGCTCGGCGCGCAGCTGCCCTCGTCGGTGCTCGCGCTCGCCTTTGCCGTGTTCGTCAGTTTCTCGGCGACGCAGATGCTGGTCGACCGCAAGCCGAGGCCCTCGCGCGAGCTGCCGCGGCCGCCGGGCATGGCCGGCATGGGTCTCGTTATTGGAAGCCTGTCGGGCCTGGTCGGCGCGGGTGGCGGATTCATTGCCGTGCCCTTCATGAGCTGGTGCAATGTGCGCATTCACAATGCGGTCGCGACCAGTGCGGCTCTCGGTTTTCCGATCGCGCTGGCGGCGACGCTGTCGAATGTGTATTTCGGTTTGCAGGAGCCGGCGCTGCCGGCGGGCATGCTCGGCTATGTCTACCTGCCTGCAATGCTGCTGGTGACCGCCATGGCCGTGCTGACCGCACCGCTGGGCGCGCGCACAGCGCATGCTCTGCCGGTCAAGCAGTTGAAGCGCGTTTTTGCGCTGATGCTCTACGGGCTGGCGGGCTACATGCTCTGGAAGGGACTGCGCTGACCCCTGCCTGCATTTGCTTCGGCACTAGGTACCGAAGCGTTCGCGCAGCAGGTTTTTCTGCACTTTGCCCATCGTGTTGCGCGGCAGTTCATCGACCAGGTGCACGCGCTTGGGTACCTTGAAGTTGGCGATCCTCGACTTCAGCTCGCCAATGAGCGCCGATTCCGACAAGGTCTGGCCGTCGCGCGCGACAACCACGGCGGTGACTGCCTCGCCGAAGTCCGGATGCGGCAAGCCGATCACTGCAGACTCGAGCACGCCGGGCAGTTCGTCGATCACACTTTCGATCTCCTTCGGGTACACGTTGTATCCGCCCGAGATGATCAGGTCTTTGCTGCGGCCGACGATCGACAGGTAGCCATCGGCATCGAGCCGGCCGACGTCGCCGGTTTTGAAAAAGCCGTCGGCGGTGAATTCTTCGGCAGTCTTCTCCGGCATCTGCCAGTAGCCCTTGAACACATTCGGTCCCTTGACCTGGATGTCGCCGATCTCGCCTGCCGCGCACGCCTCTCCGGCCCCGTTCACGACACGCACCGACACACCCGCCAGCGCGGGACCGACGGTGCCGGCACGCCGCTCGCCGTGACAGGGGTTCGAGGTCAGCATCGCGGTCTCGCTCATGCCGTAGCGCTCGAGAATGGTGTGTCCGGTCTGGCGGGAAAACTGGTTGAAGGTCTCGGCCAGCAGCGGCGCCGAGCCGGACACGAACAGGCGCATGCTGGCGCAGGTCTCGCGGACGAATGCCGGATCCGACAGCAGCCGCACGTAGTAGGTGGGCACGCCCATGAACACCGTGCTGCGCGGCAGGTGGCGGATCACGGCGTCGCTGTCGAACTTCGGCAGGAAGATCATCTTGCTGCCGCTGTAGAGGGCGCCATGGGCGGCGACGAACAGGCCATGGATGTGGAACAGCGGCAGCGCATGCAGCAGGACGTCGTGCGGCTGCCAGTGCCATGCCTCATGCAGCGTGCGGATGTTGGACGCAAGGTTGCCGTGGCTGAGCATGGCGCCTTTGCTTCGACCGGTGGTGCCCGAGGTGTAGAGGATTGCGGCCAGGTCGTCCGGCTGGGAATGCACGGTATCGAAGCTGTCCGGAAAGTGGACCGCGCGCGACAGCAGCGAGCCGTTGTTGCGGCCATTCACGGGTTCGTCCAGCGTGTACACATGCTGCACGCCCGACTTGAACGCGAGTTGTGCCACCCAGCCGAAATTAAGCGGTGCACACACGACTACCGCCGGCGACGCATTGTCGATGAAGTAGGCGATCTCGGCCGCACGATAGGCCGTATTCAGCGGCAGGTAGACGAGCCCCGCGCGCACGGTCGCGAGATAAAGCATCAGGGCTTCCGGCGACTTCTCGACCTGCGCGGCGACCCGCGACCCGGCCGGCAATTTTAGGCTGGCGAGCAGGTTGGCGATCTTGGCGCTGCCGCGTTCAAGGTCGCGCCAGCTGTAATACTGGCCGTCGGCCGTCTCGAGCCAGCAGGCATCGAGATCGGCCGGGAAGCGTGAGCGGAACAGCGCGTACAGGTTGGCGTTTGGCGAGGTGGCGTTCAT
>JAIXTG010000355.1 GCA_027484285.1 Oxalobacteraceae bacterium | reverse complement strand
GGCGAAATCCTCGACCCGGCCAATGGCAAAACCTACAAGTGCAAGATGTCGCTGGCCGACGGCGGGAAGAAGCTGAAAGTGCGCGGGTTCATCGGCGTGTCGCTGCTGGGGCGGACGCAAGTGTGGGTGCGTGAGGAATAAGGCAGGGTCCTCCTGAAGGGAGCTGCTCCCTCAAATCTGCGTTCAGAGCCTGCTGCCGTCGGCGATGCTGATGTACGTCTCAGTGCGGACGAGATCAGTGAACTCGTCAGCCCTGGGCAGTTCTATCCGCAGTCCCAATGACAAGGGATCTCCGCCGAAGACTATCCCTGCGTCCGGATTCGGCTCCGGTCCTGCAGGCCGATTCAGCTGATATTGACGGTACATTGCGCTGTCATGAGCGCCTTTAAGTTCATCGGTCTTGTCACAGGGATTGCCGGCGAGACGTAACAGATCCAATGCCGGACACGAGAAACCGACGCCTGCGGACTCGGGAACGAACGCCTGCAACAGGGCAGAAATCCCCGACGCGTCGAGTTGGTTATTGCGCAGGTCAAGCTGCTCCAGCATCGTGCTCCGCCGCGGACTGTTCTTGAGTATCTCAGCAGTCGAATTGTCGAGTCCGGTATCGGAAAGATAGAGATGGGTCAGCGGCCCCGCCTGCTTGAAAAGATTCAGAATTTTCGCTGCACCATCCGCCCCCTCAGTCAGCGGATTACAACTGAGGTCCAGCCTGTAGAGGTTTCCCTTTTTAGCCATCAGGCTCGTCAACTTCCCCAGATCGTCCGAGGTCAGCTTATTATCGGCAGCGTCAAGCACGACACGGCAATTAAGCGGAATCTTCTCCAGTGCCGGAAGTATTTCATTGCCGAAGCGATCGCGTCCGATTCCGCTGGCGTCAAGCTTCACAGTTTTTCCATTCAGTGTCGATATCAGCGTTGAGATTGCAGGGCTCAAACTAATCTCCTTGAAGCAGAACGCGATTCCTTCACGGTCTTCGGGCAGGACGACGGACTTTTTTGTTGTCCCCGCTTCCATGATCAGCTCGCGTGTGACAGAAAAGTCGTCACGCAGTTTGGTGCGCTGAGTTTCCAGGTGAGTGGCTGCCGCAAGCCACTGGGAGCGCCTTGCCTCCTTCACGATACGCTGCAACTGCCGCCGATCAAGCTGTGTTTGGCTGAGCAGATCGTTCACCACTTGCTGCTCCCGAGAGGAAAAACTGCCTAGATCGAGCAGGGCATTCAGCGCGGCTGTACGCTCGTCTGGTGCTGAGTCGGGCGACAGGGTCTCCGCTATCAGGAGATCCATTAGCCTACCCAATACGTCATTCGGCAGGTCTTGCCAGCCCTTGCCCGGCTCGCCGAGCCTTGGGCCCGGATCGCCGGGTGACGCTGTATTCACAGGCCCGACCGGTTCGGGGATGGTCGTGTTGACGGACGGCTGAGTGGGAATGGATCCCGGCTTGTGAATCGACATGGCGTTTCCTGGGGAATTGATGGACGCAGGGCAGCGAAATGCGACCCCAGCCCCCGGTAGGAAACGGTGCTGTCGATGATGTTCAGAAAAGAATGAATGCGCGCTGTATCAGAAAAAAACGCAACGCGGCGCAGTGCGCGAGGCAAGGGTCGTTCAGCCCTGTTCCCACAAATCCCCGTTCGGCCCGGTCCGCGGGGCCGCCACGCCGAAGTGCTGATATGCCGTCGGCGTCGCGATCCGTCCGCGCGGCGTGCGCTGCAGGTAGCCCTGCTGGATCAGGTAAGGCTCGAGCACGTCCTCGATGGTGTCGCGCTCCTCGCCGATCGCCGCGGCAAGGTTGTCGAGGCCGACCGGCCCGCCGCCGAACTTGAACAGCACGGCCTCCAGCAACTTGCGGTCCATCAGGTCGAAGCCGACCGGATCGACGTCGAGCATCTTCAGTGCAGCATCGGCCATGGCCTTCGTGATCTGCCCCTGCCCCTTCACTTCCGCATAGTCGCGCACGCGGCGCAGCAGGCGGTTGGCAATACGCGGCGTGCCGCGGCTGCGGCGCGCGATCTCGAGTGCGCCGTCGTCAACAATCGGCGCGTTCAGCAGCGCCGCGCTGCGGGTGACGATGCGCGCCAGTTCTTCCGGCGTATAGAACTCGAGGCGGGCGACGATGCCGAAGCGGTCGCGCAGCGGATTGGTCAGCATGCCGGCGCGGGTGGTGGCGCCGACCAGGGTGAACGGCTGCAAATCCAGCCGCACCGAGCGTGCCGCCGGACCCTCGCCGATCATGATGTCGATCTGGTAGTCCTCGAGCGCCGGATACAAAATTTCCTCGACCACCGGCGACATGCGATGGATCTCGTCGATGAACAGCACGTCGTTTTTTTCGAGGTTGGTCAGCAGTGCCGCCAGGTCGCCGGCGCGCTCGAGCACCGGGCCCGAGGTCTGGCGCAGGTTCACGCCCATTTCACGCGCGATGATGTGTGCCAGCGTGGTCTTGCCGAGGCCCGGCGGGCCGAACAGCAGGGTGTGGTCGAGCGCCTCGCCGCGCTTTCTCGCGGCGGCAATGAAACTCTCGAGCTGGCCGCGCGCCTTTTCCTGGCCAATGTATTC
>JAIXTG010000340.1 GCA_027484285.1 Oxalobacteraceae bacterium | reverse complement strand
TTCCCGGTCACAGCATTCTGATCGGCAGGCCCGGGCGAAGTTTCCGCACGCGGCGCGCGCGCAAGTCGCTGCACGCGCCAGTCCGGGGAGGGCAGCATGCGCATTCTGCTGGTGGGTGCCAGCGGCTTCATCGGTCGTCGCCTTGCCATGGCCCTGCTGCCGCGGCACGAGGTGCTGTGGGCAGCGCGCTCGCCGCCGCCGCGCCGGCATCCCGGGTTGCACCACCTGCCGGTGGACTTCGCGCGCGACCTCACTGCCGATGCATGGCGGCCGCGTCTCGACGGCGTAGATGTCGTCGTGAACGCCGCCGGCATATTGCGCGAGACGCCGCGGCAGCGATTTGACACCGTCCACATTCAGGCGCCCGTCGCACTGTTCGACGCCTGCGCACAGCGCAGAGTCGCGCGCGTGGTGCAGGTCTCCGCGCTCGGCGCCGATGCGCATGCGCAGAGCCGCTATCACCTGAGCAAAAAGGCCGCCGACGATCACTTGCGCGGACTCGGGCTGTCGTCAGTGATCGTCCAGCCGTCGCTGGTGTTCGGTGCCGACGGCGCAAGCGCCACCCTGTTCTGCCGGCTGGCCGTGCTGCCGCTGGTGCCACTGCCGGGCGGCGGCATGCAGGTGGTGCAGCCGGTGCATATCGATGACGTGATTGATGGCCTGTGCGCATTGATCGAAGCGCAGCAGGTGCCGCAGCAGCTGGCCTTCAGCGGTCCGGCACCTTTCATGCTGCGGGACTTCCTCGCCGCACTGCGCGCCGCCCTCGGCCTGCCGCCGGCACGGATCGTGGCGATCCCGATGCCGCTTGCGCGGGCAGCCGCAGCCCTGGGCGAACGCTTGCCCGGCGCTCTGCTCGATCGCGAGACGCTGGCCATGCTCGAGCGCGGCAACCAGGCCAGCTGCGAGGCCTTCGCGCAGGTGCTCGGCCGCCAGCCGCGTGCACCTGCCGAGTTCATTGCGCCTGGCATCGAGCGCGAAGCGCTGCGCGAGCGCGCGCTGCTGTCATGGCTGCTGCCGCTGCTGCGGCTGTCGGTGGCGCTGGTGTGGATCGTCACCGGCATCCTGTCCTTCGGCGTCTACCCGGTCGCCGACAGCTATGCGCTGCTGGCACGCACCGGCATCCGCGGGGCGCTTGCGCCCGTCATGCTGTTTGGCGCGGCTGCGCTCGACCTGCTGCTCGGCGTGCTCACGCTGTTCCTGCAGCGGCGCTGGCTGTGGCAGGTGCAGATCGTGCTCATCCTCGGCTACACCCTCATCATCAGCCTGCGCCTGCCCGAGTTCTGGCTGCATCCCTACGGTCCGCTGCTGAAAAACCTGCCGATGCTGGCAGCCATCGTCGTACTGCTGGCTTTCGAAAAGCGCTGAGGCCGTCATGGATTACCTGCTGCTGAAGTGGCTGCACATCCTGTCATCCACCTTCCTGTTCGGCACCGGCATCGGTTCCGCGTTCTACATGCTGGTGGCCAGCCTCACGCGCGACGTGCGCGCGATCGCCGTCGTTGCCCGATATGTGGTGATCGCCGACTGGCTATTTACTACACCGGCCATCATCATCCAGCCGGTCACGGGTTTTGCGATGCTGCACCTTTCCGGCATGCCGTTCACCAGCCGCTGGGTGGTCGGATCCGTGATCCTCTACTTCGTCGCCGGCGCCTGCTGGTTGCCGGTCGTATGGATGCAAATGCGCATGCGCGACATGGCCATGCGCGCGGCCGCCCTGGGCGATCTCGAACTGCCCGCCCTCTACTGGCGTTACTTCAGCTATTGGGTCCTGCTCGGCATCCCCGCCTTCCTGTCGCTGGTCATTGTCTTCTGGCTAATGGTCGCCCGCCCCACCTAACCCTCCTCTCCCGCAATGGGACACTCACTCTGTTCAGCCGGTTATCGGTCTTCAATTGCAACAAAAGCCCTTGGTTGAACACTCACCTTGCTCATGCTCCTCTCAGGACACTCACTCTGTTCAGCCGGTTATCGATCCCTTCAACAAGCCAAGACTCCTGCCGTCGCAAAAAGAGAGTGAATGCGGGTTAAGCCCTTTCTACACCGATGTTCTTTTATCGCACGCGTGGGCGTTTGCCGATCGAACAGAGTGAGTGTCCCAATGTTGACCTGTGTTTGCTTTTGTTCCTTTGTTAAGAATGGTCCAGAAAATGTGATGGTCAGCACATTTCTTCACAGTTAACAAAGTTAACTTGAAGTAATATCAGCGCTGACCAAATTGCGCTCTCAAAGGCGCTTGGTTGTTTGGAAACAGCGCAGGTGAGGAAGGGTTGGCGGAATCGGAACAGGTAGGTGCACGAGGCGCCGCAAGGTGCTCGATGGACACGGCCGTTCCCTGCGCCGCCCCTTCAGTCTCGGAGACCGAACTTGCCCAGCATGACCCCGCAGCCTCACACCAAACCGACCAGCGGCCGTCCCGATCGCGACCCGCTGGGCGCTGCGGCACTTGCGAAAATTCCCTTGCTGTCCGACCTGCCGGAGGCGCTGCTGGCCGAACTGGCGCTGGTCATGCGCCGCGTCCGCTACGCCAAGCGCGAGTTCGTGCTCCACAAGGGCGATCGCAACATCGACCTGCTGTTTCTGCTCGAAGGCCGGCTGATGGTGTACGACATCACGCCCGAGGGCCGGCAGACCGGCCTGAACTTCGTATCCCCCGGCGAATTCTTCGGCGAACTGGCGTCCATCGATGGCTTGCCGCGCTCGGCCACCGTGGTCGCGGCTGCTGCATCGGTCGTCGGCGTGCTGCCGATGCAGGCCGCGCGCAAGCTCATCTTCGGCAATCCGATCGTCGCCGAACGCATGCTGCGCCATGTCGCGCTCAAAGTGCGCGCCTCCACCGAATACCGCGTCCTGCTCGGCATCCCGAACGCGTTCTGCCGCGTCTACAGCCTGGTGCACATGCTCGCCAAGCCCGACCCCGGCAAGCTGCTCACCATCGAGAACATGCCTACGCACGAACAGATCGGCCTGATGAGCAACACCAGCCGCGAGACCGTCACTCGCGCACTGCAGGTGCTGTACGAGCAGGGCGTCATGGAGAAAGACGGGCGGCGCGCCATCATCCGCGATCCTGCGCTGCTGCAGAACCTGATGCGCGAGCATCAGTAAACGCTCGCATGCTCGCACCAGCGGGGCGCGCGCCGTGAACTTCCTGTCCGTTCTCCGCGGTCGCCTGATCGCGGCCGGCCTCGGCCTGCTGCTGCTCTGGGCCTATATGGCGCGCCCCGAGCTGCTGCAGGACAGCCTCGAACACTTCCTCTACGACAGCCTGGTCAGCATCGCACCGCCGGTGCGCGACGAGCCGCGCATCGTGATCGTCGACATCGATGAAAAAAGCCTCGCTGGCATCGGCGAGTGGCCGTGGCCGCGCGCGACCGTCGCGCAGCTAGTCAATGCACTCACCGGGCCGCACCGCGCCGCCCTCGTCGGGCTCGACATCGTATTCCCGCTTGGCCGCCCCGGCGATCGCGCGCTGCGTGCCGCGCTCGACCATCCGGCCGTCGTGCTCAGCCAGACGCTCGACTTTTCGCCGCAGTCGGTCAACCGCGTTGGTGCCCTGTCCGGCAGCGTGCTCGTGCTCGGCCGCGAACACGCGCCGGAAGCCGCCGGTTTTGTGGCCAACGCGCACCACCTGCTGCCACGCCACGCCGGCATCGGCCACATCAGCCCGCTGATTGACGACGACAGCCGCGTGCGCCGCGTCTATCCGCTGGCCTGCGTCGGAGACGTATGCAGCCTGTCGCTGGCGCTGCGCATGTATGCACAGCTGGCCGGCCAGCCCGATGCGCTGCGCGCCGAATACGCCGACGGCGGCCAGCGGCTGCGCATCGATCTCGGCGACGCGCAGCCGCTCCAGTTGCCGCTCGACCGCCAGCGCGCACTGGTGGTGCCTTTCCGCGTTGCCGCCGGTGGCTTTCCCGTGGTATCCGCCGCCGACGTGCTTGACCCCGCGCTCATCCTGCCCGCGCTCGACAACGCGATCGTGCTGGTCGGCAGCTCGGCCCTCGGCATTGGCGACCGCGTCGCCACGCCGCTTGACAAGCTAACACCCGGCGTCGAGGTGCATGCCCAGCTGCTCTCGGCCCTGCTTGACCAGCAGCTGATCCGGCCCCTGCCCGCCGGCACCGCGCCCTTCCTGCTGCTGGCCGCCGCCGTCCTGCTGTCGTGGCTGATGTGGCCGCATCGCGCGCGCTATGCCAGCCTGCTGTGGCCGGCGGCCATGCTGGTCCTGCTGTTCGGCGCCGAATCGTGGCTGCTGCTCGCGCGCGGGATGTGGCTGCCGCTGTCGCCGCTGCCGTTGCTGGTGATCGCCATTGCCACCATCCACCTGCTGCAGCAGAACTTCGCACTTGCCGACCGCCTGCGCGGCATTGGCACGCGCTTCAGCGAATTCCTTCCCACGATGCTGGTCGGCCGCGTGCTCGATGCGCAGGCCATCGGGCCCGAAACCGAAGTACGCATGATGACCGTGCTCATCGCCGACATCCGCGGTTTCACGCGCGCCTCCGAAAACAAGAGCCCGGCGCAGGTCGCCGAGTTTGCGCAAAAGTGCTTTGAAGTGCTGTCGGCCGAAGTCGCCCGCTACGGCGGCATCATCGAGAAATACACCGGCGATGGCCTGGTGGCGCTATGGGGCGTGGCGCCGGTGGCGGCCGCCAATGACAGCCGCGCCGACGGCCCGCTCGTCACCACCGGACCTCTGCATGTGCAGCCAGCCGGCGCGGCGTACGCAGCAGACGGGCACGCACGCTGGGCCGCTGCCGCCGTCAGTGCAGCTATCGCCATGCAGCAGGGCATACGCGAACTCGAAGCCTGGTTCACCGAGCGCGACTACGGTGCGCCCAAGCTCAGCATCGGCCTCAACACTGGCGCCATGTCCGTCGGCGTGTACGGCAGCCACAGCCACTACGCATGGTCTGCGCAGGGCCAGGCCTTCAACGTCGCCTCCCGCATCGAAAAGCTCACCCGTACCGTCGGCATTCATTTGCTGATGGGCGCCCCCACCGCCCGCCTGCTCGATGGCAGCTGCATCAGCAAAGTGGGCGACTATGCGGTCGACTCGCTGTCGGAAAAAGTGCGCGTCTACACCGTGCGCGACCAGGCCGCCGCCGGCGGGCTGGCCGGCGTGGCCGCCGGGTCGACTGCCGGGTGAACTGCGCCTGAGCCGCCATACCGTCGTGGATGCAAAGCCGGTTGCCGGGAAGGCAATTCCTGCTCCGCCATGCCGGCCCGTGCATCGTCACAGGAATCGCTGACGAGACAGGTGAAGTAAGCAAACACTGCTCGATAATCGAATGAGCAAAGTGAGTGTCCCATCAGGGAAGCCTCCATCAGGGAAGCCTTCGGGATGGCTTGCCAGATGAGATCCTCCTGATGCATCACCCGGCGCAGGCTGGGATCTGGGGACGCTTCCACCCCCAACAGCCCACCGAACTTGCAGCGACACCTCGCAGCCTTGGTTCACCCTGTGCGCTTATCAATCAAACAGAGTGAGTGTCCCAAAGGCCCCCAGACCAGTACAAAAAACGTAACTAAGTATTCATTTTGGCAATTGGAACAATTAATCATGATCGCCCGTAGTCGGCCATCATGAAATTACGTAGGTTCCGTGGAAAATTGTTACCGCCGTCACAGTTATGCAATTTAGAGTAGTCATACTTTGCATCCGGACAAGTGTTTTGGTTGTCCGCAGGCCAACAGCCCGCGCCCATGCCGCCTGTCCCACGCGTTGTATCACTGGAAAAACTGCTGATGATGAGTGCCGCCAACCTGACCCGCGCCTTCACGCTGGCGATCTCGCTGATTGCGGGATTGCTGTGGGCGCCGGCATCCGGTGCGGCGGATGCAGTCGGCCGCGTGCTGTTCGCGATCGGTGATGCACGGGTCGCCAACGGCCCGGCACTGAAAAAGAACGACACCATCGCCGCCGGCCAGACCATCGTCACCGGCAAGAACGGCCATGTGCACATCCGCTTCGTCGACGAAGCCTTCGTCAGTGTGCGGCCGAATTCCTCGCTCACCGTCGCGCAGTACAGCTACAACCCGAATAACGCCGCCGCCAATCGCGTGCGCTTCGAACTCGCCGAAGGCGTGGCGCGCCTCATCAGCGGCAAGGCCGGCCAGTCCGCCAAAGAAAACTTCCGCGTCAATACACCCGTCGCCGCCATCGGCATTCGCGGTACCGACTTCCTCGTGCAGGCCAGCCAGGCGACAACCCGCGTGGCCGTGCAGCAGGGCGCGGTCGTGGTGTCGCCCTTCGATGACGCCTGCAGCCGCAGCGCACTCGGCCCCTGCGGGGGAGCGGCCGCGCGCGAACTCGTCGGCTCCCTCACCGGCAGCTACCTTGAAATCAAGGGCAGCAGCGCACCGCAACTCATCGCGCCCTCGAATGGCCGCCTGCCGTTTGAGTTGCCGCGTCCGGAAGAACCCAAGGTCAACCTCGGCGGCGAGAACACCGCCTCCGTCCCCGAAGGCATGAATGGCAGCCCGAGCCTGATGTGGGGTCGCTGGTCCGGCCGCGCCGCCGCGCCCGCCGGCTATGAACTCATCGGCCAGAACGATGCACTCGTACTGTTCCGTTCGGTCGAGGCCGCCAGCCTGCCGACCAGCGGCTTCGTCGCCTTCCGCCTGCAGGAAAGCCAGGCCTACGGACGCAGCAGCGGCGGCTACGAGCCCGCCACCGTGTCCGGCGCCAGCTTCTCCGTCAACTTCGACAAAATGCGCTACGCCACCAGCTTCCGCTGGGAGTTCGAAGGCCAGGACCAGGTCATGTACAGCAAGGGCGGCATCAGCGACACCGGCCGGCTGGCGCCCGAGCGCTCCGCTTCCAACGTCGCGCTCTCCGGTGCGCTCAATGGCAACGGCGACGAAGCGGCCTACATCTATTTCAGGAACATCAGCAGCGACTTGAAAGCCTACGGAATACTCCGCTGGGCGCGCTAAAGCAAAAAGAGCAAAGCACAGCCACCGCAGATTGAATAAACCACCGGCTCCAGTTCACGCCGGCGCGGCACGACCGCGCCTGTCGGCGCTCGTCCTTGATCCTCGTCAGCCCGGGCCCATCGCGTCCATGGCCTCGCATGCGCCGGCCGCGGCCGTCGCCCTCGCATTCGCCCTTGCACTCACCATGGCGCCCGCCGCCGCCGCCGCCGACGCAACCCGCGACGGTGCCCACGCCGGCAGCCCGGCCAGCAGCCAAGCCACCAACGCCGGCACAGCGAACGAAGCCGCCGAAGCCAGTGAAACTGCCGAGGCCGCCAGCTACCTTGCCACTCTGCGCACGCAAGTGCAGGCCCTGATTGCCGCCGGCAATGCCGAGGCTGCGTTCACACTCGTCGCGTCCCATGAAGACGCCGGCACCGGCGACCCCGACTACGACTACCTGCTCGGCACCACTGCGCTGGCCGCCGGTCGCCATGCCGTGGCCGTGCATGCGCTCGAGCGCGTGGTGCTGGTCCAGCCCAGCTATGCCGGCGCCTGGCTCGACCTCGCGATTGCCCACTACCGCCTTAATGAACTCGACACCGCCGACCGCATGCTCGCGCACGTCGAGCAGAACTTCGATCCGCCGCCCGCGCTGCGCGCCGACATCGCCAGCGTGCGTCGCAATATCAGCAGCGCGCGCCGCTGGCGCGGCTGGCAGGCGGATGTCGGTGGCTTCGTCGGCCACACCAGCAACGCCAACTACGGCCTGTCGGTCTCCGCGCTGCGGCTCACGCTCGACGGCGTGCCCGCCACCCTGCTGCTCGACCCCAGCTACCAGCCGCGCTCCGACAGCTTCGGCGAACTGCGCGCGGCCGCCACCCGCCGCTTCGAACTCGACGCCGGCCGGCAGGCCGACGCCAGCCTCGCGCTGCGCCACCGTCAGCACGCCAGCCAGTCCGCGCAGGACCAGTGGGACGCGAGTGCTACCGGCAGCTGGCGCCGGCCCGTGCCCTGGCGCGGGCAGGACGGTGCGGTGCTGTTTGCGGCCGGGTCGGTGCGCGAACTGCGCTTCGACGGCCGCGGCGTGAGCCAGCTGCAGGCCAGCGGCGGCCTGCGCGTGCCATTCGGAACCTGCATCGTCAGCGGCCGTGCCGACCTCGACCAGCGGCGGTTTTCCGGGGCGAGCGCCTATGACGCCGTCATCCCGTGGCTGGGCGCGGGCGCCGAATGCGGACGCACCGGCCTGCAGTGGGGCGGCCAGCTGCGACTGGGGCGCGACTTCGCCGCCAACGACCGCCCCGGCGGCGACAGCCTGCGCGCCGAAGCACTGGCCTTCGGCCGCTGGCAGGCGCAGCCCAACCTGCAGCTCGGCGCATTGCTGATTGCCGCGCACACCCGCGACGACGAGGGTTACAGCCCGCTTCTCGCCGGCGGCGCGCGCCGCTGGGTCAACCGGATCGCCGGCAAGCTCGAAGCCATCTGGGTACCCGGCCCCAACCCGCGCAGCCCGTGGGCAGTGGTTATTGAAATTGAAAGCATCCGCGACCGCTCCAACATCGGCCTCTCGACCCTTGACGTGACACAGATCCTGCTGGGCCTGAACTACCGGCTTTAATAACGATTGTGGAAATTGTGACGGTGTTCACAGGATGCTTTCACTGTGGAACCTAGAGTAGCGCCGTAACTGCTGGCAAAGGTTTTCCGGAGCCGCAGTCAGTCGCCGAGCACCGGGATGCGGTGCAGGCTTACTACGTTGCCTACTTACAGGAGCAATTCCACAATGGCTACATACACCGTTACGACGGGCCGCAAGACGTTCAAAGACGCCACCGGCGCAGACACCTACAACATCTCGGGCGACGCTACCCGCGTGACCATCGCTGGCAAGCTGGTTTCCGGCGACATCATCAACATCGAAGGCCTGGCTTCCGAGTACACCGTGCGCGCTTCGGGCCGCACCGTGACCCTGTCCAACGGCGTCCAGACCGTCGTGTTCCAGCTGTCGAACGTCAACGGCTCGGCATCGGTGCGCTTCATGGACGGCGACCTGACCGCGTCCTTCAACGGCAAGAACGCATTCCTGGGCACCCAGAAGCTGGGCAAAAAAGCCGTGGAAGTCAATGACTCGGCCATGGGCACGACGGATTCGTCGGGCGCGTTCACCGGTGGCACGACGGCGCCGACGGGCAGCACTTTCACGCTCACTGCAGGTATTGATTCGGGCACAGCCTTCACTGGCGGCTCCAACAATGACACGTTCAACGCTGACGAGACTGCGACCAGTGGTCGTCTGCTTGGCGGTCTGGATGTGATCGATGGTGGTGCTGGCAATGACACCCTGAACGTTGCATACAGCGTTAACACCAACGCTTTCACGTTTGGCGGCGCTGACATCAAGAACGTTGAGACAATCAACGTTGCTACCAACGGCGATCTTACCGGTCTGGATATCTCCGCTATTGCGGGCCTGACGAAGTTCGTCGCAAAAGCGGCGGACACCGACGCGACGACGCTGACTGCAGCTAACACCACCGACGTAGCCTTGACCCTTAGCACGACCGCCAACTCTACCGTTGCCGGTGGTAAGGAAGTAAGCGTTACCAAAGGTGCGACTGCAGCCGGTACGCTGGGCATCTCGGGCAAGGCCCTGACCAACGTTACCGTCAAAGGTGGCGCTGGTGCGGTGACCATCAACAACCAAGAGAACACAACCGCTGCGACGGCCAACAAGGGCACGACGATGACGTCGGTCACTCTGGACGGTGTAGATGCCAACACTGGCATTGGTGGCGAGGGCCTGCAGTCGGTCACTATCAAGGGTGCAACGACCGCTGCACGTACGGTTACGATCACCAACGCAAAAGTTGATCACGCGCTGACGGTGAACGTTGACGGTACCGGCTACCAGTCGGATGGCACGACCGAAGCCCAGACAGTGGTTGTGGATTCCGCGGCTAAGACCATTACTGTCAACGCCACCGGCTCTAAGAGCAGCCTGTCGCTGACTGGCTCGACCTCCGCCACAACCGTGAACGTGACTGGCTCGGCTGACCTTAAGCTGAACCCGCTGGCGTCGGCCACGGCTGTTGACGGTTCCGCTGCAACCGGCAAGCTGACGCTCGGATCCCTCAATGCTGCCACGGTGTCGGTCAAGACCGGCGCAGGTAACGACAGCTTCACGCTGAACGCTACTGCCAAAGCTACGGTTGATTCGGGTGCTGGTAACGATACGGTTACCCTCGGCGCTATTCTGGCTGCTGGTTCGACCGTCAACCTTGGTGCAGGCGACGACGTACTGCTGGGCTCGGCTCTGCCCGCAACCTCCGCGACTGCAACCTCCGTTATCGATGCTGGTGCTGGCACCGACTCGCTGGCAGCGGCACTGGTCAACGCAGGTAACGCTTCGCTGTTCAAGAACTTCGAGCGCCTGTCTATCTCGACGGCAACGACGCTGGATGCCTCGCTGATCTCCGGTATTGGCGGCCTGACCGTTGATGCAGTGACCAACGGCTCGAACATTTCTGGTCTGACCACCTCACAGGCACTGGCGAATAATTTTGTTGGAAACAACTCGGCTAGCACCACGACTCTGGCATTTTCTGGCGTGTCCGGCACGAGCGATTCTTACTCGGTCACGTTCGCTGGTGCAGCACAGACCACCGTACCGACTGCAGCTAACGCACAACTGGGCACGATCGTTGCGGCCGGTATCGAGAACCTGAACGTCGTTTCGGGTGGTGGCGACAACATCTGGAATAGCATGACGTTTGGTGCTAACACCTCCGCGCGTACCGTGACAATCACGGGTTCGAAGAACCTTGATCTGGCGTTCGCTGCTAACTTCGGTGAAGTCAGCGCCGCTAACGGCACCGTGGGCGTGTCAATGATTGACGGCTCGGCTGCAACCGGCAAGTTGGCAATCAATCTGGCCAACGTGGTGGCCGCAACGGCGGGTGTTGCAGTCAAAGGCGGCAGCGCTGATGATACGATCACGGCTCGTTCGACGTCGGAGCAAACCCTCACCGGTGGCGCTGGCAAGGACACGTTTGTGATTGCTGCAGCAACTGGTACCTCACCGCTTGTGACAGTTACCGACCTTGCGTCCGGCGACAAGATCGACTTGGCGGGTACAGTCACGGCAGGTTCGCTGGGCGATAAGGTCGACGTGGGTGCAGCGGTTTCCCTCGCAACTGCTCTTAACATCGCCAACGGTGCGACGGCTGCAGGTACCGCTCAACTGGTGTGGTTCCAATATGGTGGCAACACCTATGTTTATGCCGATCTGGCCGATGGTGCTGGTGATATTGGTACTGTTGACGCCAACGATAACATCGCGAAGATTGCTGGTCTGGTCAATCTCAAGGATTCGGCTTACACGGCTGGTGCGATCATCACTGTTGCGTAATCTCTAGAGCCAAAAGCTAAGTTGTAAGCCTTGACTCCACACCCCACCGCTCACAAGGCGGTGGGGTTTTTGTTTTCTCGCTTCTTCGTCCCCGCTTTCACCCGCTCCTTCCAATCCTTGGGCATCTGCCTGACCTTCTCCGGCAGCTCCCGCAGCTTGACATCGGTCGCGTCCAGCAGGTTCACCAGCAGTTGTGCCTCGATCCGGCGGTATCCGGTACGGAGCTTCGAGATCTGCGGCGCGCTCACGTCCAGCCGTCTCGCCAGTTCCCGCTCAGTACGCGCGCGCAGTACCCAGCGGGCCCAGTTCAGCAGGGCGTTGGAATCGACGGGGGTCAGGATGGGTAGCGTGCGGCGAGGCATGGCAGTTCGGGGCATGAATGAAGGAAAGAATCGTAATCCAAAGCGCCGAAAGATGCGGGAGGGCGCAAGCCTCGGCATTACATGGAAACCGTCGCCACGGGGCTGTAGTCGCGTCGGAGGGGTTTCTCAGTAGCGGCCAGGCTATCCGTCTGTTTGCCGCTTTGTCTGAGGGGCGGTTGCAGCAAAAAGTACATCACGC
>JAIXTG010000251.1 GCA_027484285.1 Oxalobacteraceae bacterium | reverse complement strand
TTGACGATGATCTTGCTGCGGTTATCGAATTCAATCTCAAGCACATTGCCACTGCGGCTGCACTCGACGTCTACGCCGGCCTCGTCGCCGGCCCGCTCGAACCCGGCCTCGACCGCATCGAGCACACCCTCCGCAACGGCCAGGAATTCAGATTCGCTCATGCTACACTCCCAATGATTTTTCGATGCGCAAGTCGCGCGCGCCCTTGTTCCCCGAACACGCTCCGATGCCCAGATTTTTCGTCATTCTAGCGGCGATCCTCGTTGCAGGCTGCGGCCAGACCGGCCCGCTCTACCTGCCTGACAGTCCGCCGCCGAAAAGTTCGCCGGATAACGAGTTCGACCCGCAGCCGACCCGCAAGCCCTCCTCCAGCCAGTACTGACCATGTCGCACTTCCAATTCCGCGGTGACGCGCTGTACGTCGAGAATGTCCCGCTGGCGGCTATCGCCGCCGCCCACGGCACGCCCGTCTATGTGTACTCGCGTGCGAGCCTGACGGAAAACTACCGCTCCTATGCCGACGCCTGCCGCGCGCACGGGCGAAACGAACAGCAGGCACTGGTCTGCTATTCGGTGAAGTCGAACTCCAACCTCGCCGTGCTGAACCTGCTGGGAAAGCTCGGTTCCGGATTTGACATTGTGTCCGGCGGCGAACTGCTGCGCGTGATTGCCGCCGGCGGCGATCCGCGCAAGGTCATCTTTTCCGGTGTCGGCAAGTCGCGCGAAGAGATGGCGCTCGCCCTGTCGCACGACATTCTGTGCTTTAACGTCGAGTCGATCCCGGAACTGCACCGGCTGAACGACGTGGCCGCCGGCATGGGCAAGCGTGCGCGGGTATCGCTGCGGGTGAACCCGGATGTGGATCCGAAGACCCATCCGTACATCTCGACCGGACTGAAGGAAAATAAGTTCGGCATCGCGTTCGAGGATGCGCTTGCCACTTACCGTGTCGCCGCCTCGCTGCCGCATCTCGAGGTTACCGGCATCGATTGCCACATCGGCTCGCAGCTGCTGGACGATGCGCCGCTGCTGGAAGCGCTGGACAAGGTAATCTTGCTGGCCGACCAGCTGCATGCCGAAGGCATCGCACTGCATCACCTCGACATCGGTGGCGGCATCGGCATCACTTATGACGATGAACAGCCCGTGGCCGTGGCCGACTACCTGGCGCGACTGTTCGCGCGCATCGACCGCTGGCGCGCAGAAAAGCATGACGGCAAGCCGATCGTCATGCTGTTCGAGCCGGGCCGCTCGATCGTCGGCAATGCTGGCGTGCTGCTGACCGAAGTGCAGTACCTGAAACATGGGGCCACAAAGAATTTTGCGGTCGTCGATGCTGCAATGAACGACTTGATGCGCCCCGCGATGTACGAGGCCTGGCACGGCATACAGCCGGTACATCGCCGCCCGGCCGGCGCGCGGGTATATGACGTGGTCGGCCCGGTCTGCGAATCAGGCGACTGGCTTGCTCGCGAGCGCACGCTGTCGCTTGAGCAGGGCGACCTGCTGGCCATCATGTCGGCAGGCGCCTACGGCATGACGATGGCTTCCAACTACAACACCCGGGGACGCGCGGCCGAAGTACTGGTCGACGGCGACCGTTTCTCCCTGATCCGCCGGCGCGAGGCGCCGGCCGAACTGTTTGCCCTGGAGTCGATTCCGGACTGAGCAGACGCCGGCCCTAGGGGTCGGCCGGATCCTTCAGCGACAATTCCACCGCCGCACTGCGTGCCACCGCGCGCGCAGTGCGCCATCGCAGCAACAGGCGGGCGCCAAGCAGCGCCGCAATGATCGCGCCGAACAGCAACGGTTCGGCGAAATCGTTTTTGCCTGCCCGCATCCACCAGAAATGCAGTATGGCCAGCACGGCCACCAGATAAATCAGCCGGTGCAGTTGCCCCCAGCGCCGGCCGAGTCGACGCACCATTGCGTCGCTGCTAGTCACTGCCAGCGGCAGGAGCAGCAAGAAGGCACTGAAGCCGACGGTAATGAACGGCCGCTTCAGCACATCCTTCCAGATAGCGGCAAGGTCAAAAAAATGATCGAACCAGATGAAGCACAGGAAGTGCAGGCTCGCATAAAAGAAGGTGAACAGCCCTAGCATGCGGCGCAGCTTCAGCAGCCAGTTCTGGCCAGTTAGCCGGCGCAGCGGGGTGATCGCCAGCGTGAAGCACAGGAAGTACAGCGTCCAGTCGCCACTGCTGCGGCTAATCGTCTCAATCGGGTTGGCGCCCAGCCTGCCCTGGAATCCCGCCAGCACCACGCTCGCGAGCGGCAGCAATGCGAGTACGAACACTCCGCGCCTGATCCACGCCAGCCGGGCCGGGCTCGGTGCCATCGTTCAGTAGAACTTCTTCAGGTCCATGCCGGCATACAGCGACGCCACTTCGGGATAACCGTTGAACATCAGCGTCCTGCGCTTGGGCGTGAAAAACCCGTCTTCGCCGATGCGACGCTCGGTCGCCTGCGACCAGCGCGGATGGTCGACGTCAGGATTCACGTTCGAGAAAAACCCGTACTCCTCGGGCGCTGCCCGATTCCAGGCCGTGCGCGGCTGCGCTTCGGTGAAACGGATGCGCACAATCGACTTCGCCGACTTGAAGCCGTACTTCCAGGGCAGCACGATTCGCACCGGCGCGCCGTTCTGGTTGGGCAGCACTCGCCCGTACATGCCGAAGGTCAGCAAGGCCAGCGGATGGTTTGCCTCATCAATGCGCAAGCCCTCGGTATAGGGCCAGTCGAGCACGGCGCTGGACAGGCCGGGCATCTGCGCGCGGTCGGCCAGTGTGGTGAACTCGACAAACTTGGCATTGCCGGTGGGCTCGACCTTGCGCATCAGCTCGGCAAAGGAATAGCCGATCCATGGAATGGCCATCGACCAGCCCTCGACACAGCGCAGCCGGTACAGCCGCTCCTCTAGCGGGGCGAGCTTCAGCAATTCGTCAATGTCGAGCGTCAGCGGCCGCCTGACCTCGCCGTCGATGCGCACCGTCCACGGCCTCGCCTTGAGCTTGCCAGCGTATTTCGCAGGATCGTCCTTGTCGAGGCCGAACTCGTAAAAGTTGTTGTAGGTGGTGGCGTCAGTGAAGGCGGTGGGCTTGTCGGGCGCGGTGTATTTCGGGTTGCGCAGCGCCTGCAGACGGGCCCGCTGCGCCTGTGCGGCAGCGAGCAGCGGATTGGCCGCGCCGGCCGCGACCAGCGTGCCGGCTGCCATTTGCCTTAAGAACAGCCGGCGGGAACCGGCGACCGCCTGCGGCGTGATTTCCGAAGGCAGGGGATCGCCGTTGCGGGGAATACGGATCAGCATGGTCGTCTCCCGATACTCGTGGCCCAGACAACAAAG
>JAIXTG010000348.1 GCA_027484285.1 Oxalobacteraceae bacterium | reverse complement strand
GGTGTGCGATACGCACTTGCCGTCAAAGTAGACATTCGCTTTCTTGATGATGGAAACGTTGTCGAATTGCGTGCTCATCGTTGTTGTTCCTGTTCGTTCTGTCGTGGTCACCCCGGCCTCCGCCGGGGCAGGTTCGCGGGTGATTATTTGCCGCGCTTGATCCTTGCGTTGGCGGCGATCCGCATGCGCAGCGCGTTCAGCTTGATGAAGCCGCCGGCATCGGCCTGGTTGTAGGCGCCGCCGTCTTCGTCGAAGGTGGCAATGTTCTGGTCGAACAGCGAGTCGGTCTTCGAGTCGCGCGACACCACGATCACATTGCCCTTGTACAGCTTCACGCGCACCCAGCCGTTCACGTTCTGCTGCGTGTGGTCGATCAGGGTCTGCAGCGCGACGCGCTCCGGGCTCCACCAGTAGCCGTTGTAAATCAGCGATGCATAGCGCGGCATCAGGTCGTCCTTCAGGTGCGCGACTTCGCGGTCCAGCGTGATCGATTCGATCGCGCGGTGCGCGCGCAGCATGATGGTGCCGCCCGGGGTTTCATAGCAGCCGCGCGACTTCATGCCCACGTAGCGGTTTTCGACCAGGTCGAGGCGGCCGATGCCATGCTTGCCGCCGAGGCGGTTCAGCTCGGTCAGCACCGCGGCCGCGCTCATCGGCTTGCCGTTCAGCGCGACGATATCGCCGTTCGCGAATTCGATGTCCAGGTATTCCGGTGCATCCGGTGCAGCTTCCGGGCTGACCGTCCAGCGCCACATCGACTCTTCGGCCTCGGCGCCCGGGTTCTCGAGATGGCGGCCTTCGAAGCTGATGTGCAGCAGGTTGGCGTCCATCGAGTACGGCGCGCCGCCGTTCTTGTGCTTCATGTCGATCTCGATGCCGGCGTCTTCCGCGTACTTCAGCAGCTTCTCGCGCGACAGCAGGTCCCACTCGCGCCACGGCGCGATGATTTTCACGCCCGGCATCAGCGCATACGCGCCGAGTTCGAAGCGGACCTGGTCATTGCCCTTGCCGGTGGCGCCGTGCGAGATGGCATCGGCACCGGTTTCGCGCGCGATCTCGATCAGGCGCTTCGCAATCAGCGGGCGTGCGATCGAGGTGCCGAGCAGGTATTCGCCCTCGTAAACCGTGTTCGCGCGGAACATCGGGAACACGAAGTCGCGCACGAACTCTTCGCGCACGTCGTCGATGAAAATATTCTCGGGCTTGATGCCGAACTTCAGCGCCTTCGCGCGTGCCGGCTCTAGCTCTTCGCCCTGGCCGAGGTCGGCAGTGAAGGTGACGATTTCGCAGTGATAGTGATCCTGCAGCCACTTCAGGATGACGGAGGTGTCCAGGCCGCCCGAGTAGGCGAGGACGACTTTCTTGATGTCGCTCATTTCAATGTTTTCCTAAGTTCCGGGATATTCAAACTTTTCCGAGCACGAGGTACTCGAGCAAGGCTTTCTGCACATGCAGCCGGTTCTCCGCTTCTTCCCAGACCACGGATTGCGGTCCGTCGATCACGTCGGCAGAGACTTCCTCGCCGCGGTGCGCGGGCAGGCAGTGCATGAACAGTGCGTCCTTGTTTGCGCGCCGCATCTTGTCGGCGTCGACGATCCAGCCGTCGAAGGCTTTCAGCCGGGCGGCGTTCTCCTGCTCGTAGCCCATGCTGGTCCAGACATCGGTGGTCACCAGGTCTGCACCCTCGCAGGCATCGGCCGGGTTTGCGAACACGGTGTGGCGCTGGTGGTTCGGGGATACGAGTGCGGGATTGATGTCGTAGCCTGCTGGCGTCGATACATTCACATGGAAGCCGAACACCTCGGCTGCCTGCAGCCACGAGTACAGCATGTTGTTTGCGTCGCCGACCCACGCGACGGTCTTGCCTGCGATCGAGCCGCGATGCTCGATGTAGGTAAAGACGTCGGCAAACACCTGGCATGGGTGATGCTCGTTGGTCAGGCCGTTGATGACCGGCACCCGGGAGTGGGCAGCGAACCGATCAATGATTTCCTGCCCGAAGGTGCGGATCATGATCACGTCGCACATGCGGGACATGACTTGTGCCGCATCTTCGACCGGTTCGCCACGGCCGAGCTGGCTGTCGCGGGTGTTCAGGTAGATGGCGGCGCCGCCGAGCTGGTGCATGCCCGCCTCGAAGGAGAGGCGGGTGCGGGTCGAATTTTTCTCGAACACCATCACCAGCGTGCGATCGAGCAGCGGATGGTAGGGCTCGTAATTCTTGAACTTGCGCTTGATGACCTTGGTACGCTCGATCAGGTACTCGTACTCGGCCAGCGTCAGGTCAGCAAACGTCAGATAGTGTTTGATTGCCATAAATGAAATCGGCGGCTAGCCCGCGGCTGCCGCCGAATCTTTTTTAACCTGTTGGATTATAAGGGGTTTTGCCGTGAGGGGACAGTTCCCCGCGGCTGTCAGCGATAGCCCGGCTTCTGCAGCGACTCATGCCGCAGTTGCAAATAAAGCTGGTGGCGGGAGGCATCGATGGCTTCACTGGCCACGGCCGCCAGCAGTGCGCAGCCCGGCTCGGCGACATGGTGGCAGTTGTAAAACCGGCAGCCTCCAAGGTGGGGCGCGAACTCCGGGAAGGCCCGCTCCAGCATGCCTTCGCTCAGGTGGTACAGGCCAAATTCCTGAAAGCCCGGCGAGTCGATCACGCGGGTCTGTTCGTCGACCGTGTACAGCCGGGTGAAGGTGGTGGTGTGCTTGCCGCTGTCGAGGCGCTGGGAGATTTCGCGCACGGCAATCTCCACATCCGGTACCAGCAGCTGCACCAGCGAGGATTTGCCCATGCCTGACTGGCCGATCAGGATCGTCGATTGCCCGTTCAGCAGTGGCTGCAGCACGGCAAGGGTACCGTCGGGATCGCGCCGGGCGCTGACCTCGTGCACCGGATAGCCGATATCGGCGAAGCGGGCCACCCGCTCGCGCGCGGCATCGCGCTGTGCCTCGAGGTCGATCTTGTTCAGCACGATGCGCGCCCGGATGCCGGCCGCCTCGGACGCCACCAGCGCACGCGACACCAGGTCGTCGGAGAAGCCGGGCTCGGTCGCCACCACGATCAGCAGCTGCGTGACATTCGCAGCCAGCAGCTTGGACTTGAACTGGTCGGAACGGTAAAGCAGGGTTGTGCGGGGAAGGATTTCCTCAATCACGCCCTGGTCGGCCGAGGTCGGCTGGAAGCGGACTACATCCCCGGTCGCCACATCGCTCTTCTTGCCGCGGGTGACGCATTGCCACAGCTGGCCTTCGGCCTGCGCGAGGTAATGCCGGCCGTGTGCGGCGACGATCAGGCCTTGCCGGTCTGCCATGAAGCTTGCAGGTAAACCTCGTCGATCTTCGCTGCGCAAATGAAATCGTTATCGGATAGTCCGCCCTTGCCGCCATTGACCGAATGCGTGTCGTATTTGACGGCGCAGCGGTTGTAGGTGACGACCAGTTCCGGGTGGTGATCCTCGCGGTGGATCAGGTCGGCGATCGCATTCACGAACGCGATCGTCTGGTGATAGTCGCGAAAGGAAAAGACGCGCTGGAGTTTTCCGCCGTCGATGCGCCAGTCAGGCAACGCCGACAGCGCCGCACGGATCTGTTCTTCGGTAGCCGCCTCGGTTCGGTGGCGGCACGCGGACTGCAGCAACTGTTCGCGACTGCCCATGCTCACGCTTCCAGCAGGCGCTGCACGCGCACGCTGGCCGGCGGGTGCGAGTCGTAGAACGCTGAATGCAGCGGGTCCGGCGTCAATGTCGAGGCATTGTCCTCGTACAGCTTTACCAGCGCAGACACCAGGTCTTGCGAGTTGCTGTGTTTCGCGGCAAAGGCATCGGCCTCGAATTCGTTCTTGCGCGATGTGATCGAAAGCAGCGGCGACAGCAGGAAGGTGAATACCGGCAGCGCAAACATGAAGAGGATCAGTGCCATCGCATCATTGCCGGCGTCCATGCGCGGGGTGACGCCCAGCCCGGTGTAAAACCAGGTCTGGCCCTTCAGCCAGCCGAGCAGCGCAAGGAAGCCGAGCGAGATCACGAACATCACGGCGATGCGCTTGATCACATGGTTGAGCTTGAAGTGCCCGAGTTCATGAGCGAGTACCGCTTCGATTTCGTTCGGCGCCAGCCGCGACAGCAGGGTGTCGAAGAACACGATGCGCTTGGCTGCGCCAAAGCCGGAGAAATAGGCGTTGCCGTGCGCGCTGCGGCGCGAACCATCCATCACGAACAGGCCTTTGCTGGCAAAGCCGACGCGCTGCATCAGCCCCTCGATGCGCTCACGCAGGCTGGCATCCTCCAGCGGCGTGAATTTGTTGAACAGCGGTGCAATCAGGGTCTGGTAGAAGCCGAGCATGAAAATCTGGAAGCCGCACCAGATGAACCACGCATACAGCCACCACAGCGCGCCTGCCTTGTCCATCAGCGTCAGCGTGACCCAGACCAGCGGCAGGCCGATCAGGGCGCCGACGATGCTCTGCTTGACCAGGTCGGAGAAGAACAGGCCCGGCGTCATTTTATTGAAGCCGAAGCGCTCCTCGAGGCGGAACTGCTTGTAGTAGTCGAAAGGCAGGTCGATCGCGCCCGATATCACCGACACCGCGGCAATCAGGGCGATCTGGTACGTCATGCCGGCGCCGGCGAGCACCGCCAGTTGCTCCGACAGCCATTGCAGGCCGCCCAGCAGCGTGAAGCCGAGCACGACGGCCGCATTCACTGTCAGCAGCATGATTTTCAGCCGGGTCTTCGCAATCGTGTAGTCGGCCGCTTTCTGGTGGGCAGCGAGCGGAATGCGCGAGGCAAAGCGTTCCGGCACCTTGTCACGGTGCAGCGCGACGTGGCGGACCTGGCGCGAAGCGAGCCAGAGCTTGACTGCGAGCGTCGCCAGCAGCAAAGCGGCGAACAACAGTGAGAAGCTGTGTGAATCCATGGGGTGCGTGTGAGAAAATGCGGGTTTTGTGCGGGTTGACCGAAGGCCTTGCAGCAGCCCGCGATAACGGATCTGGATTATGTCACAAGCAAACGAAGCCCATCAGCCGCCCGTCGCGCGGCCCAATGAATTCAATCTCGTCTGGATTGACATGGAAATGACCGGGCTTGACCCTGACAATGACAGGGTCATCGAGGTCGCGGCAATCGTGACCGATCCCAACCTGAATGTGCTCGCCGAAGGCCCGGTGTTCGTAATCCACCAGCCTGATGAAGTGCTCGACGGCATGGACGCCTGGAACAAGGGCACGCATGGCCGCTCCGGGCTGATCGACCGGGTGAAAGCCTCCACGGTGAGCGAAGCGCAAGCCGAAGCCGAGATGATCGCCTTCCTGAAACAGCATGTCCCGGAAGGAAAGTCGCCGATGTGCGGCAACTCCATTTGCCAGGACCGCCGCTTCATGGCGCGCCACATGCCGAAGCTGGAGGCGTTCTTCCACTATCGCAATCTGGATGTGTCGACGCTGAAGGAACTCTGCCGGCGCTGGCGGCCCGAGCTGATTGCCGGTTTCAAGAAGCACCAGCTGCACACGGCGCTGGCCGACATCCGCGAATCGGTCGAAGAGCTGAAGTACTACCGCGAGCACTTCATCCGGGGCTGAAACGCGGTGGGCTAGGCGCGGCGTGCCGCCCAGAATCTCTGGATCTGCGGTATCGACGCTTCGGCCTCGACCGCCAGCTTGTGGCACTTGAACGGGTCATCGACCAGCGTGACCTCGTTCTCCTCGATCTCCTCCGCTCCCAGCAGGCGGATCGCTTGCAGCAGTGTTGCCTGCGGCGATTCATACAGCGGCTGCCAGGCCGCTGCGCGCAGGCCCACGCCCTCCAGGAATCCCCAGCACCAGGCTTCGGCATCGAGCACTTCCTTGCCCTTCCACTGGTACACCGAGAACAGCGGCTCGAAATCCCGCGGCGCGACATCGAAGGTAACGACGATTTCCTGCAGCGAGCGCTCGAGCAGCTGGCGAATGCGGGCTGCCTGTGCGTCATCGCGGAAATCCGGCGCATCCTCGGGCTCCGGTCCCCAGACGCGCGGCAGCCATTCGTCGACCGGCAACGGTTCCGGGCCGATCGCGATCGCGGTCAGGTAGCCGTGCAGCGCATCCATGGCCATCGTCTCGTCGCCGCAGCGATCGGACATCAGGAAGCGGTCAAGTTCGTCGAACTCTTTTTCGGT
>JAIXTG010000011.1 GCA_027484285.1 Oxalobacteraceae bacterium | reverse complement strand
TCGACATCGTCGAGCACCGTGCCCATCTGGTCGAGGTCGACGATGTTGGCATCGCGCTCGATATTGCGCTCGACTTCGCGCGCGAACTGGCCGATCTGGTCGGTCTTGCCATAAATGCGATCGAAGGTCGCCAGCAGCGCGTCCTTGTCGACCTGCACCACATCCACCGGGCGCTTGAGCAGCTGCGAGATCGCATCCTGCGCGCGCAGGTTGTTCGGGTCGGCCAGGCCGAGCAGGCAGCTGTCGCCCTGGTCACGCAGCAGCAGCGCGAGATGGCGCCGCGCCTGCGTTTCCGGCAGCTGGCGTGCCAGTTTCAGGTCGACGTCATAGCGCATCAGGTCGAGTACGGGCATCGCTCCTCCTTGGCCGCCAATGGCATCGCGGGAAATCACGGGCTCCTCCTGCCGTTGAATTGCTGCACGCGCTGCTGCGTCTTCAGGAGGTCGTCCTGCCAGCCGGCGCCATCCGACACCACGGTCGGCTTGAGCAGGATCACCAGTTCGCGCTTCTGCGATGCGCGTGCGGTATTGCCGAACAGCGCGCCCGCACCCTGCAGGTTGCCCAGCCCCGGCACTTGCGAGCGGTCCCGGCTGCTGCTCTCGCGCATCAGGCCGCCAATGACGATGACCTGGCCGTTCTTTGCGCGCACCACGCTGTCGGCCTCGGAGGCGCTGCTCGACGCCAGCGGCAGCTGCAGCTGGCCGCCGACGCCGAGATTGATGTTGCGATTCACGGTCGTCACTTGCGACACCGAAGGCTTGATGTGCAGGATCACGTTGCCATCGGCATCGATCTGCGGCAGCACATCCAGCACCACGCCCGAGAAGAAGGGCCGCAGCGTCACGTTCGGCGTGGTGGTGATCGCGCCGCCGGCCGACGGCGTGGTGGTGCCGCCGGATACGCCGGTGACGAAAAATTCATCGGTGCCGACTTTCAGTACGGCTTGCTGGTTGTTCAGCGTCGATACCCGCGGGCTGGACAGCACCTGTACCGCACCCTGGGTCTCGAGGAAGGAGACCAGTGCAGCAAAGCTGGTGCCCTGCAGCGCAAGGCCGAACATGGTGCCGCCGGCGTTGGCCACGGTGGAGATTGCCGAGCCGGCGACGGCATTCAGCGTGCCATTGCCGATCGGGGTGCCGGGCGAGTTGTTGAGCGAGGTGCCCGGCTGCAGCACGCCGCCGGTCGCCTGCGTGCTGCCGGCGCGGAAGGCCGACCAGTTGACGCCGGCCTGGTAACCGTCCGACAGCTGCACCTCGATGATCTTCGCTTCCAGGATGACCTGCCGCTCCACCGAGAGCTGGGTCGCTTTCAGGTAGGCCGCGATGTCGCGCAGTTCCTTGGGCATTGCACGTACCACCACCACGCCGGATTGCGGGCTGACCACGATGCTCTTGCCGCTGCCTTCGGCAATCCCGCCGATGGCTGCGAGCGAGCTTTTCAGTTCCTGCCAGAAGTCGACTTCAGTGGTGGTCGACACCCGGCTGCTGTCCGGGCTGCGGCCGCCGGTCGGCGCCGGTGCCGGCGCGCCCGGCACCGTACCTGATTGCGGGATGTCGGTCAGCGAGCCGCCGGCGACCCGTGTGTCCGACGTCCCCTTGCGGGTGCCGGTCGGGTAATTGACCTGGAAGACGCGCGTTTCCATTTCCGGCTGGCGCACGGTGATCTTGCGTCCCTGCAGGCTGACGTCAAAGCCATACAGTTCGCGCATCGCCTCGAGCGCTTCCGGCACGGTCACGCCCTGCAGGCTGGCCGACAGGCTGCCGGTCACGTTCGGGTGGACCAGCATGGTGTAGCGCGTGCCTGCCACTAGCGCCATGAAGAACTGGCGCGCCGGGACATGGTTCATCGCGATGCTGACGCGCGGCTCGTTCGGGTCGGGCGCAGCCAGCGGGGCCGCCACCGGTACCGGATCCGGCATGCGTTCGGGCGGCGGCGTGGCTGCCATCGGCAAGGGAGCGGCCTCGGGCTGCGCCAGTGCCTCGGCAATGGCCGGCGCGGTGCGCAGCGGCGCAGCCGGCGGGCGGGTGGCACAGCCGGCGGCCAGCAGGGCAGCGGCAATCAGCGAGAGTGTCGGCACGGAGGGGTTCACGGTATTTCCTTTTCGGTTTCGGTCGGCGACGACAGTGGCAAGGTGCGCGGCCCGTTCGGGGTCTTCAGCACGACGGCGTTCTGGAGGACCTGCAGCAGCGTCAGGCCGCGGATGGCCTGGCCCTCGGCCAGCAGCTCGCCGTCGATCACGGCATAGCGACGCTCGCCGCCGACCAGCACCAGCTGCAACTGGGGCAGGACGACCGGCGCTGCCTGCGCCGGGAAGGCGCTCACTGCGCCGTGGCGGACGGTGGCGGCCAGCGGCCGGGTGGGGTCGCGCAGCTTGCCGGCGCCGAAGGCGGGCAGGCAGAGCAGGGCGGCGATCATTAGCGTCAGGGTCTTCATTGCAGCGGCGTGGTCTTCTGCTCGGACAGGGTGGTGATCGTCAGGTGCAGCACCGAATCCGGATGCTTGACGACCTCGAGCGTGGCCGAGGTCCAGAACAGGCGTTTCGGATAGGTGCGCAGCTTTTCCATGTAGGGCAGCAGCGCCAGGTAATTGCCCTTGATGACGATTTCCACGCCGTGCTGGTGCACTGCCACTGGCGGCGGTTCGGGCGCAGGCTGGCCGCCCGCCACGATCGGCGGTGCCGGCTTGAGCTCGGTACCGTCGGCGGCTTTCGGGGCGGTCGCCCTCGGCAGCAGCGGCACTACCGGCAGTGTCTTCAGCGACATCAGCCGCAGCCCGGGGGTCGTGCGCAGCATGGCGTCGAGCATGGCGGACAATTTCAGCGAACTGCCATCGTCCTCCGACAGCAGCGCGTCGGCTTCGGAAATGATGCGCAGCAGTTCATCCAGCTCGGCCTGGCGGTCGCTCGCATTGCGCTGGGCAAGCCGGGCCGACAGCTCGGCGATCTGGCGGTCGATGCGCTGCTGCTCGGCCTGCCGGGTATCGATCTGCGCCTGCAGCTGGCGCAGCGCCACCTGCTGCGGCGTCAGCACGGTCGCATCGACCACGAAATACAGCAGCGCAGTCACCGCGGCCAGCATCAGCATCCGTTCGCGCGGCGTCTTTTTCTCGAACTGTGCGCGCACGGGCTGGAGCAGCAGTCGCAGGTCGGGCAGTTTCATGGCGATCCGTCAGTAAAGCTTGAAGGTCCAGACCGGCGTGACCGATTCGTCCTCGTCGACCGTCTGCCGCAGCGGCGCGATCTCGATGTTGGTGAGTGCAATCCCGTACTTGTCCATCGCCCCGTTCATCAGGGCGGCATACGGCAGGATCTGCTCCTTGCGCAGCGCACGGCCTTCGATGCGCAGCGTGCGGCCGGCATTCGAGACGGTCACCATCGTGACCCAGACCCCGCGCTGCGGGAGGCTGGCGAATTCCGTCAGCTGCCCGGCGTAGCCGTTGAGGCTGCCCAGCTCGCCGCTCTTGAGCCGCTCGAGCAAATCGCGCGACACGCGCGTCTGCGGCTCCAGCGCCGCGATTTGCGCGCCGATGTCATGCGGCTGGTCACTTTCGCCGAGTTTCTTCTGCAGGGCCTGCAGCATTTGCTGCCGCGTACCCAGTTCCTGCGCACTGCGCTGGTCGGCCAGCCGTGCGGCTTCGACCGCCTGGCTGCCGCTCCAGCCCTGGAACCCGAGCAGCGCACCACAGGCCAGCAGGCACAGCAAGGCATTCGGCGCCGACAGCAGCGACTTCTTCGGCGGCTTCGGCAGCAGGTTGATCTGCTGGCTCATGCGCCACTCCCTTCGTCACGCAGGGCCACGCCCAGCGCATGGAAGTGCTGCATGAACACCTGCGGATCCTGCAGCTGCGGCACGCGGGAGAGGTCGAACAGGGCCTCGGGCACCAGTTCGTCGATCGGCTCGAATACCGTGCTTTTCAGCTGCGTGACGAAGCCCTCGGGCGCGCCGGCCACCACGATGCGGACCGCCTGCATGAACGGATAGCTGGCGCGTACCGCATCCAGCGAGCGCTGCAGCTGCAGCTGTATGCGTTCGCAGGCCGCTGCCCGCCGTTCCGGTGTATCGCCGGGGTGGACGCGCTCGGCGATCAGCCGGTCCATGTAGAGCTCGCGCTGCCAGCTGAAGCTGATCTGCACGTCTTCCTTGCCAAACGCGATCATTGCCAGCAGCTCGTCCGGCCGCTCGAAAAGCCCAGCGATATTGCGCTGCGCCGTCTCGCGAATGTCGATCGCGCGCAGCGCGAGGCGTGCCTGGCGGAACAGTGCTGCCTGCGCATTCACCGCTGCGCCGCGCGCCGCGACCGCATAGATGTCCGGCGTGCGTTGCGGCTCCCACGCTTCGGTGGGTATTTTCATGA
This sequence comes from Oxalobacteraceae bacterium, assembly GCA_027484285.1. Taxonomy (GTDB): domain Bacteria; phylum Pseudomonadota; class Gammaproteobacteria; order Burkholderiales; family Burkholderiaceae_D; genus Pernthalerella. Next base: position 67 of record JAIXTG010000011.1, on the reverse strand, counting down.
AGTCGATGGCCGCATCCTCGACCGGGAAGTCGAGCGTGGCTGCCAGCTGCCAGCGCAGGCTTTGTGC
>JAIXTG010000091.1 GCA_027484285.1 Oxalobacteraceae bacterium | reverse complement strand
TTCTGGTATTCCAGTGACAAGCGGCGCGAACGCTTCGTTGCGATGTGCAGGGACAAGGACGTGCAGAAGCTGACCTTCGATGCGTACATGAACAAGGAACTGGTGCGCGCGAAACCGCTTGCGCACCTGAAGATCTTCCTCAAGGACATGGCTCATCTGCTGGGACTCGCCAAGGTCTGATCCCCGTCCTGCCTCGCGCGCGGCAGCGCCCGCCCAACCGAGGCAGGACATCCAATGCAGGCAGCCCACACCACGAAAAAACCCGTCATCGTTGCCGTCGTGCTGGCCGTGCTGGTCGGCGGACTGGGCGGCCTCGCCACCGACATCGGCCCGTGGTACTTCAGCCTGGTCAAACCCTCGTGGCAGCCGCCGGACTGGCTGTTCGGCCCGGTCTGGACCACGATCTACATCCTGACCGGCATCGCCGGCGTGCGCGCATGGCGCCGCAGCGACCCGCGCCAGCGGCGGCTGTTCCTTTATGCGCTGGCGCTGAACATCGTGCTCAACATCCTGTGGAGCGTGCTGTTCTTCTCGGTAAAGCGGCCGGACTGGGCACTGGTCGAAGTGGTGCCGCTTTGGCTGTCGGTCGGGCTGCTGATGCTGGCGGTGAAACCCGCCTCCACCCTGTCGGCCTTGCTGCTGGTGCCCTACCTGCTGTGGGTCGGGTTTGCGGCCTACCTGAACTGGACGATCGTGCAGCTGAACGCGCCGTTCTGAACGGCGCCCTGCGCTGCATTCACGCGCGTGCCCGGTCGCCCCGGATACCGGAAACCACCAGCGGCAGCAGCTGGTCCAGTTCATTAACCACCACCGCCGCCTCGTCAAAACGCTCGTCGGCAAAAAACTCGCTTTTCACGATCACCACCGGCAGCCCGGCCAGCCGCCCTGCCAGCAGGCCATTGCGCGAATCCTCGATCGCGGCGCAGCGGATCGCCGGCAGGGCCAGCCGCTCGAGCGCCAGCTGGTAGGCCTCGGGATCCGGCTTCTTGGCCCCGACATCCTCGCCGCAGACGATCACCGCCGGCTCGGGAAACACCATCGGCCGCAGCGTGCAGGCCCACAGGGCATCCCAGTTCGCTCGGCTGGTGGTGGTGACGACGCCCCATGCAATATTGTTTCTCGCCAGCGCCATCACCAGTTCGCGCAGCCCTTTGCGCGCCGGCACGGCGCCGGACGCCAGGATGGCCGCAAAGTGCCGGTTCTTCGCCTGATGCACCTGCCGCAGCCGGTCGTGCAGCGCGTCCGGGTCGGCGCCGGATTCTTCCGCAAAACGCAGCAGGCGCTCGAAGCCGCCGGCCGTCTTCAGCAGGCGGCGATAGTCATCTCGGCTCCAGCGCCAGCTGAGGCCGGCCTCGGCAAACGCCCGGTTGAACGCCGGAAGGTGCGCGTGCCCCTCGGTCTCGGCAATCGTCCCGTCGACATCGAACAGCACGCAGCGCAGGCGGTCGGAAATGATCATCTCGGTGCTCCTGTACATCCGGCTCGCGGGTTTACAAATGGCGGAAATAACCGGGCACATCGCGGATGTCGGGAACGATGCGGTCCGGCATCGCGTCGGCGATCGGTCTGCCGAGGTTGTAGCCATACGGAACGGCCCAGCAGGTGACGCCGGCCGCTTTCGCGGTCGACACATCGATCTCCGAGTCGCCGACGAACAGGGCCTCGCCCGCGGTGACGCCCAGCGCCGACAGGCAATGGGCGATCACGGCCGGATCGGGCTTCTTCACCGGCAGCGAGTCGCCGCAGATGACCATGTCGAATGCATTGGCCAATCCGTGCCGCTCCAGCACGCGCTCGGTGAAACGGGTCTCCTTGTTGGTGACCACCACCTGTTTCACGCCGTATTCGCGCGCACGCTGCAAGGTCTCGAGCACATGCGGGAAAGCGCTGCTGCGCGTGCCGGCCGTGGCCTCGTAATGAACGACGAAACGCGCCATCACCTCGTCCCATGGCGCATCCGGCGCATCCGGCGCGCCGGGCGTGTTTTGCCACGCGGTCTTCATCAGCCAGCCGGTGCCATGCCCGATCCAGCCGCGCACCTGCGCCTCGCTGACCGGTTCATGGGCAAACTCCTGCAGCGTCAGGTTCACCGCCTCAGCGATCTCGCCGGCGGTGTCCAGCAGCGTGCCATCCAGGTCGTACATGACGACAGCCATGGTGCTCTCCTTGTCAAATGGCACGGCGCCTGCGATCCATCAGGCGAAGGATCATCGGCGTGAAAATCAGCTGCATCGCGAGCCCCATCTTCCCGCCGGGGATCACGAAGGTGTTCGGGCGCGTCATCCACGAGCTCTCGATCATCGACAGCAGGTAGGGAAAATCGATGCCCTTCGGATTCGCGAAGCGGATCACCACCATGCTCTCGTCGGCGCTCGGTATGTCTTTAGCGATGAAGGGATTCGAGGTGTCCACTGTCGGCACGCGCTGGAAATTCACGTGCGTGCGCGAGAACTGCGGGCAGATGTGGCGCGTGTAATCGGGCATGCGGCGCAGGATGGTGTCGAGCACCGCATCCTGCGAATAGCCGCGCAAGTTCTGGTCGCGGTGCAGCTTCTGTATCCATTCGAGATTGATGATCGGCACCACGCCCACCAGCAGGTCGACATGGCGCGCCACGTCGGCATCGTCGCCGACATAGCCGCCGTGCAGACCCTCGTAGAACAGCATTTCGGCGCCCTCGTCCATCGCGCGCCACGGGGTGAAGCTGCCTGGCGGCTGTCCGTACTCGGCCGCTTCGCCATCGTCATGCACGTATTTGCGCACGCGGCCGGCGCCGGTCTCGCCGAACTGGCGAAAGGTGTCGGCCAGTTCAGCGAGCAGGTTGGCCTCCGGGCTGAAGTGGCTGAACGACGTATTGCCGGCCTCCTGCTGGCGCTTCATCTCCGCGCGCATTTCCGCGCGGTCGAAGCGGTGCATGGAATCGCCTTCCAGTATCTGCGCGCGTATGCCTTCGCGGCGGAAGATGTGCTGGAAGCTTTTCATCACCGTGGTGGTGCCGGCGCCGGAAGAGCCGGTGATGGCGACGATCGGGTTCTTGACGGACATGGGGGCTCCGGCTGGGATTAAGGA
>JAIXTG010000429.1 GCA_027484285.1 Oxalobacteraceae bacterium | reverse complement strand
GCCCGCGGCGATGACCGCATCATCGGCGTGATGGTGGAATCGCATCTGGTCGGCGGTCGCCAGGACCTGGTGCCGGGCAAGGAGCTGACTTACGGCCAGTCGATCACCGATGGCTGCATCGACTGGGACAGCAGCCTGCAGGTGCTGGAAAATCTCGCGGCATCGGTGAGGCAGCGACGACTGCAGAGCGAAAAAGAGTAATTGCAAAGGGCCTTTTACCGGCCCTTTGACTTTTGTGGGGCCGCTGGAGTCGGTTGCTGTGCGAAGAGAGAGGCAGGAACCAAGGCCAGGCTGGCGTGACTGAAGGTTCTTTTCAACAGGAGCCTGCCATGCAATCAGTTCAATCCCAACGGCCCACCGATGCCCCACCAGCTTTCGATATGTCCACCTTTCCTCCCGACACTTTGGAGCTCATCTGCCAGTTCCTGGCTGCGGAAGATGTAACGCGTCTCTCGATGGTGAACTGCACATCCAGAGAAATTTTGTTGGCTCGTATTCAGCCAATCTTCGTTCCCAAAATAGAAAAAGCCTTGTCTGAGGGGCGTGCGCAGGATGCCTCGAGAATGATTGGCAGTCTTTCGAAGTGGCTGGCTTCGACGACGTTCCATTCGTCGATTGACGAGGATATGCGTGTCTGGGGGAGCTTGCAGGACTTTGCGCAACACGCCAGCCTGAATCAATGCGAGCGAGCCCTCGCATTGCGGCAGATTTTTTATTATTCGTGCCAGAAGATGGAAGGGCTGGTTGACTCGAAGCTGGTCTTTCTCCTGAATCTCCGGGACGCATGGTTTCGCACGGTCTTCCCCGTAGGATCGCCGTTATTCCATGTACTTCCGTGTAAGTCGTTCAATCTGGTTTCGGACCATATCAATGGTCTGGGTATTCCTGACCTGGAAGCAAAGCTGGGCGCAAGCATTGAAGCCATCCGTTTGCATGACAATCCTGCGGAATGCGCAAAGTCGTTTTCAATCATTGCACAAACACTGACAGACGCTTACGAACACATGGCATTGAATTCAAGAGCCATGCTGGGTTCGGATTTGATTCTCTGCCTGAAGGATTTTCCAACTAAGCAGGCTCTAGACTTGATGCAGCAACTCGATGGATTGAAGGAGAGGGCTTCGGCAGAGGACAGGCGGCAATTCGACAACGCATGGAATACGGTGCTGAACCGCCTGCATCACCGCGAATTCCCTGATCAGTGTTCGGTCATGTAAGACACAGGCCGGATGAATACCGGCCTTTTCAATGCAAGCTTGCAGCGTAAATGGCCCCCGGACGGGGCAAGTGTCTCAGTCCCTGAAATTGTTGAACTCCAGCGGCAAGTCAGTCACTTCCTTTTTCAGCAGCTGTATCGTCGCCTGCAAGTCGTCGCGCTTCGCGCCCTGCACGCGCAGCGCATCCCCCTGAATGCTGGCCTGCACCTTGATCTTGCTGTCCTTGATCAGGCGCTGGATCTTCTTTGCGGCATCCGACTCGATGCCGTTCTTCACCTTGATCACCTGCTTGACCTTGTCGCCACCGATCTTCTCGACCTTGCCGATGTCGAGGAAGCGCACGTCGACGTTCCGCTTCGCCATCTTGTTGGTCAGCACGTCACGCACCTGGCTGAGCTGGAAATCGCTGTCTGCATAGGCGGTCAGCTCGCGCTCCTTCTGCTCGACGCGTGCGTCGCTGCCCTTGAAATCGAAGCGGGTGGTGATCTCCTTGTTGGCCTGGTCGACCGCGTTTTTCACTTCGACCTGGTTGGCTTCCGAGACAACGTCGAAAGAGGGCATGGGGAATCTCCTGTGGGAATGACAATGCCGCGCATTATAGAGGACAGGCGGCCGGCCGCCGGCATGCCGGCCGGTATAATCGCGCGCCTATGAGCTATCCGCTTTCCCTGCAGCGCGAACAGTCGCTGCGCACGCTGAACACCTTTGGCATCGATGCCAGGGCCGCCGCCTTGCTGCGCGTGGACTCGGTCGATGTGCTGCGCGCGATGCGCGCCGATCCCACGCTGGCCGCGATGCGCCGGCTGGTGCTCGGCGGCGGCAGCAACCTGCTGCTGACGCAGGATTTTGACGGACTGGTGCTGCACATGGCCAACCGGGGGATCGCAGTCACCGGCGAAGACGACGAGCACGTATTCGTCACCGCGCAGGCCGGCGAGAACTGGCATGGCTTCGTGCAGTGGACGCTCGCGCATGGGCTGCCGGGACTGGAAAACCTGTCACTGATACCGGGCAGTGTTGGCGCGTCGCCGATACAGAATATTGGTGCTTACGGCAGCGAGATGGCTGACTGCTTCCACTCGCTGCGGGCGTTCGATATCGAGACCGGCGAACTGATGACGCTGGACCGCAGCGCGTGCGCCTTCGGCTATCGCGACAGCGTGTTCAAGCATGGGCTGCGTGATCGTGCCGTGATCGTCGAGGTGACTTTCGCATTGCCGAAGCGCTGGCAGGCGAACTTGCGCTATGGGGAGCTGGCAACCGAAGTCGCGGCACGTGGCATGGATACACCGACTGCACAGGACATCAGCGCGGCAGTGATTGCGATCCGCACGCGCAAGCTGCCGGATCCGGCGCAGGTCGGCAACGCCGGCAGCTTCTTCAAGAACCCGGTGGTGACTGCCGAGCAGCGCGAAGCGTTGCTGGCAAAACACCCGCGACTGGTCAGCTATCCGCAGGCCGATGGCAGCTACAAGCTGGCCGCCGGTTGGCTGATCGATCAGTGCGGGTGGAAGGGGAAATCGCTGGGCGCGGCCGGCGTGCACGAGAAGCAGGCGCTGGTGCTGGTGAACCGTGGCGGCGCAACCGGCGCCGAGGTGTTGCAACTGGCCGACCGCATCGTCGGCGATGTGATGCAGAGTTTCGGCGTGCGACTCGAGATCGAACCGGTGCTCGTTTCCTGAGACGCCGGCCTGCCAAAAGAAAACGCCCCGGCTAGCGGGGGCGTTGTCGTCAGCAACTTTGAACTGCCGTCATCAGCCGAAATGGCAGACGTAATCCAGCGTCTCGATCGTCTCGATGTCGAAGCTCGAATTGCCCGGCACGTTGAAGCTCTGGCCGCCTTCGTAGTTTTTCCACTCGGTCTCGCCTTTCAGTCGGATGCGGCACTTGCCTGCGTTCAGTTCCATGATCTCCGGTGCGCCGGTATTGAATACCAGCGTCGACGGGAAAATTACGCCGACCGATTTCTTCGTGCCGTCCGCAAAGACGACGGTGTGCGATACGCACTTGCCGTCAAAGTAGACATTCGCTTTCTTGATGATGGAAACGTTGTCGAATTGCGTGCTCATCGT
>JAIXTG010000087.1 GCA_027484285.1 Oxalobacteraceae bacterium | reverse complement strand
GTTTCATCTGAATTCTCCGGTTAAAAAGCTTGGCAACGCAAATTGGATTGGCGGAACGGCAGGAAGTTGGCAGTGTTTCAGCTTCGTCGCAGCGCTGATTTGACCGTTGTTAAATGTGTTAACGGAAATGTCACAAAGCATTGTTCTCCGGAATCGCTCCGGTTTCCGTAGATCGCATAATTCATATTATGTCAAACGCCTGCAGCTGATTTCCCTCAACGCGCATCTGGAAACGCAAAGCAATATTTCCCCGATGCGCGCTCAAATTTTCGATCTCTTCGGTGAAATCCCGGTTACGGAATCCGACTTGTTCGATTGGGTCGCGGCCGTGGCACCCGCCTACTTATCATCCGACCGAAGTTTTGCCCACTACGTTCGCGCCTACGATGTCGCCGGCAAAGTCCGCTCGGCGAAGCTGGTCGACCAGTTCGACCAGATCACAGCCACACGCGTTCGGCCTTACCATGCACGGCTGGCTCTGGCCGCGATTTTGTAAGGCGCTCTAGTAGCATTTCGACCTGCGCCTGCAAGCGCGTAATGCGCCGCTCCAAAATGATGATGTAGCCAAACGCCGGGATAACCAGCACGTTCGCCCACTGCAGGATTTCAGGCATCGCTTTTTTCTTTCAACCAGACGGCCGCGACCGCTGCCGCGCCGCCGACCAATTGCGCCAGTCCATCAACCATGCCGGGCGGCAGGCCGAACAGCAGTGCCAGTGCCGACAGTCCCGCCATCGTCGACGGTTCACGCAGTCGCGAAAGTAGCTTGCCCATCATTGCCCCTTATTTTTTATCGTGACAGGTGCACGGCCGCGTCAAGATCCACCATGCGCCCGCTGCCGCTGCCAAGATCCAAAGCTTTATATTTTTCATCATCATCAGTTCCACACGTAGCGTAAAAAGTCGCCGGCCGGGCACGCGAACGATGCGTCCCACGTGCGGCCCTCGGCTTTGGCTTTTTCGCATTCGCTCAGACTCGTTTTCGGCACGCCGACGGCCTCGCCGATGCTGCTTACGCCGCCCGAAATCACGCCGGTTGCCAAGTCGACCGCCGCGCTAGCGGTTGCTTCGCCGACGGCTTTCGCTTTGCCGCTGGCGATGGTCACGATGGCCAGCGCTGCGCCGGCCAAAGCGAGATAGATCAGCTGGTCAGACTTAAACATCGAACGTGCCCGCCTTGAAAACTTCGTCAGTCGCTGCGGTCGGCCGTTTGACGGCCGGCGGCGTGTAGATCAGCTGCCCGCCCTTGTAGTAGCGCCCGAAAGGGTCAATGGCTGTGCCATCGTCAAAGTAGCGCCAGCCATTGTTAAAGCGCGTGTTCGTGGTCGACAAAATTTCCTTAGCGCCCTGCACGATGTTCTGCACGGCCCCCTGCACGCTGCCGGCCTTCTTTACCAGATAGAGCGCCACGCCCGCCGCGCCGACCAAAATCAATGTATCGCGTTTCATCGTTGCCCCTTATGCCAGTGCTGTTTGTTCGGTTTGCACGCCGCCGCTGCCCTGATAGATCGCGAGTGCCGCATCAAAGCGCAGCGTTTTCTGCCCGTAGGGCGAACCCGGCAGGCTGGCCCATTCGCGGTTCAGTTTCCTCATCGCGCTGGTGAATCGCCCGGCCAATACATCGCCCAAAGCGCCGCGCGCCGCAATGCGGCCGAGCGCGCCCAAGTCTTGGGAGCGCGGCGAAAAGTCCGGCAGGTTCATGACGCGCCGGGTTTCGTCCCACGAGCTCGACAGGAATTGATACGCGCCGGCCGCGCTCGACGTGATGCCCCACCGGGTGACTTTTTGCCGGGGATGGTCGGCGAAACTCTTGAACGTCCCGCCGCCGTACAGCCGCGAATAGCCCCCCTGGTCAGCGGTGCCTTCGCCGGCACGGATGACGCGCAGCAGTGCCTGCACGTTGCGATTGTTTAGCAGCGCCGGGTCAACCTGCGCCATGGCCGAAATTTTCATCATTCCCCCGGTCAGTCCGTCGACCAGCTGCAGCGTCGATTGCGTGGCGCTCGTCAATACCGAGTCGGCCGCGCTGGTCGCCTCATTGGCCAGCGTGTCGCCCTGCCCGCCCTGCTCGGCTTGCTTTCGCTGGTAGTAAAAAAACGCGCCGCCGACGATCAGCAGCGACGCCGCGAGAATCGTTTTATTCATTGGATGCGGCCGGCTCGGCTGCCTGCTCGGCGGCCCGCGCATTGGCCGCTGCGATTTCCTCGGCCGTTAGTTCGATTCGGCGTTCCTCGCCGGTTGCAATGTCGACTTCGATTCGGAACATATTCGTCACTCGAAAATAATATTGACGGTGCCAGCGTCGAACGTGTCGACGCCCGTCCAGCTGGTCAGGCGAACGCGGTCGAGCGTGCCCGGCAAGGTGATGCTGCACACGCCATATTCTTGGATCGTGGTGTCGCTGCGCATGCCGGCCGACGTGCATAACCATGTAGTGCCGCTGACGAGTTCCAAAACGGCCCGCACGTGATGCACGGCGGTCGCTGCGTTTTGGTTCATTAGGGCGAGTCCGTTTGTCCTCAGTGTCAATCCCGGCGACGCGCTGAATGCATCGCCGCCGCCCGCATAACCGGCGGTGACAACGCCGGCCGATGTGCCCAGTTGAATCTGGAACGGCGAAGAACCCGCGCTACTGACGCCACTCAGCAGCACTGTCACGCGACTGACGCCGGCAGGAATGCCGACAAAATCGACCGCGACGCCGGCGGTCGACGCAACGGCCGTGCCCCGGGTCGGCGTGGCGTCGGTGATGCCAAAGCCGGCCGATGTAGTCGGCTTGTTTCGGATATTGGCCCAGTTGACCGGTGCGCTAATTCCCATCGTTAGCCCTCGACGATCACGACGTTTGGATTGCTGGCGATGCTGCCGATGGCGGCAATTGCGCCGGTTGGCACGTAGCTGGTCAGTTCCAGCGATGCGCCGGCCTGCAGGCGGATGCCCTTCGCGCTGGTCGCGGCGGTGCCGTCGACGGTTACGAAAATGTCGCCGGTTGCATCGTTGTTTTGGATTAGCAGGTAACGCCGGGCGATGTTCGCGGCCCGGAGTTGCCCGCTAGTGTTGGTGACGGTTGCCGCGCTTTGCGTGAATGCGCCGCCGGTGTTGGTGACGGTCACATTGCCATTGGGCGGCGTGTCATACCGCACTTCGGCACCCTGCCGGGTCACAAATTGGATCGTTTGCGTGACCGTCGACGTGATGGCCAGCAGATCAAAGCCGGTCGCGATGCGCTCCGCATACCCTGCGCCGACTTCGAGCGCTTCGGCGACTTCTGCCCCGGATTTGTAGAACTCGACATTGACGACGCCTTGCGCCGCCAGTAGGCGGAAAAAGTCGCACGACTCGGAAAAAACGAGTCGCTGCCCGGCATTGATGGTTTGCTTGACGTACATGTTATTTTTTCCTCAACGCGAACGCCGCCGCCGCGCCTGCGGCAGCGATGCCGAGCACGATGACGGTGCGGTTATCAATGGTCGCTTTGGTGTCGCTTTGTGCGGTCGCGTAGGCGTCGGCCACTGCGGATTGCGTTTGGCCGATCAGCTTTTCGCCTTTGGTAAACAGCCCTTCGGCCGTTTTTAGCAGCTTGTCGAATCCGTCGGCATTGATTGCGTCCGATACGGTGACGGCATCAATTGCTTTCGAGACGATCCCGTTATCCAACATCGTCACGTTCACGGTGTTCTGCCGGCCCGCGACGTTGGTCGACGCGGCGGTGCCCTCTTGCTGAGTTACCCGCCCGTCCAGCTGCGAGGTAGTCGCACTGGTAGAACTTTTTTTACCCATGGTTCAGACTCTTTCGGCAGATGATTTCGTCCGGTACGTAACCGAGCTTGGCCATGCGTTTGGCCAGCGATACGCGCCCGGTGTGGTAGCGCACGGCCGCGCAGCCGATGAACTTTTTTTCGATCTCCGGCACGATGGTTGCGATGATGTCGATGCCCGGCATGCATGCGGCGCCGGCCATAATCACGCCTTCGGCATGCGTCGGAAAACGATCAATGCGGCACACGAACGCGCCGACGTCCTCACCATCGACTCGCACTGAAAACAGCGATGCGATGCCCGCGTCGACTTGCGCCCGTACCGACGGCACGGCATCGGCGTCGAGCGCTTGTTCGATCCAATAGGCGGACGCATCGCCCCAGCTGCCCGGGGCGATGGTCACGGCTACTTTTTGCGGGTCAGACGCCATGCCAATAAAACGGCGGCCGCGAGAACGGCATACGGCAGGTAGGCCGACAGTTCGCCGGCTTGCTTGCGGTCGCTGGTGATGTCGCCGTCCCCAAAGTTCACATTCCAGCCGCTTGCATCGAACGGGCTAGAAAATCGCCCGTCGGACGCAGCCGATCCCCCGGTCAGTCCTGCGCCGACGGATGATGCAAACGATGACGCGGCCGCCGTGAGCGGGTCGCCCGGGATGGCTGCCATATCAGTCCTTCAGCAGCACGACCAGCACGACCGCCGCGCCGGCGATCAGCAGCAGCGGCGAAATGCCGCCGATGCCGCCGGCCATCTGGGCGCGCATGTAACCCGGCTGCCCGACCGCGTACAGCGGCGGCTGGCTGGCCTTCGTGGTTTCGATGCTGCCATAGGTCGCGATGGCGTCCGACAGTACGTTAGACCAGTCCATTCGGCCCCCTGCTTACAGGTTGCCGAGCGGGTCGAGATATTCGACCAGCACGGTGCCAGTGTCGGCCGCCGAAAAGTCGAACAGCCATTCCAGCGAACGTGCGTCGCGGGTATCGAGCGCCTTTTTGATGTCGCCGTCTGCCACGAAGTCGATCGTGTAGGTGTTCGTCTGCGGCACGCGGCCGAACTTGCGCTGCATGTATTCGTTTTCAGCGCGCACCGACTCATGAATAACCAGACCGTCCTGTTTGACAGTTGCGCCGGTCATTGCGCCGCCATGCATCACGTGCAAGCGCTTGATGATTGCGCCGTTTTGCGCGCCAAACGGCACGGTGATGGCCAGACGGCCGCCCGAAGCTTGGCTATACGGGTAGCGCAGAACTTTGCCGATCAGCGTTGCATACGGCAGCGCGTCGCCGTTACGGGCTTTTTGCTGCGCCGACTCGACCAGAATCGGGGTAAGCGTCGGAGCGGTTGCGCCGGCAATGATTACCTCGGTCGTGATGTTGGCGATGCCCAGCGACGTATCGAACGCCGACACCATGCGGTCGAGTTCGTTGTTCAGGCCGTAGTCAGCGAAATGAACGTCTAGGAACGATGCGTCCGTAGTTTGTCCACGGTAGGCGTTCAGGCGGTCCAGTTCAGTGCCCGAGCCTTCAACAATCGTTTTGCCGTTGGCTTTGACGCGCACCATCGAAATATTCGACTTAGCAAACGTGGTGCCGCCCAGACGCAGCTGCAGGTTTTCCAGCGTGCGACCCGGGGTGACTTGGTTTGTTGCGGTGCCCGTGGCGACGACGTTCGAAAACGGGAGGCCGTAGCGGGTCAGTTTTCCGACGCTCATTCTGCGCCCCCCTTAGATGACTTCTTTGACGTACGGAACGCGCTTTGCGACGGCGATGCCGGCGACTGCAATAGCGGCGGCTTTGATCGGTGCGTTACCGAACTTGAATGCTGCAAACAGGATGCCGCCAGCAATGGCGAGTTTCATCATTTCGGATTGATCCACGGTGCTTCCCCCTTCAGAAAATGTAATTGGTGTTCCTACCGTTTCCGGTTGACTGCATTACACCAATTCCTGCCGCTGCAGAAAATGCCCGGTATCGGATACCGTTACAGGATCAAAAGCGAAGTTTCCCGCGCTTGATATCGCCGTTTAGTGCGTCGAAGTCGACAAATTCCAGCGGCTTCAGTCCTTCGATTTCAGTCAACGGCACCCGGGTTTTTCGCGCGAGGTATGCCACATCATCCCCGCTCGACTGGCGAAACAGCACGAAGCGCGACGCATTGCCGACGGCCGTTTTATCGGCTTCCGACCAGCGCTGCGAAATCGCGTAGATCGAAATCCCGCGCTTCAATCCCCGCCGAATCAAAATGCCCCAGTTGCCCGGCGCTTTCGCTGGCGTGGTTACGTCGGCCAGTTCCTCAGCGATAGCGTCGACGGGTTCGACGTAGCGCCCGGCATACATCACGATTGCCGCCCAAAAATCGAACTCTGCTTTTAAGTCGCCCCCGGCGACGTAGGCGACGCGCTGCGGGCCGCGCCGCATGGCGCAGTCAAAAAGCTGCTTTTTGCTGGTGCATTTGATGAATCCGCGCAGCTGCGCCCATTGATCTTCCGGATCCCATGCGATGATGCGCGGCGCTTGGTCTAGCGCCTTTTTTACCCATGCCGTTTTTCCCGAGCGCGATGCGCCCGAAATCACGACGAGCTTTCCGTCCTGCGTTTTCATGCGACGGCCGGCTCTGGCTGCGCTTCAACGGGAGCGCCAAACGTCACTGTGGATTGCCCGGGTTCCTGCGCGATGGCTTCGGCTTTGGCCTTTGGCGAGGCTTTGCGCCGCTTTTCAATGTCGCCTTGAACGCCGTTATAGGTCGCCCATGCCAGCGGCAGCAGGATGGCGGCGGCGGCGATTTCCTCGCCCCATTTGCCGCCGATGCCGCCCTGCAGCCAGCCGTGTTTGTGGCAAACGGCGGCAATAGCGGCGGCGGCGGCCTGCGTGGTCGGCTCGGTGTAAATCTCTTTCAGGCTTGGGAATGCCGGCGACAGAGCGCCCGCTGCCATCCCGATCAGCGCCGCCAGTTCCATTGCCAGTTCTGGCCGCATTGGCACGGCCGCTGCCGTGTCACTCATTTGACCAGGCGGGGCTTCGGCCGCGACTGTTTGCCGTAGCGCCGCCAGATCGGCGGCTTGTTCGGCGCTCATGTCGGGCACGGCTTGCACGTTGTCCTGCGCTTGGACGGCTTCCATTAGTTCACCCCAAAAATCGCTGCTACATCATCAAAGGCGGTGCGCTTTTTGGCCGGCTTGGCGGGTTCGGCCGGCTTGGCTGGCGGTTTCGGCTCGGCCACTGGCACGGTCACGACGGGCACCGGTACCGGCTCGGCGCTGGTGGCGGCGGCCGGCTCGGCCTTCGGGGCGAATTGCGGAAAGCGGGCGAGGAAGTCCCGCACCCGGCGCTTATCGCCGCCAATCCGCATTTGCTGGCCGCAATTGGCTTCGCAATAGCCGAACGGGTCGCCGTTTTTATCGTGCGTAATCCGCATCCCGTCGTGCGTGCCGCACGTCGGGCACGTGATATAGCCGAGCGCTTCCTTTTGCGGCATCACTGGCCCCCTTTGAGCTTGTCGACCTCGGCACGCAGGCGGTCGACCTCGAGCGCCATGTCGATGAGCGCGTCCTTGAATTGCTTTGGCAGGTAGGTCGCCGCGAGCGCCCCCAAGCTCGAAAATGCGGCCTTAAAACGCTCCAAAAAACTCATTCGGTGTTTCCCCCTTCGGTGTTGGAATTTTTGGTTTGGGCTTCGTCCAGACGGTTCTGGCCCGGGTTTCGTGCGCGGCCGTCCATGCGGCGGCGGTAATTTGGTCGATTTCTTCTGTTTCCAGCGCGATGGCGCGGAAGTCGCCGGATTCGAACCAGTCCGAATCTTCGATTTCTGCCGGCGCTTCGCCGGCTGCCGCGTATTCCGTCCAGCTCGGTGCCGTACAGTTATTCACACGAGTCCAAGAAAAAGCAGTCGGTGCGCTGCGGCCTGCCCGGCTCCAACGGTAGCGGGTCGATTCATAAATCGCGTTTGGCTGCGCCTTCGCGTAAATGCCGACCGGCTGCGTGCCTTCCTCGAGCCCGTAGCGCCCCTGAATTTCGGCCTGCCGCACGGCGACGCCAATGGCGTAATTGCGGCCGACGTTCACGCCCCCTTGCGCCCGGATGTAGTCGGCAAAGTCGGCTTCTTTGCTGCCTTCGATTTTTTGCGCGGCTGCCCAAGCGCGCCGGATGCTGGCCGGGGCTTTTTCGATGCGGGCGGCTTCAACGCGCCGGAGTTCGCGCCAGACGGTGACGGGCGGGCACCCGATCGGCTGGAATTGCCGGATTCCCCAAACGCCAGCCCAAGCGTCGACGCGCTGCGCGGGTTTGATAATTGCGTCCCCAACCATGTCAGGGCCGACGATAGTGCCGTCCGTTTGCTTGTGTTCTTCAATGTGTTCCCCGTCGATGTTCTTCGATACGTATTTCGCGATGTAGCCGGCGGCGGTGCCCTTTGCCGCGTCGATTCGGACGAATTTCACGCGCTGCGATGCGGCGCCGGGTTCGTCGCCGTCCTCGGCCAGTGCATGTTCCCGAATGGCGGCTTCCAGCAATTCCAGCTGGCCCGGGGCGACGAATAGCAGCACGTGCCAGTGCGGGCAGCCGTCGTGATGCGGCTCGGCGATGCGAAAGCCATACGGGCGGCAGCCGTTGCGGTGCAATTTCGCCCGCACCCTAGACCAGACTGTTTGCAAATAGGCCTGCGCTTCGCGTGGCGTTGCGCCGTTATAGGCCGGGTTCGTGCTGCCGCTGGCCCATTGGATTGCGTGGTATTTGCTTGGACAGGTGAGCGTGACGAACAGGCCCGCATGGCCGGATTCAATGGCGATTTCTTCCAGCCCGCGCATGCGAAGCATGAGTTCGCCGCGTCTAATCGACTTGTTCGCGGTGCCCTTGTCTGCCAGCTCGGCCAGCGTGAACGCTTGCTCTAGTTCGTTTTGTACCTTCGTCGACTCCAAAATCCTGCGGTTGCGCTTGCCCTGCTCGGTGCGGCGCTTGACGGTTTCATCCGACGCATACGCGCCGGCGAACTTGGACACAAAGCCTAAGCGGATCGCGGCATGTTCAAAGGTGCGGCCGTGAATCGAACGCAGCTGCCGCCGCCACCATGCCGGGTCACATGCCCGGTCAAAAAACGGCTTGAACTTTTCGGCCTGCGGCGGTGCGATGCCGCGCAGGCGGCACACCATCTGCACGCGGCGGCGAATCGAATCCTGGTCGGACGTGTGATGCGCTTGTCGCTGGCATTCGTCTGCGCACTGGGTCGCTTTCAGCACAATCTGCGCGTCGGTTGCGTCCAGTGGCAGCGGTGCATTCGTCACTTCGTCCAGCAACGCCGAGAGCGTCGAATAGCGCCCCGGTTCGCCGGCAGCAGAGCGCAATTCCCGGTAGGCCTTGCGCCCCCATCGAATCGGCAGGCCCTTGATGCTGCGCTGCCCGCGCTCTTGCTGGATGACCGGCATTTAGTGGACTGCCTTATCCGTTACGGTAACTGGTACGGAGTAGGCAATGCCGGTAACGGTATGCGGTGCGTGCGTGCGGTCGCCCCCGGTACGGTCTGGGAATTCGCCGCCCTGCGCGGCTTTGGCGATGATTTCGAATTGCTGCGCCAGATACCGGGCCGCGTCGCGAATGGCGACGCGCTCAAGCGCGTTGAACGTGCGCAGCGAGTTTTCGCCGCGTGCCGGGTCGAGTCCCGCCGCCATCAATGCGACCTTTTTCGTCGCCGGCTTACGGGACGCCCAGAATTGCGCCCGGATCGCTTCCTTGTCGGTGTTGAGCAATTCGCGGCACTGGTCGAGCGCGGCGTTGCCAATGGCTTTTGAGAGCGCGGCCTGCTCGGCGGCGGTTGGTTTCCGGCTCATACGATCCCCGCAAACCAAAGGATGACCGGGGCGACCATAAAGAGCGTCCCGCCGACCAGATACGCGATATCCCGGATAACAGAAGTCGTACGACTTGTGACGTGCATCACATTCATGTTGGCCCCCTTGGCTCACCCTTCCCGGCGTTTGGCTCCGCTCGCGCTGCCTGTTAGGGCCTGCCGGGGTAGGGTTCGGCAGTGGCGAGCGGATGCCGGGAATATAGGTTCCGGAACCTCGTACCGTCAAGCGTTCCGAGACTTACTAACAGTTAAATATATTTCTTGACAGAATCGGCAGTCAGATATAGCACGACCGTTGCGTGTCATTTGACGGAGGACTACTATCTGGCCAAATTCGCCGTTTGGCGTTCACTAGGGGTAGGGAATGAAAACAGTTGAATACATGGATGCGATTATGCTGCGCCGTCGGATTCCGTCCGACTACGCGCTGGCCAAAGCGCTGGGCGTGACGAAGCAAACGGTCAGCCGGTATCGCTCCGGGATTGGCTTGTTCGATGACCATGTGGCGCTTCGTGCTGCCGAATTGCTCGGGATTGATCCGGGCATTGTGCTGCTCGACATTTACGCGGAGCGCACAAAGAACGACGAAGTGCGTAATGTATGGGAACGGATATCAGCGGGTTTTCCCGCGCTCTTATCGATGGCTAATTCCAAGCGGGAACCTCTCTCCGCTTGGTGATAAGAGCATAAAAATTAGCTGCAGGCCGACGTGTTCATATTATGTAAAACGAGGTAGATACCTCGGATGGGTCGTCCCATCAGGCTCCCTGAAATCAGCCCGTACTCTCCTGAACCGTTTGAACACCAGCTTGCCTGCCTACTTCCTGAGTCGACCCTCACGGATCGGCTGCTCCACAAGAATTCCGGCGACCATCGCAAGTTCGGAAGCAATAACGTTTAAGACGTCATCGACAGTGATAATCCCGAACAACTGGCCTGCACGGTTCAACACCG
>JAIXTG010000258.1 GCA_027484285.1 Oxalobacteraceae bacterium | reverse complement strand
GGCATCATCGGCATCATCCTGCTGATCGGCATCGTGAAAAAGAACGCGATCATGATGATCGACTTCGCGATCTCCGCCGAGCGCGAGCAGGGTCTTTCCCCGCGCGAGGCGATCCGCCAGGCTGCGCTGCTGCGCTTCCGGCCCATCCTGATGACCACGCTGGCCGCCCTGTTCGCCGCGGTGCCGCTGATGCTGGGCTGGGGCCAGGGCGCGGAACTGCGGCATCCGCTCGGCATTGCCATCTTCGGCGGCCTGATCGCCAGCCAGCTGCTGACCCTGTTCACCACGCCGGTGATCTATCTCGGCTTCGGCCGGCTGGGCCGGCGCCGCGCCGACGCTGCCGGCGCTCACGGGGCGGGCGCTTGAACCTGTCGCGTCCCTTCATCGCGCGCCCGGTCGGCACCTGGCTGCTGACGCTCGCGATCGCACTGGCCGGCATTGCGGCATTTTTCGTGCTGCCGGTCGCGCCCCTGCCGCAGGTGGAGTTCCCGAGCATCTCGGTGCGCGCGCAGCTGCCCGGAGCCAGCCCGGCCACCATCGCCACCAGCGTGGCTGCGCCGCTCGAGCGCCGGCTGGGCGCCTTGCCGGGACTGACGGAAATGAGTTCCAGCAGCGGCAATGGCCAGACCCGGATCAGCCTGCAGTTCGAATTGTCGCGCCGCATCGATGAAGTCGCGCGCGAGGTGCAAGCCGCGATCAATGCGTCGCGCGCCGACCTGCCGGCCGCCCTGCGCTCGAACCCCACCTACACCAAATCCAATCCGGCCGATGCGCCGGTGATGGTGCTCGCGCTGACATCGCCGGCGCGCTCGACCAGCCAGATTTATGAAGCGGTGGCCAACCAGCTGCAGCAACGGCTGTCGCAAGTGGAAGGCGTCGGCGAGGTCGAGCTCGGCGGCGGCTCCCTGCCGGCAGTGCGGATCGAGGTCCAGCCCTATGCGCTGAACCGCTACGGCATCAGCACCGAGGATGTGCGCGCCACCATCCAGTCCGCGACGGCCAACCGGCCCAAGGGCGTGGTCGAGGGCGCCGGCCTCGCATGGCAGGTGCATACCAATACCGGCGCCAGCGCGGCCCGGCTGGACGCCGCGGCCTACCGCGACCTGGTGGTGGCATGGCGCAACGGCGCGCCGGTGCGGCTGTCGGATGTGGCCCGCATCGAAGTCGGTGCCGAGGACAGGAACAGTCTCGGCCTGTTCAACGGCAAGCCGGCGATCGTGGTGCTGGTCTACCGCCAGCCGAATGCGAATGTGATCGAGACCGTGGATGCGGTACGCACGCTGGTACCGTCGCTGTCGGAAGACCTGCCGTCCGACATCGCGCTGCATATCGCGTCCGACCGTACCGGCAGCATCCGTGCCTCGCTGCACGAGATCGAGCTCACCCTGCTGATCTCGCTGGTACTGGTGGTGCTGGTAGTGAGCGCCTTCCTGCGCAGCGCACGCGCGACCCTGATACCCGCAGTGGCGACGGTGGTCTCGCTGCTCGGCACGTTCGGCGTGATGTACCTGCTCGGGTTTTCGCTCAACAACCTGTCGCTGATGGCGCTGACGGTGGCGACCGGCTTCGTGGTGGATGATGCGATCGTCGTGCTGGAAAACATTTCCCGCCATCTGGAAGCCGGCAAGAGCCGCGTAGAAGCCGCGCTGATCGGCGCACGCGAAGTCGGCCTGACCGTGGTGTCGATCTCGGTCTCGCTGGTGGCGGTGTTCCTGCCGCTGCTGTTCATGGGCGGACTGGTCGGCCGCCTGTTCCGCGAATTCGCGCTCACGCTGTCGGCCGCGGTAATGATCTCGCTGGTGATTTCACTGACCACCACGCCGATGATGTGCGCATGGCTGTTGCGCCGGCCTGCACACGATGCGGCCCCGGGCCGGCTGTCGCGCTGGCTGGAAGGCCTGTACGGGCGGATGCAGCGCACCTATGCGCAGTCGCTCGACCTCGCGCTCGACCACCGCTGGCTGATGCTGGTGCTGCTGCTGGCGGCCATCGTGCTCAACGGCTGGCTGTTCTCCGTGGTGCCCAAGGGCTTCTTCCCGCAGCAGGATTCGGGGCAGATCACGGTCGGCCTGCGGGCCGACCAGAGCATCGCGTTCGATGCAATGAAAACCAAGGTGCAGGCGCTGGTCGACATCATTGCGAAAGATCCGGCGGTGGCAACCGTAACCGGCTTTACCGGCGGCAGCCGCCCCGGTGGCGGTTTCATGTTCATTACCCTGAAGCCGCGCGACCAGCGCGCCGAGGCCGGCAGCGAGGTAATCGGCCGGCTGCGGCCGAAGCTGGCGCGCGTGACCGGCGTGTCGGCCACGCTGATACCGGTGCAGGACCTGCGCGTCGGCGGGCGGCGCGACGCCAGCCTGGTCCAGTATGCGCTGCGCAGCGACAACCAGGCCGACCTCAAATTGTGGACGACCCGCCTGGTCGAAGCGCTGAAGCGGGTGCCGGGGCTGGTCGACGTCGATTCCGATTTGCAGGAGAACGGCGTCGAGACTTTCGTGCGCGTCGATCGCGATGCCGCAGCCCGGCTGGGCGTGACCCAGCGCGATATCAACAATGCGCTCTACAACGCCTTCGGCCAGCGCCAGGTAGCGACGCTGTATGGCGAGCTGAACCAGTACCGGGTGGTGCTGCAGGCCGATCCCGCGGCGATTCGCAGCCCGCAGGCGCTGAACGATGTCTATGTGCCGGCGCGCGCCGCAGCGCAGGCCGGCACGCCGGGCGCTGCCGTGCTGTCGGCCAACCCGGCGCTGCGCGACGTCTCCGGCGGTCAGCTGCTGGCCACCACGCCCGCCACCATGGTGCCGCTGTCGGCACTGGCCACCTTCGCCGAACGGCCGACCGCCGCGTCGGTCAGCCACGAGGACGGCGACCTGGCCAGCACCGTGTCTTTCAACCTGGGGGCCAGCATGTCGATGTCGGATGCGCGCGCGGCCGTCGCCGATGCGGTGGCGTCGATCGGGCTGCCCGCCAATGTGCGCGGCAGCTTCCAGGGCAATGCGCGCGCTTTCCAGGAGTCGCAGGGCCGGCAGCCGCTGCTGATCCTGGCGTCGGTCGTCGTGGTGTTCCTGGTGCTCGGCATCCTGTATGAAAGCCTTGTCCATCCGCTGACCGTGCTGTCGACCATACCGTCGGCCGGCATCGGCGCGGTGATCGGGCTGATGCTGTTCGACATGGAGTTTTCACTGATTGCGCTGATCGGGCTGTTCCTGCTGATTGGCCTGGTGATGAAGAACGCGATCCTGATCATTGATTTCGCGCTGCAGGCCGAGCGCACGCGCGGGCTGGCGCCGCGCGAAGCGGTGCGCGAGGCCTGCCTGCACCGGCTGCGGCCGATCCTGATGACCACCGCAGCCGCGGCGCTCGGCGCCCTGCCGCTGGCAGTCGGCTTCGGCGAGGGTGCGGAACTGCGCCAGCCGCTCGGCGTGGCCATCATCGGCGGCCTCGTCACCAGCCAGTTCCTGACGCTGCTGACGACGCCGGCGGTGTACCTGCTGCTCGATCGCTGGCGCCGCCGCAGCCCGGTCGAACATGCGCTGGGCCGTGGCCCGGCGTCCCCATCCGAACCTGTTTTGCAAGCCCGACAGCACAAGCCATGATGCGCCCGACTCCCCTTGCCTTTGCCCTCGTACTGCTGCTGACCGGCTGCGCCATCGGCCCCGACTATCGCCGGCCCGAGGTCGCGCTGCCGGCCAACTTCAAGCAAGCCGAAGGCTGGGTCGCCGCACAGCCGGCCGATGCGATCGATCGCGAGCGCTGGTGGAGCATGTTCGGCGACCCCGAACTGGACCGGCTGGCCTCGCGCGTGTCGGTATCGAACCAGAATGTGGCCGCCGCCGTCGCCGCCTTTGCGCAGGCGCGCGCGCTGGCCGGCGAGCAGCGGGCCGCGCTGCTGCCCGCCATCAACCTCGGCAGCACCGCAAGCCGCACTAACTTCACCAACCTGGTCACACCCGCCCAGCGTATACGGGTCGACCTCGGCGCCACCTGGGAGGCCGACGTCTGGGGCCGGCTGCGTCGCGCGGCCAGCGGCGCGGCCGCCGCTGCCGATGCCAGTGCCGGCGACCTCGCCACCGCCACCCTGTCGGCCCAGGGCGAACTGGTCACCAACTATCTGCTGCTGCGCGCGGCCGATGCCCAGCGCGGGCTGCTGGCGTCGGCGATCGAGGATTACCAGCGCGCGGTCACGATCACGTCCAACCGCTATGAGGCCGGCGTGGCGCCGAAGACCGACTTGCTGCAGGCGCAGACGCAGCTGGCGAATGCCCGGTCGGAATATGCCGGGCTGGCCAGCCAGCGCGCGCAGCTCGAGCATGCGATTGCGGTGCTGGTCGGCGAGGCGCCCGCCAGCTTCGCGCTGGGGACCACGGCTGGATGGCAGCCTGGCGTGCCGGCAGTGCCGCTGCTGGTTCCGTCAGAGCTGCTGCAGCGCAGGCCGGACATCGCCGCGGCCGAACGGCGGATGGCTGCGGCGAACGCCCGTATCGGCGTCGCGCGCGCCGCTTATTTCCCGAGCATCGGCCTGTCGGCCAGCACCGGCGCCTTTGGCCGGACCGGCGGCGACCTGCTGTCGGCGCCGACCACGCTGTGGTCGATCGGCGTGTCGCTGACGCAAAGCATTTTCAATGCAGGCCTGGTGAAAAACCGGGTCGCCGGCGCAGAGGCGGCGTACGAACAGGAAGTGGCAACTTACCGGCAGACCGTGCTGTCCGCATTCCAGTCGGTCGAAGACCAGCTGGTCGCCGGCCGCGTGCTGGCCGAGCAGGAGCAGTTGCTGGCGGCCGCCGCCGACGCTGCCACGCAGGCGCAGCAGCAGGTCATGAACCGCTACCGTGCAGGACAGGTCAGCTTCCTCGAGGTCGTGGTGGCGCAGACCACCGCACTGAATGCGCGCCGCGCCCTGCTGCAGGCGCAGTCGAACCGGCAGGTATCGGGCGTGGCGCTGATCCAGGCACTGGGCGGCGGCTGGGAAACACGCAGCAACCCGGTGCGCTGAAAGCGGTCGCCGGCAGGCGTTCGCAATTCCCGCTAGGATGCCTGTACAAGCCGCCGGCAAAGCACCGGCCGGCATCGTACTCACGGGTTGCCGATGACCAAAGCGCTCCGCCGCGCGGAGCTTCAGGAGCCAAGCATGTTCCTTTCGATCCACGCGTGCCTGCGGGCGGCGCCGCAGGCGGTTTTGCTGTGTCTTGCGCTGTCCGCCGCCCTGCCCGCCCGGGCGCTGCCGCTGTCCGACGGCAGCGAATTCGAATGCCAGGTGAGCCGCGACGGCCGTACCGGTCCCGCCACCGAAAAATGGGTGCAGTACGAGCGCCTGCAGGATCGCGACCCGGAGCTTGGCAAGGCGGTGGCCGTGGTCCGGCACGACGAGCGCGGATGGCCGGTAATTTTTATCGATGCGGTCGCCCACAAGCGCGGCCGGCTGACCAACGCCGGATTATGGGATTTCGTTTTCCTGCATGAATGTGCGCACGCGCGCGATCCGAAATTCACCGAGATCGAGGCCAATTGCGAGGCCTACCTTGAAATGGAAAGGCGCGGGCTGATGAACCCGATCCGCCTCAAGGACATCGAGGCTGCCCACCTGCAGATACTCAACCTGCCGCAGGAATACGGCGGCAACGGTATCGAGTTCTGGCGCCGTACGCTGGCCTGCGTTCAGGCAGGCAATGGCGCCGGAAAATCGGCCATCGAGGAGCGTCGGCTCACGGACGAAGACCCGCCGCTGCGTCCGTAAAGCAGGGCTGACGGGCGTCATCGCACTTTCCCTGCCTGCGTGCCTCCAACACAGGTCTTATTGAACGACCTGCACGGCAGGCACCGCATTGTCCGATATCGTCGCCACCTTCCAGCTGCTGGCCGGCGCATCGCCCTGGGCCGCGCTGCTGGTCTATGTCGTCTGGGTCTGGGTCGGCATCTGGATAGCGGGACAGGTAACCCACTATGCGCTGGCGCGCGTCAGCGGGCCTTTTCCCTTCCTTCATCGCCTGCTCGACTATGCGTTCCCGCCGGCACGGATGGTCGTTTTTTTCCTGCTGCTGCTGCCCGTGCTGCGCAACCTCCCGCCGGAACGCATGCCGGTCGCGCTGCTGCGGGATATCAACTCGCTGCTGCTGAGCATTGCGCTAACCTGGACGCTGGTGCGCATCGTCGCCGCCGCGCGCGACGCGATCCTCGACGCGCACCCGGTCGATTCCGCGGACAACCTCGTTGCCCGGCGCGTGCACACGCAGACCCGCGTGCTGTCGCGCTCGATGATTGCGCTGATCCTGCTGGTCGGAACCGGCCTCGCACTCATGACCTTCCCGGCCCTGAACCAGGTCGGCACCAGCCTGCTGGCGGCCGGCGGGCTGGCCGGGGTGGCCGTCGGCTTTGCTGCCAAGCCGATCTTCACCAACCTGCTGGCCGGATTGCAGATTGCGCTGACCCAGCCGATCCGGCTGGACGACGTGGTGATCGTGCAGAACGAATGGGGCCGGATCGGCGAGATCACCGGCACTTATGTGGTGGTCGACCTGTGGGACCAGCGCCGGATGGTGGTGCCGCTGACCTGGTTCATCGAAAACCCTTTCCAGAACTGGACCCGCCACAATGCCGAACTGCTGGCCTATGTGCTGCTCTGGCTGGACTACCGGACGCCGGTCGAGGTGGTGCGCGCCGAGGCCATCCGGCTGTGCAAACAGGCACCGGAATGGGACGGCCGGCTGGTCGAGGTGCAGCTGGTGGATTCAAACGCGCAAGCCATGCAGCTGCGGGTGCTGGTGTCGGCGGCCAATGCCGACCTCGCGTGGCACCTGCGCTGCCGCCTGCGCGAAGAGCTGATTGCCTTCATCCAGCGCGACTATCCGGAATGCCTGCCGCGGCTGCGGGCCGAGGCCGGGCTGTCGCAGACGCCGCCCGAGGCAGGCCTCAGCGGCTGATCCATGCCGCCACCCGGGCCGCCACCCAGGCCGGGTCCTCGAGCGGCAAGTCGTGTCCGGCGCTCGGGTGAAGGTGGACAGGCGCGCCCCAGGCGGCGGCCAGCCGGCGCGAACATTCAGGATTCACCAGCCGGTCGCCGGCACTGGCCAGCAGCAGCACCGGCGCCGGCGGCCGTTCGACCGGCGCGGTGAAGCGTGCGGCGGCCAGCAGCTGGCGCACGCCGTTACCGATCGAGACCGGGGCCTCCGCCGCCAGCACCTGCCATGCCGCCAGCGCCTGCTGGTGGCGCTGCGGGCTGGACGCGGTCAGCGAAAGGATCGTGCGTTCGCGCGCTTCCGGCGCCTGCAGCAGCAGCCGCAGCAGCGATGGCCAGGCGGCGGGCCGCAGGCGCTGCAGCAGCGTGGCATGCGGCCGTGCGCTGCTGTTGATCAGCACGATGCCGGCCACTTCCTGCGGGAAGGCAGTGGCCCAGTCGATCGCCAGCATGCCGCCCATCGACAGGCCGATCAGGTGCAGCGGCCCGTCGCCGCGCCCGGGTGCCGGCAGGCCGGCACGCAGGAGGTTGACCATCGGCGGGATGGCCGCCGGGCTGCGCTCGCGGTGCCGGCGGCCGTTACCCGGAATATCCGGCATCAGCAGCCGCGCACCCGGCAGCGCGTGCTGCAGCTGGGCCACGAAGTCGCCCCAGTGGCGCTGCTCGCGCATCAGCCCGCGCAGGAGCACGCAGCGCATCACTGCAGCTCCGGCCGGTACCACAGGTGCAGCGCCTGCTGCCGGTGCTCTTCGCGCGCCTTGCCTTGCGGCAGCCAGCGCAGGTGGTTGAGCGCCGCGCGCAGCAGGAAGTCCATCCATGCATGGTGGCGGCGCAGCGTGCGCCGCTGCCGGTGGTCGCGCAGCGGATTGAACAGTCCCAGCCGCGAGAACAGCTGCAGCGGGCTCTTGCGCGCCCAGCGCCACGAACCCATCTCGAGTGTCATCGGCAGGAAGGTGCGCGCCGGCTGCGCGAGCGAGCGCAGGTGCAGGTAATCCCACAGGTCGCCATGGGCCAGATAGCGCCGGCTCTGGGGTTCGATCAGGTAGTCATGGTGGGGATGGTTATCGCCGAACAGTGCCACCAGCGCATGCAGTTCCGGCAGCTGCGGCATCGGCTCGGCGGTGTGCGCATACGGCAGCCACAGCCGGTCGCGCATGCCGAAACCGGAGTGGCAATCGAGCGCGATGCTGAAACAGTGCGGCATGAGTTCGCGCTCGACCGCCTCGCATACCGCCAGGCTTTCCGGCTGCATCGGCGCGCCCGCCTGCCCGCGGTACCACGGCAGCCGGTGGCTGATCCGGTGTCCGCCGGCCAGGGGCACCACCCTGCCGCGCGCATCCAGCGGCGCGTTGCGCATCAGGTCGACGCCGGCCGCATTGCAGCGCGTCTGGTCCAGCATGCCGGACGGATTCACCAGCGGCATGAACAGCAGCCGCATCCGCTGCAGCTGCCACTGCAGGGTCTCGTCCCATGCCAGCCGTTTCAGCAGGCTGCGCAGGAAGCTGAGCACGACCTGGGTACCGATCCGCTCCAGTCCGTGCACACCGCCGAAAAAGCCGAGCGCCGGTGCCGCCGGCTCGGGCGAACCCAGCGCCAGCGAGACCACCGGCAAGCGGCGGCCCGGTCGGCCGGTGCGGCAATGCTCGACCACCGACAGCTGCCCGGCATGCGCATCGATCAGGCGCTGCAGGCTGGCCAGTTCGGGCAGCGAGACTTCGCTCATGCTGTGTTCTCCCCTGTCGCGCGTGATGCGCTTCGCGGGCTTTCCCGTTTGCGCCACCCGCTACCGGATCGACCGCGGATCGGCGGCTTCGTTTGCACGCGGACTTGCGCTGGCGCTGAAACACTCGCTGGCCGATCCGGATAATCGATCCGGGCAGCTGGTTCGGACAACAAAACTTCTATACTGTGTTTTTATACAGTATCATGCTGCCCAATGTGTGCTTTCCCCGGTCAGCCAGCACAGGAGCCAACGAGATGAACAACACCCCGGTTTCAGCAAACGACAGCATTCCCCCGGCCGAGCGCCGTGTTTCCGACGTCCAGAGCCTGTGGCGCCGGCGCGGCTGGCGTCCGCCTACCGAGTATCGGCAGGATTTCGAAAAGTCCTGCCGGCCGGCGATCCTGGCCGGCCTGACGCGGCTGACCCCGGGCCGTACGCTCGGCTGAAAACCCGGCGGATTTATCCACAGCTTCTGGGGATAAGTCCGTCGCCGCGATCGATATTGTTACTGCAAGCCCTTGATTTTCATGAAAGTCCCGTCGGTGATTCCGGGGGCAAAATCAAACAGGCAGCCTG
>JAIXTG010000434.1 GCA_027484285.1 Oxalobacteraceae bacterium | reverse complement strand
TCGCGGCCGAGCGCGTCGAACGCCTGCAGGTCGACCCGGATGCTGGCGCCGGCCTGGTGCTGGATCATGTGCACGTCGCGATAGATCAGTTCGCGCACGGCGGAATTGACTTTCGGGTGGGTGACCAGCGCCCAGAAGCAGCCGGCAATGTCGCCTTTCGCGATCGCCGCCTTCCACGCCGCCAGCAGCGCGGGCGGGCTGTCGAGCGGCCGGCACTGGCCGATCGCGAGGCGGTGTTTCGCGTCCAGTTCTTTCTGCAGCAATTCCGAGAAGGCGCCGCGCTGCCGGCAGGCATTCACTGCCAGCGAATGGCATTCATAGTCGTTGTCGGGCACCGCCGCCGCGGCCAGCCGTGCGATCAGCTTCTGTATGGCCTTCGGCGACAGGCAGACGCCAATCAACGGGCAGTGGAAGATCTCCGGCAAGTCCCACAGCCGGGCGCGGCGCGACCCGCTGAACATGCCGGCAAGCAGCGGGCGGGCGGAGGACGGCGGAACGGCATCGGCAGACGTCAGGCACATGGCGAAACTCTCGGTCGCGTTGGCGTGCCACAAACTTTAAATGAGAATTATTCTCATGTAAAGGCCGATCGCTTGACCGGCCTCAGCCGGCGCCGGTGCGGATCAGATACCCACCAGCCGGCAGGCCAGCTCCGCCAGCGGCCCGGCCTTGCGGCCGGTTTCGACGGCATCCGCCGCGTTCGCATTGCCCTGCTGCGCCCGTTCGGCAATCCCGTGCAGGATGGCGGACATCCGGAACAGGTTGAAGCCGAGATAGAAACGCCAGGCCTCGTCGTCGATCGCGGTGCGCCGCTGCGCATACCAGCTGCGGTAGACGCTTTCGTCCGGCAGGCCGAGGCCGGCCAGGTCCAGCCCGGCAATGCCGCGCCAAAGCGTGTGGGGGATATGCCAGCTCATGCAGTGGTACGCAAAATCCGACAGCGGGTCGCCCAGCGTCGACAGTTCCCAGTCGAGCACCGCGATCACGCGGGCGTCGCGCGCGTCGAAGATCAGGTTGTCGAGCCGGAAATCGCCGTGGATCAGGGTCGCGGCCTGCTCGGGCGGCAGGTGCTGCGGCAGCCATTCCATCAGCTTGCGCATTGCCTCGCCCGGCGCCAGCGGCGAGCCCTGCAGCTGGCGCGACCAGCGGTCGACCTGGCGGCTGATGAAACCTTCGCGCCGGCCGTAATCGGACAGGCCGACCGCATCCACATCCACCTCGTGCAGCGCGGCAATCACGCGGTTCATGTCGCGGTAAATCGCCTCGCGCTCGGCCGCCGACATGCCGGGCAGCGACTGGTCGACCAGCACCCTGCCCTCGACAAACGACATCAGGTAGAACGGTGTGCCGACCACGCTTGCATCGTCGCACCACGCAAGCGCCTGCGGTACCGGCACCGCACTGTCGCGCAGCGCGCGGATCACCCGGTACTCGCGGTCGACCGCATGCGCGGATTTCAGCAGCACGCCCGGCGGCTGCTTGCGCAGCACCAGTCGTGCGTCGCCGGTATCGAGCAGATAGGTCGGGTTCGACTGGCCGCCGGCCAGCGGCTTCATGCCGAACGCCTTGCCGCCCAGCCCCTGCGCGTTCAGCCAGTCGCGCAGGCGGTTCTGATCTTCCGTATTCACAGCGAACTCACCAGGTGGCCGCGGTCGACCGGAACGCAGGCGCCCGTCATGCCGGCGCCGGCGTCGGAAGCCAGCAGCAGCAGCGGACCATCGAGGTCGGACAACTGGCAGAACTGCCGGGTCGGCACCCGCTGGCGCAGCTTCTGTCCCGGTTCGCTGTCGAGGAATTCGCGGTTCAGGTCGGTCACCACATAGCCCGGCAGCAGCGCATTGACCCGGATCTGGTAACGCGCCAGCTCGAGCGCCATCACTTTGGTTGCCTGCACCACGCCGGCCTTCGAGATCGCGTACGGCGCAACGCCGGCCGCCACCCGCTCGCCCAGCACCGAGGCAATGTTGACGATGCTGCCCGGCTTGCCGGCGTCGCGCAGCAGGCGCGCCGCTTCGGTGGCCACCAGGAAGCCGCCTTTCAGGTTGGTGTCGATCACGCTGTCCCAGTCGGCCTCGCTCTGGTCGAGCAGGCCGCGGGTGACGGTAATGCCGGCATTGTTGATCACGACATCGCACGCGCCGGTCTGCGCGAAAGCCGCCTTCACGCTGGCGGCCGACGATACATCCATCTCCACCACCGAGGCCACCTGCCCCTGCGCCTGCAATGCTTCCGCCAGCGAACGCAGCTTGTCGACGCGGCGCGCGGCCAGCACCACCTCGGCGCCGGCATCGGCCAGCAGCTGCGCGAAATGCGCGCCGAAGCCGCTGGATGCGCCGGTCACCAGTGCCCGCTTGCCGTCCAGCCGGCACAGCGAGGCAATGCGATCAGTTCCGCTCATTGCGCCACCCCGGCGGCGAGTTTCTTCGCCATGCTCCAGCGATGCACTTCGCTGGGGCCGTCATAGATCCGGAAGGCACGCATGTCGGTGAAGATGCGCATCACCGGCGCATCGTTGGTCACGCCCATGCCGCCCATGATCTGCACGCAGCGGTCGACCACGCGCCACTCGGCTTCCGAGCACACCACTTTCGAGCGGCTTGATTCGAAATTGCACCTCTCGCCGCGGTCCAGCAGCCATGCGGTATGCCAGATGTGCAGGCGTGCCGTCATCAGGTCCATGTCGTTGTCGGCAATCATGAAGCCGACGCCTTCGTGCTCGACCAGCGGCTTGCCGAACGCTTCGCGCTTGCGCACATAGTCGAGCGCGACGTCATGCGCGCGCCGCGCCTGTCCCAGCCAGCGCATGCAATGCGTGAGCCGTGCCGGCGCGAGCCGGATCTGCGCATAGCGAAAGCCCTTGCCGATTTCGCCCAGCACATCGGCGGCTGGCACGCGCAGGTTGGTGAACTCGACCACGCCGTGGCCGCCGGAGAAGCAGCGGTCCATTGCGTCCAGGTTGCGCACCACCTCGATGCCGGGCGCATCCATGTCGGACAGGAACATGGTCGCACTGCCGTCTTCCATGCGCGCCATGATGATCGCGTAGTCCGAGCCGTCGGCACCGGTGATCAGCCATTTGCGGCCGTTGATCACATAGTGGTCGCCGTCCTTCACAGCAGTGGTTTTCATGTTGCCGGGATCGGCGCCTGCGCCGGGCGCGGGTTCGGTCATGCAGAAGCAGGAGCGGGTCTTGCCCTCGACCTGCGGCTTCAGCCAGCGCTCTTTCTGCGCCGGTGTCGCGACTTCTTCCATCAGGTGGATGTTGCCCTCGTCCGGCGCATGGATGTTCAGCGCAGTCGGGCCCAGCCACGAATAGCCGGCTTCTTCGAATACCACTGCCTTCTCGATGTGCGTCAGCCCCAGTCCGCCCAGCTCGCGCGACGCATGCGGCGTCAGCAGGCCGGCGGCGCGCGCGCGCGCGACCAGTTCGTCGCGCAGTTCGCGGTGCGGGCCATGGCTGTCCTGGCGCGGGTCGTTCTCGAGCGGTATGACTTGTTCGGCGACGAAGTTGCGCACACGGTCGCGCAGCGCGATCAATTCAGCTGGCAGTGAAAAGTCCATCTCAATCCTGTCGATAAAAAAAGCCGGTCCGCGGGGACCGGCTAAAGCCAAAAGCGGAAACAACGTTTATCGTGCCCCGGCCGTCGCCGGCCGGGGACGCGATCAGCCGACGATTACTTCGGCAGCTTGAACACCATCAGCGAGCCACCCTGCGGAACGACCGTGTTGGTGCCCTTCACATGGTCGATCGCACCGGCCAGGCGCTGTGCATCCACGCCCCAGCCTGCCTGCACGGCGATGTACTGCTCGCCGTCGATCTCATACGAGCTCGGCACGCCGATCACGCCCGACGGCGCGCTGTAGGACCAGAGCTCCTTGCCCGTCTTCGCGTCGAGTGCACGGAACTTGCGATCCGGCAGGCCGCCCGCGAACACCAGGTTGCCGGCAGTGACGAAGGTCGGCGACCAGATCTGGTCGGCGTACTTCGTGCTCCAGACCAGCTTGCCGGTCTTCGGATCCCATGCCTGGATCTCGCCGATGTGGTCCTTCGCACCCGGGCCAAGGCGAACGTTGGTCAGCACGCCTTCGAGCGGGAAGCCGATGAACAGGTCGCCCGCCTTGTAGGTGGTCTGCTCGCCCTTCGGCAGTTCGGAGCACATGTGCTCGTTGGCCATAGTGTAAATCAGGCCGGTCTTCGGGCTGTAGGCCTCAGGCAGCCAGTCCTTGCCGCCCCACAGCGACGGGCAGAAGGCCGCGCCCTGGCTCATCGACGGCTTCTTCGACATGTCGTATTCCGGACGACCGGTCTTCGGGTCGAGCGACTTGAACACGTTGTTGCCGACGTACGGCCATGCGTTGCGATACTTCAGTGCACCGGTGTTGGTCCGCTCGAGCACCCACATGTAGCCGTTGCGGCCCGCGCGCACTGCCAGCGGCGTCTTCTTGCCGTTGATGTCCGCATCGATCAGCAGCGGCGGCGTGACTTCGTCCCAGTCCCAGGAGTCGTTCTGCGCATACTGGTGGTAGCCCTTGATCTCGCCGGTGTTGACGTCGAGTGCCAGCGTCGAGCTCGCAAACAGGTTGTCGCCCTGGCGCAGGTCAGGCGTCCACGGGCCCGGGTTGCCGGTGCCCCAGTACGCGGTATTGGTTTTCGGATCGTAGGTGCCGGTCACCCAGACCGAGCCGCCGCCGGTCTTGTACGAACCATTGTTTGGCCAGGTATCGCCGCCCATTTCGTTCGGTGCCGGGATGGTGTGACGGCGCCATGCCATCTTGCCGCTCTCGGCATCGACGCCGGCCACGAAGCCGCGCACGCCGTACTCGCCGCCCGACACGCCGACCATGATCTTGCCCTTGGCCGCCAGCGGCGCCAGGGTCATGTAGTAGCCGGTCTTCCAGTTTTCGATCTGGGTCTGCCACAGCACCTTGCCGCTCTTCGCATCCAGCGCGATCAGGTAGCAGTCGGTGGTCGCGACATAGACCTTGTCGCCGTACAGCGCGACGCCGCGGTTGGTCGGATGCAGCTGGAACAGCTCCGACGGAATCTCTTTCTTGTAACGCCAGATTTCCTGACCGGTCTTCGCGTTCAGCGCGATCACCTGGTTCTGCGGCGTGGTGACATACATGTAGCCGTCGTTGATGATCGGCGGCGCCTGGTGACCTTCGGTCACACCGGTTGCATACGACCATGCCAGCTGCAGTTTGCCGACGTTCTTGTCATTGATCTTGTCCAGCGCCGAATAACCCCAGCTGCCGTAGTTGCCGCGCCAGCTGAGCCAGTTGCGAGCTTCCGGGTTCTGCAGCCGCGCATCGGTCACCGGGCTGTAGGGCATCTGGCCTTTGGCTGCCGACGGTCCCTCGGCCATGGCCGCCATCGGCAGCAGGCTGAGCGCGAGTGCAAGGTGCTTGCTACGCAATTTCATGTGTGTCTCCTCCAATGTTGATGTCGCCGCTTATGGCGGCTGCTATTTTTCATCGGCCTTTATCAGCGCCTCTGAAATCTTCCCCCGGTATCAGACCCCCGGCTTGTTGGAAAAACCACCGGCAACGACCAGGAAGCCGTCCTTCTCTTCCAGGGGCACGTAGGGCAGGCTCTTGGCGGCCGGTCCCTTCGCGACACTGCCGTCGCCGGGGTTGAATTTTGAAAAATGGCAGAAGCACATGAGCAGCTTCTCGGATGCCACATACTCGGTGACATCGCATGCCTGGTGTGTACAGATCGATGAGTAGGCCACCACGCCGCCGGGCGCACGCGCCTTGAGCTCGTCGCTCATGTCGGCCGGGTCGAGGCGCAGCAGCAGCAGCTTGTTCAGGCGCGAATCGCTGCGCGGCTTTTTTTCTTTCAGGTCATACGGCCAGACGAGCACCGGCTTGGCGCCGGCCTTGATGTCCTCGGCCTTGATCGGTTTGGTGTCGTCGCCCTTGGCGGCGACCAGCAGGTCGCCTTTCACCATGCCCTGCGCTTCCTGCGCAGCGGCCGGCGCGGCCTGCAATGCGCAGCAACCGGCGACGGAAGCACCGGTGGCTTTCAGCAGCAGGCGGCGGCGTGAATCAACAGCATCCATGGTCATCTCCTCTCGGTTCGTTATTGGTTATCGTTTTGGGCCGACGCGCGCCATGCTTGCTCGGACGCTTCCCAGGCGCCGAGCGGCTGCAGGTCGGGTACCCATGCGAGACCGGATTTGCCGTCCGAGGACTTTGCCTCGGGTGATACCAGAACGTCAAGCATTGCCGGCAAATTTTTCAGGGCGCGATCGATCGCAGGCCCGAGGTCCTCGGCGCGC
Organism: Oxalobacteraceae bacterium; assembly: GCA_027484285.1. Lineage (GTDB taxonomy): Bacteria > Pseudomonadota > Gammaproteobacteria > Burkholderiales > Burkholderiaceae_D > Pernthalerella. Next base: position 4,180 of record JAIXTG010000434.1, on the reverse strand, counting down.
TCGACCCGCTCGCCATGCATGCCGAATGCGCGCGCCATCGCTGCATGGTCCGACAGCTGCAGGCGGGTGCCGACCACCTTGCCGAAGCTGTCCTGCTGGTCATGCACCTCGATCTGCCATGCACCATTGTTGGCCACCACGATCAGGGGCTTCGCGCCATGCCGCACTGCAGTATCGATCTCCATCGCATTGAAGCCGAAAGCGCCGTCGCCGGTCGCCACCACCACTTGTCGTTCCGGAAAAGCCAGGCTGGCCGCCACGCCGAATGGCGTGCCGATGCCGATGCAGCCGAGCGAGCCAGGATCGAGGTAGGTCGCGGCCGACAGGCCGACGCGCGCGAAGCTGAGGAAGTCGCCGCCATCGGCGACCACGATCGCGTCCGGCGCGAGCCGCTGCTGCAGTTCGTGCAGCACGCGGTTGGGATGGATGTGGCCGTCCGCATCCGACGGCGCCGCCGCCATCGTCGCGCGCAGCTTCTCCGCCCGCGCTTCATGCTGGCGGCGCAGGCCCTGCGCCCAGTCGCGGTCGGTGGCAGCAGTGCGCGTTTGTGCCAGATCAAGCATGGCAGCAATCGCCGCTGCCGGCGTGCCGAGCAATTCGACCTCGCCACGCCGGTTGTCGCGCAGCTCGGAAGCGGTATTCGAGATGCGCAGGAAACGCGCCTCGCCGAACACCGCAGGCGATCCGTAGGCGAGCTGGAAATCCAGCTTGCGCCCGATCGTGATCACCAGGTCGGCATCGCCCATCACCGTGCCGCGCATGGCGCTGACCACGGACGGATGGCTGTCCGGCACCAGGCCGCGGCTTTCGCCGGTGTCGAGGTAGAGCGCGCCGGTCGCATCCAGCAGCCGGCGGATTTCGGCGCCTGCGCCGCGGGCGCCGCGGCCGGTAATCACCAGCGGCTTCTTCGCGCTCCACAGCAGGTCGACGGCAGCCTCGATAGTCGCCGCGTCCGGCAGCACCACTTTCGGTGGCCTGCCGAGCAGGTGCTCGTCGCGCTGCAGCACCTTCGGCACGATGCCGCGCTGGGTGTCGACCGGAAAGTCGACATACACCGGCCCCGGATCGCCGCCCTCGCCCAGTGCGCGCGATACCGCTTCATCCAGTTCCTGCAGCACCAGCGAGGGCTCGCGCACCGTGCGCGCATAGCGGGTGATCGGACGCACCATGTCGACATGCGGCATGTCCTGCAGCGCGCCGCGGTTCTCCTGTGCACGCGGCGGGCAGCCCGACAGCACCAGCACCGAGGCGCGCGAGGTGTGGGCATTCGCAATGCCGGTCATGGCATTCGTCATGCCGGGCCCGGCGGTCACCAGTGCCACGCCCAGTCGCCCGGTCAGTTCGCTGTGCGCGTGCGCCATATACACCGCAGCACGCTCGTCGCGCACGTCGATGATGCGGATGCCGGCCGCATCGCACTGCATCCAGATCGGCATGATGTGGCCGCCGCACAGGGCGAATATGCGGTCGACGCCGCGCGCCTTCAGGAAGCGCGCGATCACGCCGGCGGCCATGTCAGGGTGGATTTGCGGGGCTTGCATCGTTCGTTCTCGCTTTCGTGTGACCGCCTGCGCTTACGCGGGCGTCGGTACTTTTTTCTGTTTCTTCTGCGCGCGCAGGTCGATCACGCCGGGCTGCGTGCGGGGATCGACGCCGGGCGGGAAGATGTGGATCTTCTGCACTTTGGCCGAGGTGCCCATCGGCAGGCTGTCGACAAACAGTACCCAGCCCGGCGCCTTGAAATAGGCCATGCGTTCATAGCACCAGTCGAACAGCGATTGCGCCAGCGCCTGCCGCTTCGCGTCGTCGGCAATATCCGCGGCGTCGCGCACCACCACGCAGGCCATCACCTCTTCCTCGCGCACCTCGTCCGGCGCGGCAAGCACCGCTACCTGCCGCACTTTCGCGTGCGCATTCAGGCAAGCCTCGATCTCGGCCGCGGCGATGTTCTCGCCGGCGCGCCGGATGATGTTTTTCTTGCGGTCCATGAAATAGAGCATGCCGGACGCATCGCGCACGGCCGCATCGCCGGTATGGAACCAGCCGCTCTTCCATGCTTCCTCGGTGGCCTCGTCGTTTTTCAGGTAACCGGAGAAGAAGCCCTTGCGCGGCGCGTCGGCGCTGTGCCGGATCACCAGTTCGCCCGGGGTGTCGGCCGGCTGTTCATTGCCCTGCTCGTCGATGATGCGGGCCTCGACCCAGGGATTGTCGCGGCCGAAGGCGCGCGTGTGGATCGCGCGCGGCGCGTGGTTGTCGCTGATCAGGCGGCCGACTTCCGTCATCGACCACATCTCGACCACGGGCAGGTTGAAGCGCTGCTCGAACAGTTCATGCAGGCTGGGCTCGACGCCGGCGCACAGCGCAAAGCGCACGGTGTGCCGAGCCTCTTCCGGGCATTCGGGCAGCTTCAGCAGGATGTTCGGTATCACGCCCTGGAACTGCACCACAGTCGCACGGCTGGCGACCAGGTCCTTCCACCAGGTGCTCGCATGGAAGCGGTCCGGGAAAATCAGGCAGCCGCCCGACATCAGCATTGCCGGCAGCGAAATCGACAGGCAGTTCGCATGGTGCAGAGGCAGCGGGTTGTACATCCGCTCCTTGCCGTCATGCATGGTGAGTGCGCCGCCCAGCCCGAGGTAGCAGGCACCGAACGAGTGGAAGTACTCATTGGTCAGAATGCAGCCCTTGGGGCGGCCGGTCGTGCCGGAGGTATAGAGCAGTGCCGCTTCGGTCGCGTAATCCGGTGCGCCCGGCCGCGCCGGCGTGCGCGGCGCCGGCACCTTGTCGGGGAAGCGGTCGAAGGAGACGCGGCTGCAGGCACCGCCCAGCATCCAGACCACGCTGTCGAGGTCTTCGGTGCGTGAATCGACGCCCACGATCAGCGAGGACTCGGAGTGCTCCACCAGGTAATGGATCTCGTCGCGCCGGTAATCCGGGTTGACCGGTACCACCGACACGCCGAGCGCATTCAGCGCGAAGTAGTGGAACACGAATTCCGGACGCTGCTCGAACAGGATGGCGACCCGATGACCGAGCCCGTAGCCGGCCTGCGCATAGATCGCCTTCAGGCGCTCGACTTCGGCCAGCGTGTCGCGGTAGCTGATCTCCCAGCCGTCCGGGTGGTAGCTGCGGCCGGCGGCCGGCGGCACCGCATAGGCGGAGTGGTCGGGATAGGTCGCCGCTGCTTTCTGCAGCGACTGGTACAGGGTTCCGTAGTGGCTTGCGTCCATGGGACTGTCTTTCTGTTTCAGGGTATTCAACGATTGACGATGTTTGCCGGCACCCGCAGCACGAGTACGGCGCCGAACACGCCGACGGCTGCGAACAGGTACAGGCTGGCATTCGGGCTGCCGGTCAGGTCGGTCATCCAGCCGACCAGCGCGGTGCTGGCCATGCCGGCCACATTGCCGAGCGAATTCACCAGCGCGATGCCGGCGGCTGCGCCGGCGCCGGTCAGGAAGGCCGGCGGCAAACTCCAGAACGCTGCCTGCGCGGTCGACGCACCGGCCGCAGCCAGCACCAGGCCGAACATCGCGAGCACCAGGCCGATGTCGGGCGAGGCGACGATCGCCAGCCCTAGCGCACTGGCGAGGCAAGGCACGACGGTATGCCAGCGGCGCTCGGCCAGCCGGTCGGCGCTGGCATTACAGAGGATCATCGAGACGATCGCGACGGTGTACGGGATCGTGGTCAGCCAGCCGATCTGCAGCGGGTCATTCACGCCGAGCTGCTTGATCAGCGTCGGCATCCAGAAGCTGGTGATGTAGATCGCACTGGCGATGCAGAAATACGCGAGGCCGAGCATCCAGACGCGGCCGCTGCGCAGTGCGCCGAGGGCGCTGGCATGCTGGGTGCCGGGGGAGGCCTCGGCCGCGATGTCCGCCTGGATCTTTGCCTTTTCCTCGTCGCTCAGCCAGCGCGCATCGTCGACGCGGTCGTCGAGGAATTTCAGCACCGCGAGGCCGAGCAGGATCGAAGGCGTCGTCTCGAGGATGAACAGCCACTGCCAGCCGCGCAGGCCGCCCACGTCGCCCATGGTCGACAGGATCCATCCCGAGAGCGGGCCGCCGATGATGTTCGACATCGGAATCGCCGCCAGGAAGAGCGCGATGATGCGGCCGCGCCAGGCAGCCGGGAACCAGAAAGTCAGGTAGAGCAGCACGCCGGGGATGAAACCGGC
>JAIXTG010000366.1 GCA_027484285.1 Oxalobacteraceae bacterium | reverse complement strand
CTGAAGTTTGTACTTAGTATCACTGCAAGTTTGTGGGGGAAGGTCGTAGGGCTCACTCCGATGGCCCTATTACCGGATTGCCGCGCCGCCTTCGGGCGGGGCGGCTTTTTTTTGTTGAGCCATCGGCAACCAGGCAGCCGGCCGGGGCCAAGCTTTGCTATAATCGCGGGCTTCGTTCGGGCTTACGTGCCTGCAACGCATCCCGGAGAGATGGATGAGTGGTTTAAGTCGCACGCCTGGAAAGCGTGTATAGGTTCATAGCCTATCGGGGGTTCGAATCCCCCTCTCTCCGCCATTACCCTTTCTCAGCTGTTCTCAACCCTTCCCGAATTCGATCTAAGTCATTGATTCGGAAGGTGTTGGTCTTCTCAGCGGATCTCACCGCTTCTCATCCCATCTAATGCTTCGTGCGGGTAACCGTGCGGGCAATTACCGCGTTATCCGAGTTGATTGATGTCGTTACCCGCATTCGGAGCGGACGATGGCTGGATTGACCGACGTAAAGGTTCGCACGGCGAAACCTGCGGACAAAGACTACAAGCTCACCGACGAGCGCGGGTTGCACTTGTTAATCCGTAAGAACGGCTCGAAGCTCTGGCAATTTCGCTTTCGGTTCGACGGCAAGGAGCAGACCGAATCGCTCGGCCGTTACCCCGACGTTACCCTTGCTGAAGCGCGCGACAGGCGCGATGCGTCACGCAAACTGCTTGCCCGGCACATCAACCCGATGGCGGCTAAGCAAGACCTATCACCCTCCGCACCGACCTGCCCGACCTTTGAAACCGTGGCCCGGCAATGGCTGGCGATCTGGCGGGTAGGGAAAACGGTCCGGCATGTCGGCTACACCGAACGGCGGCTCGACGCGAACATCTTGCCGCTTCTGGGTAGCCGCCCGGTGGCCGACCTGCAGGCTCCGGAGATCGTCAAGCTGTTGACAGCCATGCAGAACCGGGGAGTGACCGATCTCGCCTACCGCACGCATCAAATTATCAGCGCCGTGCTGCGCCATGCAGTCGCTCATGGGCATGCCCTACGCAACCCGGCGTCGGATTTCAAGCCGAGCGACGTTCTAGCCTCCCATGCCAAGACCAACTACGCGCGGGTCGATGAAAAGGAATTCCCCGACTTGCTGCGGGCCATTGATGGGTACCGCGGCGGTCCGGGCACGCGGATTGCGATGAAGCTCTTGGCGATGACGTTTGTGCGTACCAGAGAGTTGATCGAAGCCAGCTGGCATGAAATCGATTTCGCAACGGCCCAATGGCGGATTCCGGCCCAGCGGATGAAGATGCGCTCCGTTCATATCGTGCCGCTGGCGCGGCAAACAGTGGAACTACTGCGAACCCTGCACCGTGTCTCGGGTACGACACCGTTTCTGTTTCCGGGCCAGCGGCGCGGCGACAAGCCGTTAAAGCCGATCAGCAACAACACGATCCTGAAAGCCTTGGAGCGCCTTGGCTACAAGGGCAGAATGACCGGCCACGGGTTTCGTGGCATTGCGTCGACTCTTCTGCATGAACAAGGCTACCCGCACGAACAGATTGAGCTGCAGCTTGCGCATCAGCAGCGAGATGCAGTATCGGCGGCCTATAACTATGCGCAGTACCTGCCGCAGCGTACACAGATGATGCAAGACTGGGCGGACTACCTGGAGCACTGCCGCGATGAATCCAAGCCATAGCTTGTTGGCTGCACCGACCGAGTTATGAAACATAACGACGTTGGACTGCTGCAACCGCTGCAAGCTTCATTGGTGCCGGACATTCCGCGGATGGTCGAGCAGGCGCGGCAGCTGCTGAGCGACCGGACGCTCGACGATGCGGTGCTCATTGCATCAGTCAGCCTCGACCTAGTCACCGCGGAAGCGAGCGAGCGGGCAGCCGCTCCGAAAGGTGCTACGAAAGGATACGAATCTCCTACACCGGCAGAGTTGGTACTCGAGGCGCTTCAGGAAGATCCGGGACTGCAGCAAGCGTTGTCATTGGTCGGGGTGGGCAAGGCGCGGCCTAGCGAATGCTTGGCGGCGGTGGCATGGTCGTATGCGCGGTCAGCGCATCAGGTAACCCAGGTCCCGCTTAGTCGGCCTGCCGGCAAGACGACGGAGCACTCACAAGTATCCGCCCGATACGCACGCGATGTGATGGAGATGACTCTGCGGCTGGCCGTGTTGTACACGCTGTGGGCCACCGAGGCACTGGCACAGGCCTACTGGTGTCGCCGGCTTGAGGCTTTGCTGCCGGAGGAAATGGTGACCGCACCTGCAGCGGATTTTGCCGCCGGCCTGCAGCGATTACTGGACCCGCACCTCGGTGACCCCGGACTGGCCCAGCCCCGCCGAGCGCTCCATGCTCGGCATGAAAAAAACACTCGGCCGCTGCATGCGATGGTACTGGCGCGCTACGAACGCACGTACCGGACCCTCCGCGGGAAGAAATCGCGGGCCCACATTGCTAAAGATCTTCATAACTGTTACCGCGAGCCTGAACCCGAAACGATTGATGGCTACATCAAGCAATACGAAAAGGAAGCACCGTTATCTACCGAGCAACTGGCGGTTAGGAACTGGGTCGTGCAACAAACTTCGGTACGCAGCTTTTACACTGAAGAGGAAGTGAATTTGTACGCGCAACAATTAGCTCCCGCGTTGGCTGACCGCGTGCCCCCCGTGTTACACACTGAGGTAAAAAACAATCCGACCTATTACTCGGCACCCAAGCTCCTGTTCTGGATCCTTGTGAGCTATCCGAAAGAGTTACCTCCGCCACCGCCGAAGAACAAGCGGAAGGATAAAGATCGCCTTCCCTCACTGGGGTGATCGGCCCTCAGTCCCTTCAGTTTTCTCTTTGCGCACCAGCCCTGTGGTCGCTGGTTGCTCTTCCTCGCCGTAATTTAGTTTTCATCTGTTCAACGCTCTGACCTGAAGTTCCCCCCTGTGGGGTCTTGGTTTACGCGCAGACCGGGGTACCTACGCGTAGACCCCGGGGAATCTTCGAGAGGTTTTGCCGCTGTGGCGAACGAAGTGGGTACCGCAGCAAGCGTTTTGATGCGGCAACCATCCTTCTCTTGGAGAAACTCATGTACGAGCTTGAAGACCTGACGGAATCCACCGTGCTATTGCGGCTGCCCGCCGTACGACAACGCATCGGCCTGTCCACTGCCACGATCTACCGACGCATCGCCGAGGGCACGTTCCCCCGGCCGCTGAAGGTGGGGGCGCAGTCGGTGGCGTGGATTGAAGCCGAAATCCAGCAATGGCTGCGGACGTGCTTCGTCCGTAGCCGCCAGAGCAACCTGACTACCGTCGAGGTATGACGATGAAGACCCCCTCCCATCCTCTGGAGAGCGCTAACCCAGAAGCAGCGGATGCCAGCGCAGCACTCTCCACCCCTGAACCCTCACGCAAAGGAAACGACATGACTGACCAGCAAACCTCACTAATGAATACTGTGTTGTCCAACGAGGTCGACACCGACAACGCCCGTAGCACGGCGGTACCGGCTACCCAAGGAGCGGCGCCCACCCGCCCGATCGAAGATAGCCAAGGCAATTTGATCATCGACGGCATCGACCTGAATGCACTGCGTATCAATCCCGCGGCGACTGCTACCGTCGGCGTCAAACCGTTGATTACGTCGATCCCGATCATGAAGCCCAAGAAATCGCAGTTCATCCAGGTCTGCGCGACGCGCCCCGCCTTTCCGTACAGCGCGTTTGCGATCGACGGTGGACAAGGAGTCGGCTATTACCTGGTAACTAACGGGGTCGAGCTGCTGGTACCCCATCACGCGAAGGCATACAGCTTCTACCTCGCGATCAACCGGAGTAACCAGCTGTTCTTGCTACCGTTGAATGAACAGCGGACAAATGGGCACCGCCATAGCTCGGCCGATAGTCTCGAGCTTGCGCTCGAGCAGGCCAAGCGTGCATGGGTACAAATCGTCTGGAGCCAAGACGTGATGGGGTACCTCGCGTACGAAGCTGTGGGTAGTCTGGCTGCGCCGGTCTGGCCGGCGCTGACCGATAACGACATCCTCAATTTGGCCTTTAAAGGTCGCATTATTACGACGGTCGACCATCCGATCATCCAAGCCTTGCAGGGGGCGGCATGATCGATCGCCAGGCTTATCCTGGCGGCGTATGGCTCGTGGATTTCGAGTTCCATCCGGTGAACCACCATGAGGGCAATGTCCCGCAGGTGGTTTGCATGGTGGCCCGCGAATACTTCACGGGCCGTACCCACCGCCTCTGGCAATCGCAGCTGACTGCGATGGTGCAGCCGCCGTTTCCCACCGATGCGACGGCCTTGATGGTTGCCTACTATGCGTCAGCCGAACTGGGCTGCTTTTCTTCCCTAGGGTGGTCGCCTCCGGTCAACGTGCTCGATTTGTTCACCGTGTTCCGGTGTGCGACGAACGGGCTGCCGTATGGCGAAGGGCATGGGCTATTAAGCGCGCTGGCGGTCTATGGCTGCCCCGACCCGGGGATCGACAAGGAAGCAATGCGCCAGCGCATCCTGCGAGGGGCGCCGTGGAGCGCCTCGGATCAGATCGACATCCTCGCGTACTGCGAATCCGATGTCATCGCGTTAGAGGGCTTGTTGCCGAAGCTGCTGCCTGCCATGCGCCTGCCGCGGGACTTGTTGTACGGACGGTTCATGGTGGCAGCTGCCGACATCGAGTGTCGCGGCATACCGGTCGACCACCCGACCTTCCTGCACCTGAGCCGGCAGTGGGTGACATTGAAGCAGCAGTTGATCCAGCACGTCGATCGCGGCTACGGCGTGTATGTCGGCGAGGCGTTCAATGAGAAGAAGTTCGCTGCCTACCTTGCGGCACAGCGCATTCCGTGGCCGCTGACAGCGCAGGGGCGGCCCGAGACGAAGGACGAGACCTTCAAGGAGCAAGCGCTCGCCTACCCACAACTGCGACCCCTGCGTGAGCTGCGCAAGACGCTCTCGGCCATGAAGAACAACGACGTGCCGGTCGGGCAGGATGGCCGCAACCGGACGCTGTTGTCGGCGTTCCGATCGAAGACAGGGCGT
>JAIXTG010000418.1 GCA_027484285.1 Oxalobacteraceae bacterium | reverse complement strand
CTCGGATTGTCGATCGGGACGGTCCAGACCCACATCAAGCATATCTACGCCAAGCTTTCAGTGCATTCGCGCACCGAGGCCATCATCGAGGCCCAGCGTCGCGGCCTGATTCCGATCGAGCATCCGCAAATGCGCTGGCGCGGGGCGATCTGAGGTGAATTCAGGCGTTTGATGCCGGCCTGTTGCAAATAATTAAACTTGATGTTCGTTCATTTCGCGCCCTTTTATGGGGAGCGCATGCCAATTTGCTATCCGTGACGCGAGGTCGCCTTACCACCGATTCACGCCTCCGATATAATGTAAGGTTGCTGGGAGTTCCGAAAAAATTGCACTTTCATTGATTGGGGTTGTCATGAGTGACGAAAATCAGGTCGACGCGGGTCGGCGCGGCTTGCTGGTTGCGACCTGCGCGGCTGGTGGCGTAGCAGGGCTGGCAGGTGCCGGCGCCTTTGTTTCAACCTTCGAACCCTCCGAGCGCGCGAAGGCAGCCGGTGCGCCGGTCGAAGTCGATATCGCCGACCTCAAAGTGGGCGAGATGAAGACGGTCGAGTGGCGCGGCAAGCCGGTATGGGTGATCCGGCGTACGCCGGAGATGGTCGCTTCGCTGAGCAAGACCGAGGCAGAACTTGCGGATCCGAAGTCGGAGCGCAATCCCAACGAATTGACTCCGGAATACGCGCGCAACCAGCACCGCTCGATCAAGCCCGAGGTGCTGGTCGCCGTTGGCATCTGCTCGCATCTCGGCTGTTCGCCGAGCACCAAGTTTCAGGTCGGTGCCCAACCCTCGCTGCCGGACACCTGGCAGGGCGGTTTCCTGTGCCCGTGCCATGGCTCGACTTTCGACCTCGCCGGTCGCGTGTTCAAGAACGTGCCGGCGCCGGACAATCTCGAGGTGCCGCGCCACATGTACCTGAGTGATACCCGCATCGTGATTGGCAAAGACGAGAAAGGCGAGGCTTGATCATGGCATTCATCGAGAAAAAACTGCCGGCTGATGCGCCGGCCGCACAGAAGGCGATGGCGTGGGTTGACGCGCGTTTTCCGGCGACCAAGCTGTGGAACGACCAGTGGGGCAAGTATTACGCGCCGAAAAACTTCAACGTGTTCTACCTGTTCGGCTCGCTGGCTGCGCTGGTGCTGGTGATCCAGATCGTCACCGGCATCTTCCTCGTGATGAACTACAAGCCGGATGCCAATCTCGCATTTGCTTCGGTTGAGTACATCATGCGCGAAGTGCCGTGGGGCTGGCTGGTCCGCTACATGCACTCGACCGGCGCTTCCGCGTTCTTCATCGTGGTCTATCTGCACATGACCCGCGGCCTGCTGTACGGCTCGTATCGCAAACCGCGCGAGCTGATCTGGCTGTTTGGCGTCGGCATCTTCCTGTGCCTGATGGCTGAAGCGTTCTTCGGTTACCTGCTGCCGTGGGGACAGATGTCCTACTGGGGCGCTCAGGTGATCGTGAACCTGTTCGGTGCGATCCCGTTCATTGGTCCGGACCTGTCGCTGTGGATCCGCGGCGACTACGTGGTGTCGGATGCAACGCTGAACCGCTTCTTCGCCTTCCACGTGATTGCGATCCCGCTGGTGCTGCTTGGCCTGGTGGTCGCCCACCTGATCGCGCTGCATGAAGTCGGTTCGAACAATCCGGACGGCATCGAAGTCAAGGAAAACCTGGGTCCGGATGGCCATGGCGTGGATACGATTCCTTCGCATCCGTACTACACGACCAAGGACATCTTCGGCGTCTCCTGCTTCCTGTTCATCTTCAGCGCAGTGATTTTCTTTGCGCCGGAGTTTGGCGGCTACTTCCTTGAGTACAACAACTTCCTGCCGGCAGATCCGCTGAAGACGCCGCCGCACATTGCACCGGTCTGGTATTTCACGCCGTTCTATTCGATCCTGCGTGCAACGACTTCCCAGTTCATGTACGCCCTGATCGTCGGTGTGGTCGCCTACGCCGTGCTGATTGCGCTGAAGACCCGCCTGTCCCGCACCATCAAGACCGCGGTGATGGCCGGTGCTGTCGTTGCGGCTGTCCTGATGCTGGTGTTCGATGCGAAGTTCTGGGGTGTGGTGCTGATGGGCGTATCGGTGCTGATTCTCGCGGCCATGCCGTGGATCGATCACTCGCCGGTGAAATCCATCCGCTACCGTCCGGACTGGCACAAGTGGGTCTACGTGGTGTTCGGCATTGCCTTCGTCGTGCTCGGTTACCTCGGCGTCCAGGCGCCGACCCCGGGCCGCACGCTGGTTGCGCAGATCTGCACCCTCATCTACTTCGGCTTCTTCATGCTGATGCCGTGGTGGAGCACCATGGGCAAGTTCAAGCCGGTCCCGAACCGCGTGACCTTCCAGCCGCACTGAGTCGCAAAGGAAAATAACAATGAACCTCCTGAAAAAACTGCTGGCGGTGGTCGCTCTGGTTCCGGCACTTGCTCTGGCTTCCGAGGGCGGCTTCCCGCTGGACCGCGCACCGGATCGCAGTTCGGACTTGTCCGCCCTGCAGAACGGTGCCCGCCTGTTCGTGAATTACTGCCTGAACTGCCACTCCGCATCGCTGGTTCGGTACAACAGTTTGCGCAAGATCGGTTTGTCTGACGACCAGATCCGCGAAAATCTGCTGTTCACGTCGGATAAGGTCGGTGACCTGATGAAGACGAGCATGTCCGACAAGGATGCGAAGGCCTGGTTTGGCGGCGTTCCCCCGGACCTGTCGGTGATCGTGCGGGCGAAAGCCTCGAACGCCGGCACCGGTGCCGACTATGTGTATACCTACCTGCGCACCTACTACAAGGATGAGTCCCGCCCGACCGGCTGGAACAATCTCGTCTACCCGGGTGTCGGCATGCCGCATGTGCTGTGGGAACTGCAAGGGGTACGCAAAGCCAAGTTCGTCGAGGAAAAGGATCCGCACGATCCGAGCAAGACCGTGCACAGCTTCGCCGGATTCGAGCAGGTCACGCCCGGCAAGCTGAGCTCGCAGGCCTACGACGCCGAGATGGCTGACCTGGTCGGCTTCATGGAGTGGATGGCCGAGCCGGTGAAATCCAAGCGCCAGCAGATTGGTGTCTGGGTGCTGCTGTTCTTGGCCCTGCTGGTCTTCCTGACCTGGCGTCTGAACGCTTCGTACTGGAAAGAAGTTAAATAAGCAAGTGCTGCTCGTTCGGGGCGAAAGTTGAATCTCGGATCCCGGGTCTCGACAGACGGCCGAACGAACAGATATTCGTATGCAGGGTGAGGCGGTTGCCGCCTCACCCTATTTGTTTCAAGGAACTGCAAACATGATGGTTCTCTACTCGGGCACAACTTGCCCGTTCTCTCAGCGCTGCCGTCTGGTCCTGTTCGAAAAAGGCATGGACTTCGAGATTCGTGATGTGGACCTGTTCAACAAGCCGGAAGACATTTCCACCATGAACCCGTACGGTCAGGTGCCCATCCTGGTTGAACGCGAGCTGGTGCTGTACGAGTCGAACATCATCAACGAGTACATTGATGAGCGCTTTCCTCATCCGCAGCTGATGCCGGCTGATCCGCTGATGCGCGCACGTGCGCGCCTGATGCTGTTCAATTTCGAAAAAGAGCTCTTCATCCACGTGCACACGCTCGAAAACGAGAAGTCGCGCACCGCCGAGAAGGCCCATGAAAAGGCGCGCGCCGAAATCCGGGATCGCCTGACCACGCTGGCACCACTGTTCCTGAAGAACAAGTACATGCTCGGTGATGAATTCTCGATGCTTGATGTCGCGATTGCGCCGCTGCTGTGGCGCCTCGATCATTACGGCATCGAACTCTCGAAGACGGCCGCACCTCTGATGAAGTATGCTGAACGCATCTTCTCGCGCCCGGCTTACATCGAGGCCCTGACACCGTCCGAAAAGGTGATGCGTCGCTGATCCGTCTCCCATGAACGAAACGTCGACCAAGCCTTACCTGCTGCGTGCGCTCTATGAGTGGTGCACCGATAACGGCTACACGCCGTATATCGTCGTCACCGTGGACGCGCACACCAGGGTGCCGATGGAATTCGTGAAAAAGGGCGAGATCGTACTGAACATCAGTTTTGAAGCGACCGGCAACCTGAAAATGGACAATGACCTGATCAGTTTCAAGGCCCGGTTTGGTGGCGTGGCTCGCGAGCTGGAGATCCCGGTCGACAATGTCAGCGCCATATATGCACGCGAAAACGGGCAGGG
>JAIXTG010000388.1 GCA_027484285.1 Oxalobacteraceae bacterium | reverse complement strand
GCGTGGACGAAGAAGGAAGACCAGGAAGCCTACCTGCACATGCTGGAGGAGGCTGAGAAGCGTGACCACCGCAAGCTCGGTCGCCAGCTCGACCTGTTCCATTTTCAGGACGAGGCGCCGGGACTGATCTTCTGGCATCCGAAAGGCTGGACCATCTGGCAACAGGTCGAGCAGTACATGCGGCATGTCTATCAGGACAACGGCTACCAGGAAGTCAAGGCGCCGCAGATTCTCGATCGCAGCCTGTGGGAGAAATCCGGGCATTGGGACAATTACAAGGACAACATGTTCACCACGGATTCCGAGAACCGTGCGTATGCATTGAAGCCGATGAATTGCCCGGGGCACGTGCAGATCTTCCGGTCGAACATGCACTCCTATCGCGACCTGCCGCTGCGATATGGCGAGTTCGGCCAGTGCCACCGCAATGAACCGTCCGGCTCGCTGCACGGCATGATGCGCGTGCGCGGATTCACGCAGGATGACGGGCACATTTTCTGCACCGAGGACCAGATCCTCGACGAGTGCGTGGCATTCACCTCGCTGCTGCAGCGTGTGTATCGCGACTTCGGTTTCAACGAGGTGATCTACAAAGTCGCGACCCGCCCCGAAAAGCGGGTCGGCTCGGACGAACTGTGGGACAAAGCCGAGAACGCGCTGATCGAGTCGCTCAAGCGCTCAGGCTGCGAGTACGAGATCACGCCGGGCGAGGGCGCATTTTATGGGCCGAAAATCGAATACACGCTGAAAGACGCAATCGGTCGTCCATGGCAGTGCGGCACGATCCAGGTCGATTTTTCAATGCCGGTACGCCTCGAGGCAGAGTATGTGGCCGAGGACAATACGCGCAAAGTGCCGGTGATGCTGCACCGGGCGATCCTCGGGTCGCTCGAGCGTTTCATCGGAATGCTGATCGAAAACCATGCGGGCGCTTTGCCGCTGTGGCTGGCGCCGGTGCAGGTATCGATCCTGAATATCTCCGAAGGCCAGGCCGATTATGCGAAAAACCTTGAGCAAGCCCTGAAAAAACAAGGGTTTAGAGTTCAGGCCGATTTGCGGAACGAGAAAATAACCTATAAAATACGCGAGCATTCGGTTCAGAAGCTGCCCTACATTATCGTGGTCGGCGACAAGGAGCGGGATGCGAACACCGTGGCCGTGCGTGCGCGAGGCAATGTCGACTTGGGCGTGATGTCCATCGACAGTCTGGTCGAGCGTCTCCGTGAGGAGATTGCCGCCAAGGCCTGACGGATTGCCGTCAGGCTGTCTCGAAGCAAGAGCACGGCATATTTATTGGATTTTTCAAGGACACTGCAATAGCTACTGACAAGTCGCACCGCATCAACGGTGAAATCACTGCGTCCCAGGTGCGCCTCTCAGGCGTCGAAAACGAACCTCTGGGCATCGTCAGCCTGAACGAGGCGTTCCGCCTCGCGGAAGAAGCGAACGTCGACCTGGTCGAGATCGCGCCGACTGCGCAACCTCCTGTCTGCCGTCTGATGGACTACGGCAAGTTCAAGTACCAGGAGCAGAAGCGCCTGCACGAGGCTAAGCTGAAGCAGAAAGTGATCTCCGTGAAGGAGGTCAAATTCCGGCCGGGCACCGATGATGGCGACTACAACATCAAGCTGCGCAACCTGATCAAGTTCCTGGACGAGGGCGACAAGACCAAGATCACCCTGCGTTTCCGGGGCCGCGAAATGGCCCACCAGGAGATCGGCGTGCGGATGCTCGAGCGGCTGAAGGCAGACCTTGAACCCTACGGTCAGGTCGAGCAGTTCCCGAAAATGGAAGGCCGGCAGATGGTGATGGTGCTGGCCCCCAAGAAGAAGAAGTAAGCCGCGCCCGGCCGGCAGGCTGGGTAGGCAAAAGGTTTTCTGCTAGAATTTGCGCCCCTGCGTTGCTGCAGGGGCCAATCGGCGGCGGACTCGAATCTGTCGTCGCGAGAAGCGAGTGCAGGCATCCAAGTGCAGCGGTTGCTGCCACCTGTAATCGTCACAAAAATGGAGCTGCCCTTTGATGGGCGGATTTTGTCATGCCAAAAATGAAGACCAAGAGCAGCGCGAAGAAGCGTTTTCGCGTTCGCCCGGGCGGTACCGTCAAGCGTGGCCAGGCTTTCAAGCGCCACATCCTGACCAAGAAGACCACCAAGAACAAGCGCCAGTTGCGTGGAGCGGTTGACGTTCATGAGACCAACATGAACTCGATCCGCGCAATGATGCCCTTCGCCTAACCTCACTCTGACAACAGGAGCAGACAATGCCAAGAGTTAAACGTGGGGTAACCGCACGGGCCCGTCACAAGAAAGTCCTCGATGCCGCCAAAGGCTATCGTGGTCGCCGCAGCCGCGTCTATCGCGTTGCCAAGCAGGCCGTCATGCGCGCCGGCCAGTACGCCTACCGCGACCGCCGCAACAAGAAGCGCGTGTTCCGCGCATTGTGGATCACCCGTATCAACGCGGCTACTCGCGAGCACGGCCTGACCTACAGCAAATTCATGAACGGCCTGAAAAAGGCAGCCATCGGCCTCGACCGCAAGGTGCTGGCTGACATGGCGGTGATGGACAAGGCTGCCTTTGCAGCCATCGTCAATCAGGTGAAAGCCACCATCGCTGCGTAAGCAGCAGACCGGGTCGCGCAGGCGACTCGCGACGGCACCATCGGCGGGGCAGAGGTTTAACAGCCTGTGCCCCGTTTCATTTTTTCGACAAGATCCCCACCGGGCTGGAGACTGATGAGCTCACTGGAACAACTCGTGATCGCCGCTGAGGCCGACTTCGCCGCGGCACCTGACCCGGCTGCGCTGGAGAACGCAAAAGCGAAGTATCTCGGCAAGACCGGCCAGATCACCGAGCAGATGAAGGGTCTCGGTAAGCTGGCGCCGGAAGAGCGCCGCGCGCAGGGCGCGGTGATCAACCAGGCCAAGGAAAGCATCGAGGCATTGCTGAATGCACGTCGCGCTGCGATGGCCGATGCGCAGATGCAGGCGCGGCTGAACGCGGAGGCCATCGACGTGACCTTGCCTGGTCGCGGCCGTGGCGTCGGTGGCATTCATCCGGTAATGCGCAGCTGGGAGCGCGTCGAACAGATCTTCGCGTCGATCGGCTTCGACGTGGCCGATGGGCCGGAAATCGAAACCGACTGGACCAATTTCTCTGCACTGAACAGCCCGGAGAACCACCCGGCGCGCTCGATGCAGGACACCTTTTATGTGGATGGCAAGGACAGCAGCGGCAAGCCGCTGCTGCTGCGCACGCACACCAGCCCGATGCAGGTACGGTACGCGAAGATGAACCGTCCGCCCATCAAGGTGATTGCGCCCGGCCGCACCTACCGCGTAGACAGCGATGCGACCCATTCACCCATGTTCCACCAGGTGGAAGGCCTGTGGATCGACACTGACATCAGCTTTGCGGACCTGAAGGGCGTGTACCTCGGCTTCGTGAAGGCTTTCTTCGAAACAGACGATCTGCAGGTGCGCTTCCGCCCTTCCTATTTCCCGTTCACCGAGCCGTCGGCCGAGATCGACATCGCGTTCGGTTCCGGTCCGCTCAAGGGACGCTGGCTCGAGGTGTCTGGCGCAGGCCAGGTGCACCCGACGGTACTTCGCAACATGGGCCTCGACCCCGAGCAATACATCGGCTTCGCATTCGGCTCCGGCCTCGAGCGACTGACCATGCTGCGCTACGGGATCAATGACCTGCGCCTGTTTTACGAAGGCGACCTGCGCTTCCTGCAGCAATTCAACTGAACCTGAACACGTTTTCACCGGACGCAAGCGATGCAATTCTCAGAAAACTGGCTGCGCACGATGGTCGATCCGAAGCTGACTTCGGATGAACTGTCGCACCTGCTGACCATGGCTGGCCTCGAGGTCGAGGACGTCGAGCCCGTGGCCCCGCCGTTCAACCATGTGGTCGTTGCACAGGTGATGCATGTTGAAAAGCATCCGAATGCCGATCGCCTGAATGTGTGTCAGGTCGACGCCGGTACCGGCACCTTGCTCAACATCGTCTGTGGCGCCCCCAACGTGCGCGCCGGCATGAAAGTGCCCTGTGCACTGCCGGGTGCAAAGCTGCCGCCTAGCGAGGATGGCAAGCCGTTCGAGATCAAGGTCGGCAAGCTGCGCGGCGTGGAGTCGCAGGGCATGCTGTGCTCGGCGCGCGAACTGAAGCTGTCGGATGAGCAGGGCGGCCTGCTGGAGCTGTCGGAAGCCGCGCAGGTTGGCCAGAATTTCCGCGACCACTACCAGCTGAATGACCTGAAATTCACGATCAAGCTGACCCCCAATCGCGCCGACTGCCTGTCGGTGCTGGGCGTGGCACGCGAGGTCGCTGCGCTGACCGGCATGCCGCTGCAGACGCCAGCGTTCAGGCCGGTTGAAGTCAACCTTGACGAGAAACTGCCGGTAAAAATCAGCGCGCCCGATTTGTGCGGCCGCTTCTCCGGGCGCGTGATTCGCGGGCTGAATGCCCGCGCAGAGACGCCTGCATGGATGAAGCAGCGGCTGGAGCGCAGCGGACAGCGTCCGATTTCGGCGCTGGTTGATATTTCAAATTACGTGATGCTCGAGCTGGGCCGCCCGACGCACGT
>JAIXTG010000269.1 GCA_027484285.1 Oxalobacteraceae bacterium | reverse complement strand
ATCGGGCAGCTCGGCTCCCTCGGTTGCGTGGTCAACAGCGCCTCGCTGTTCGAATATGATGACGTCGGCAGTTTCGGCCACGCCCGGCTCGATGCGCACATGCGCTGCAACCTGGCCGCACCGATCCTGCTCGCGCAGGCGCTGCATGAAGCGACACCGGACGGTGAACAGGCAGTGGTGATCAACCTGCTCGACCAGAAGCTGTCCAACATGAACCCGGATTTCCTGTCCTACACGCTGTCCAAGGCGGCGCTGCAAACAGCGACCACGATGCTGGCGATGTCGCTGGCACCGAAGTTGCGAGTGGTTGGACTGGCTCCGGGGCTGACCCTGGTGTCGGGCGACCAGACCGAAGACGGCTTCGAGCGGGCGCACCGGCAGACCGTGCTTGGCAAGAGCAGCACGCCGGAAGACATTGCGCAGGCCGCGTGCTATCTCGCGAATGCGCGCGGCGTGACGGGCACCACGCTGCTGGTCGACGGCGGTCAGCACCTGGTGCCGATGAACCGCGACGTGATGTTCGTCGCAAACTGAACAGCACACTACAAGCGAATACTCAATCCATGACTTCCCTGCTGATGCATCCCTCCCTTTCCGATTGTCGCCGCGTCTTCCTGCGGAATTTCCAGGTGATGAGCAATATCGGCGTGCACGATTTCGAAAAACGCGGCGAGCAGCGCGTGCTGTTCAACGTCGAGCTGTACGTGCCGCTGGTCGAATCAACCCCGACGCAGGACGAACTGGACGAGGTGGTGGACTACGATTTCATCCGGGAAACCATCGTTCAGCGTATCGGGCAGGGCCACACCCAGTTGCAGGAAACGCTGTGCGACGACATTGCGCGCACGCTGCTGGCCCATCCGAAGGTGCGGGCGGTGCAGGTATCGACGCAGAAGCCCGACGTGTACCCGGACTGCGATTCGGTGGGCGTCGAGGTGCTCCACTTCAAGGAGCGCGCATGATCGATGCGGCAACCGGCACAATGACGGCACGTCAGTTGGAGAAAGCGGCCTACGAAAACAACAAGCTGCACAAACGGCTGTGCCGCCTGGTCGGGCAGGCGATCGGCGACTTCAACATGATCGAAGACGGCGACAAGGTCATGGTGTGCCTGTCCGGCGGCAAGGACAGCTATGCCTTGCTGGACATTTTGCTCACGCTGCGCGAGCGCGCGCCGATCTCGTTCGACATCGTCGCCGTCAACCTCGACCAGAAACAGCCGAACTTCCCGGCCGATGTATTGCCCGCCTACCTGCGCAGCATCGACGTGCCATTCCACATCGAGAACCAGGACACCTACAGCATCGTCAAGCGCGTGATCCCCGAGGGGAAGACCACCTGCTCGCTGTGCTCGCGGCTGCGGCGCGGCATCCTGTACCGGGTAGCTGGCGAACTTGGCGCGACCAAAATCGCCCTTGGCCATCACCGCGATGACATCATGGAAACCTTCTTCCTGAACATGTTCTTTGGCAGCAAACTGAAGGGCATGCCGCCGAAGCTGCAGTCGGACGATGGCAAGCACATCGTGATCAGGCCGCTCGCTTATGTGCGAGAGGCCGATACCGAGCGTTATGCGGCGCTGAAGCAGTTCCCCATCATCCCGTGCGACCTCTGCGGCAGCCAGGAAAACCTGCAGCGCAAGCAGATCAAGGCCATGCTGCGCGATTGGGAAAAAAAGCATCCGGGGCGCGTCGAAAACGTGTTCTCCGCACTGTCCACGATCGTGCCTTCCCACCTGATGGACCGGTCGCTGTTCAATTTCGCGCAACTGCAGGCCGGCGGCACGCCGGATGCCGGCGGCGACATTGCCTTCGACGACGAGCCCTGCGCGACACCCGAGCCGAACACCATCCGCCTGCATCTCGCGAACGGCGACGACGATTGACCCACGTCGTTGAGGGCAGGCAAAAGAGGGGTTTTCCCTCTCAGCTCCGGCAGGCGGCGCGAGGGGTGCATGCTAGAATTTTGCACCTCTCCAAGAATCGCCTATGAACGTTGTCATCCTCGCTGCCGGCATGGGAAAACGCATGCAATCGGACCTGCCCAAGGTACTGCATGCACTGGCCGGCAAGCCGCTGCTCTCGCATGTGATCGATACGGCAAGAAGCCTTTCCCCCACCCGCTGCTGCGTGATCTATGGCCATGGCGGCGATGCCGTGCCCTCGCGGCTGGCGGCCGACGACCTGCAATTCGTGCTGCAGCAGCCGCAGCTCGGCACCGGCCATGCGGTGATGCAGGCGCTTCCCTGCCTCGACGACAGCCAGCCGACGCTGGTGCTGTACGGCGACGTGCCGCTCACCTCGGCCATGACGCTGCGCACGCTGGCCGAGCGTGCCGGGAGCGACCGGCTTGCGGTGCTGACCGTGGAGTTCGACGACCCGACCGGCTACGGCCGCATCGTGCGCGACAACGGCCGCATTGTGCGCATCGTCGAACAGAAAGACGCGAACGAATCCGAGCGCGCGATCCGGGAAGTGAATACCGGCATCCTGATAGCGCCGACCCGCGCACTGAAGTCCTGGCTCGCCCGGCTGTCGAATGACAACGCGCAGAAGGAGTACTACCTGACCGATATCATTGCGATGGCGGTGAAGGACGGGGTGGCAGTGGAATCCGCGCAGCCTGCGCATGCCTGGGAAACGCTGGGCGTGAACAGCAAGGTGCAGCTGGCCGAGCTGGAGCGCATCCACCAGCGCAATGTCGCGCATGCGCTGCTCGAGCGCGGTGTCACGCTGGCCGACCCGGCGCGCATCGATGTGCGTGGGGAGCTGGTCTGCGGACGCGACGTCGAAATCGATGTCGGCTGCGTGTTCGAGGGCCGCGTCGAGCTGGCCGACGGCGTGAAGATCGGCGCCCACTGCGTGCTGCGCAACGCGCAAGTCGGGAAAGGAACCGCCATCAAGCCGTTCTCGCATATCGAAGAGGCCAGCATCGGATCGGCTGCGCAGATCGGGCCGTATGCGCGGCTGCGGCCGGGCACGGCGCTCGGCGACGAAGTTCATGTCGGCAATTTCGTCGAAGTAAAAAACAGCAGCTTCGGCGCGCAGAGCAAGGCCAACCACCTCGCCTACGTCGGCGATGCCACCGTTGGCGCCCGCGTGAACATTGGCGCCGGCGCCATTACCTGCAATTACGACGGCGCCAACAAGCATCGCACCGTGATCGGCGACGATGCCTTCATCGGCAGCGACACCCAGCTGGTCGCGCCGGTGACGGTCGGCCGTGGTGCGACGCTTGGCGCCGGCACCACGCTCACCAAGGATGCGCCGCCGGATGCACTTACCGTCTCGCGCGCAAAGCAAGTGACCATCGCCGGCTGGCAGAGGCCGGCGAAACCCAGGAAACAGGACTGATCATGTGCGGCATCGTAGGCGCCGTCGCCAGGCGCGACATTGTTCCCGTGCTGCTCGAGGGTCTGAAGCGGCTTGAATACCGCGGCTATGACTCCTGCGGCGTGGCCGTTCACCGCGACGGGCTGCAGCGCTCGCGCAGCGTGTCTCGCGTGGCCGAGCTCGAGTCGCAGGTGCAAGCCACCGGATTCGCCGGCCAGATCGGCATCGCGCACACCCGCTGGGCCACCCACGGCGTACCGGCCACCAATAACGCGCATCCGCATTTTTCTTCGAAAAACGGCAAGGCGAAAATTGCGGTCGTCCACAACGGCATCATCGAGAACTACGAAGCAATCCGCAGCGCGCTGTCCGCCAAGGGCTATGTATTCGAGTCGCAGACCGATACCGAAGCCATCGCGCACCTGGTGCACGACCTGTATGACGGCGACCTGCTGCGCACCGTGCAGCGCGCGGTCAGGCAGCTGCATGGCGCTTTTGCCATCGCCGTGTTCTGCGATGACGAGCCGCAGCGCGTGGTCGGGGCACGCGTTGGCTGCCCGCTGGTGGTGGGTGTCGGCAACGGCGAAAACTTCATTGCATCCGATGCGATGGCGCTGGCCGGCAGCACCGACCAGATCATCTATCTCGAGGAAGGTGACGTCGTCGACGTGACTCTGGACGGCATCGCCATCACCGACCGCAACGACGTGCCGGTCACGCGCAGCGCACAGACGGTCCATGCCTACTCCGGCGCAATCGACCTCGGCCCGTACCGGCACTACATGCAGAAGGAAATCTTCGAGCAGCCGCGCGCGATCGGCGACACGCTCGAAGGCGTGCTCGGCTTTGCGCCCGAACTGTTCGGCAGGAGCGCCGGCGAGGTATTTGCCGACATAGACGCGATCCAGATCCTCGCCTGCGGTACCAGCTACTTCTCGGGCATGACGGCGAAGTACTGGCTGGAATCACTGGCCGGGCTGCCGACGAATGTCGAAATCGCCAGCGAATACCGCTACCGTGAACCGGCGGTTAATCCAAGGGCACTGGTGGTCGTGATCTCGCAATCGGGCGAGACGGCCGATACGCTGGCCGCGCTGAAGTATGCAAAAGAACTCGGCCACCGGCATTCGCTGGCGATCTGCAATGTCGCCACCTCGGCGATGGTGCGCGAAACCACGCTGTCCTACCTGACCCGTGCCGGTGTCGAGATCGGCGTTGCATCGACCAAGGCCTTCACCACCCAGCTTACCGCGCTCTACCTGCTGACACTCACGCTGGCGAAGTTGCGCGGCCGCCTCGATGCCGACGCCGAAGCCGCGCACCTCAAGAACCTGCGCCACCTGCCGGTCGCGCTGGCCTCGGTGCTCGCGCTGGAACCGCAGATCATCGGCTGGGCCGAGGCTTTCGCGCGCAAGGAAAACGCGCTGTTCCTCGGCCGCGGCTTGCACTACCCGATCGCGCTCGAAGGCGCGCT
>JAIXTG010000410.1 GCA_027484285.1 Oxalobacteraceae bacterium | reverse complement strand
GGCAGGCCGATCAGGCGCGCTTTGCGGATCGCCTCCCGGTTGACCTCGGGCAGGCCGTAGACAGCCTCGGCCAGCAGGTCCGGGCAGGAATGCGGCATGCCGTACCACTTCTCGAAGGCTGCGGTGTCCCGGATACGGAAATCGGCAGCGAGGTCGATCAGCTTGACGCCAGCTGCCAGCAGCTCGCGCGCCTGCGCCATCGCCACGCCGTGCGGAGTCGCGAAAAACACCACATCGCACTGGTCGAGGCGGGCCTTGTCGGGGGAGGAGAAAGCGAGGGCCACATGGCCGCGCAGCGACGGAAACATGTCGGCGACCGGCATGCCATCTTCCTTGCGCGACGTAATGGCAGCCAGTTCCACTTCCGGATGCGCAGCCAGCAGGCGCAGCAGTTCCACGCCGGTATAGCCGGTGCCGCCAACGATTCCAACCTTGATCATTCGGGACTCCTGATACGGAAAAAACGGCAGTCTACGGACCCTCTGTTCCATGCGGATGAGCACCCAGCTTCGCAGCGAGGCAGCCGACTGCCGAAAAAAAAGCCGCCGGGCGACAACCCGGCGGCTCCTGATGCAATTGCCTGCGCCGGATCAGCGCTTGGAGAACTGCTTCGCGCGGCGTGCTTTGCGCAGGCCGACCTTCTTACGCTCGACCTCGCGTGCGTCGCGGGTCACGAAGCCGGCCTTCGACAGCTCGGGCTTCAGCGCTGCATCATAGTCGATCAGTGCACGAGTAATGCCGTGACGAACCGCGCCAGCCTGGCCGGACTCGCCGCCGCCGTGCACGTTGACCATGATGTCGAAACGATCGACATTGTTGGTGAGCTCGAGCGGCTGGCGGATAACCATCAGGCCGGTTTCGCGCGAGAAGTACTCGGCGGCTGCCTTGCCATTGACGGTGATCTTGCCGGTGCCGGCCTTGATGAACACGCGGGCCACTGCACTCTTGCGACGGCCGGTTCCGTAGTTGTAGTTACCGATCATGTCTGTTCCTTAGAGTTCAAGAGGCTTCGGTTGCTGTGCGCTGTGCGGGTGCGAACCGTCGGCGTAGACCTTCAGTTTCTTCGCCATCGCGTAGCCCAGCGGGCCCTTCGGCAGCATGCCCTTGACAGCCTTCTCGAGCGCGCGGCCCGGATGCTTCGCCTGCATGTCGCGGAAATTCGTTTCGTAGATGCCGCCCGGGTAGCCCGAGTGACGGAAATACTTCTTGTCGGTCGGCTTGGCACCGGTCACGCGCAGCTTGGCAGCGTTGATGATGATGATGAAATCACCGGTATCGACGTGCGGGGTGAATTCAGGCTTGTGCTTGCCACGCAGACGGCGTGCCACTTCGCTGGCGACACGACCGAGGACTTTGTCCGTTGCGTCGATCACAAACCAGTCGCGCTGGACTTCGTGTCCTTTTGCGGAAAAGGTTTTCATGAAAGATCCTAAAAATGAGTTGATGCTCGTTCCGGTGGTTCCGCGCAAATGCCGTCGCGGACGCGCCCTTGTTATGTACTTCCCCGTCCGAGCAAACCGGGGAACCCGCGATTATAGTGTTTTCAAGCACTTGCCGTCAAATTCGCGGCAAATCTGCAAGCTTGCCGCTAAAATAACGCGCTTTTCACCTCTGAAGAGACGCATATGGAATGCACCGTACGCTGGACCGGCCTGCCCGGCATGAGCTTCATGGCCGAGACGGGTTCCGGCCATCTGGTCACCATGGACGGCGCGCCGGAAGGCGGCGGCCGCAACCTGGCGCCGCGCCCGATGGAAGTGGTGCTGGCCGGCACGGGCGGCTGCACTGCCTATGATGTGGTGGTCATTCTTCGCAAAAGCGGCCAGGACGTGCGCGGCTGCGATGTGAAACTCAGTTCGGAGCGCGCCGAAAAAGACCCGAAAGTATTTACCAAGGTCCACTTCCATTTCATCGTGCGCGGCCGCAACCTGAAGCCGAACGTGGTCGAACGCGCCATCAAGCTGTCGCACGAGAAGTACTGCTCGGCCTCCATCATGATGGAAAAAACGGCAGAACTGACCCATTCATTCGAGATCGTCGACGATCTGGCAGAGTTGCCGCCGCAGGAATAAGACCTGCCGGACCGAAGCCGTGCCGGGGCCTGCAGCGCCCCGGCAAACCGCCGCCTCAGATGCTTCAAATGTAATAGGCGGTACCGGTCATTACCTTCGCCATCGCGCGCATCCCCTCCCTGACGGGTGCCGGCAAATCGGCGCCGCCCATCGCTTTCGCTGCATCGGCATGCGCGCGCTCGTCATCGCGCATCTGCACGACGATCGCACGCGAGCGCTGGTCCTGCGGCGAAAGTTCTTCCAGGTGGCTGTCCAGATGGGCCTCGACCTGGCGCTCGGTTTCAACCACGAAACCCAGGCTCTGCGCATCGCCGAGCCTTGCCGCCACCGCACCGAGGGCATAGGAGCCCGCATACCAGAGCGGGTTCAACAGGCTGGGCCGTGAACCCAGTTCCTGCAACCGTTCGGCAGTCCAGGCGAGGTGGTCCAGCTCTTCACGGCCGGCGTCGATGAATTGTTGCCTAGTGGCATCGTTCTTCGCAAAAGTTGCCTGCGCCTCATATAGTGCTTGCGCGCAAACTTCTCCCACGTGATTTACCCGCATCAGGCCGGCGCTGCGCTGCCGCTCTTGTTCGCTGAGCGAAACCTCTGGCACGGCGTTGCCCGGGTTCGGCCGATTACCGGCAGTCACGCCGCTCACCACACGCAGGCTCCTATCGAAAGCGCAGATCAGGGAGTCGATATTCATAAAAAAGTTAACTCAAAATAACAAAATTGAATAATGTGTTGTATTTCGGAGACAAAAACTTAGCAAAATTTCTACGAATAAAAAAATTAGCTTTGCCGCAATCACAGCATTTGCTTCAATGCATGCTGACTTCAAGAACCGTCAGGT
>JAIXTG010000427.1 GCA_027484285.1 Oxalobacteraceae bacterium | reverse complement strand
ATGGCGATGTGGATGATCGTCTGCACTGCGCCGCTGCAGATCATTGCCGGCGATTTCCACGGGCTCAACACGCTCGAGCACCAGCCTGCCAAGATCGCTGCAATGGAAGGCCATTTCGAAACGCATGCCGGCGCACCGCTGATCCTGTTCGGCATTCCCAACACGGCCGAGGAGCGCATCGATGCAAAGATCCAGATACCGAAACTGGGCAGCATCATCCTGACGCACGAGGCAGACGGCGTGGTGCGCGGCCTGAAGGAATGGAAACCGGAAGAACGGCCGCCGGTCGGCATCCTGTTCTGGAGTTTCCGCATCATGGTCGGGATCGGCATGGCGATGCTTGCGATCGGTGTCTGGAGCCTCGCGATGCGCATGCGCCGCCGCCTTTTCGACGCGCCGTGGCTGCATCGTGCGGCAGTGCTGATGGGACCGAGCGGCTTCATTGCGGTACTGGCCGGCTGGATCACCACCGAGGTCGGGCGCCAGCCCTACACCGTGTATGGCCTGCTGACCACCGCCGATTCGGTATCGGCGATCGCGGCGCCCGCAGTAGGTGCGTCGCTGCTGGCCTTCATCGTGGTGTACTTCCTGCTGTTTGGCGCAGGCACCTTCTACATCCTGCGGCTGATGCGCAAACCGCCGGAGGCCGCCGAGCCCGGACTGTCGGCGCGCGAACCAATACGCGCGGCCGGCATCATGCCGTCGCCGGTGCTTGCTTCTGCCGGGGGGAAAAACTGATGTTCGCCTATCTCGACCTGCCGCTGATCTGGGCTGGCCTGATCGCCTTTGCCGTACTCGCCTACGTGATCCTCGACGGCTTCGACCTCGGCGTCGGAATCCTGTTCCAGTTCGTCAAGGGCGAAGCCGCACGCGATGAAATGATGAACTCCGTTGCCCCGGTCTGGGATGGCAACGAAACCTGGCTGGTGCTCGGCGGCGGCGGACTGTTCGCCGTCTTCCCGCTCGCCTACGCGGTGATCATGCCCGCGCTGTATGCCCCGATCATTGCGATGCTGCTGGCGCTGGTATTTCGCGGCGTCGCCTTCGAGTTTCGCTGGAAGACCCGGCGCGGCAAGTTCATATGGGACTGGGCCTTCATGCTGGGCTCGACTGCTGCCGCTTTCTTCCAGGGCATTGCGCTCGGCGCGTTCGTGCAGGGCATACCGGTCGCCGGTCGCGCCTATGCCGGCGGCTGGTGGGACTGGCTGACGCCGTTCAGCCTGACGACCGGCGTCGCACTCGTGATCGGCTACGCACTGCTGGGTGCCACCTGGCTGATCTACAAAACCGAAGGCGAGGTGCAGGAGCGGGCCGTGCGGTTCGCCTGGATCAGCGGCGTACTGACGCTGCTGCTGATTGCCGTGGTCAGCCTGTGGACGCCGTTCCTCGACGAGCATTTCCGCGCGCGCTGGTTCGCCTGGCCGCAAGGGCTGTATGTGGTGCCGGTGCCGACCCTGGTCGCCGTCTGCGCCGTCGCGATGTATATCGGACTGCGTGACCGCCATGAACTGACACCGTTCATCGCTTCGCTCGGCCTGTTCGTGCTGTCCTTCGTCGGCCTCTGCATCAGCTTCTATCCGCACATCGTGCCGTCGTCGGTAACGATCTGGGATGCGGCGGCACCGCCGGACAGCCAGGCCTTCCTGCTGGTGGGCGCGGCCTTCCTGCTGCCGGTCATCCTGATCTATACCGCCTATTCTTACTGGGTATTCCGCGGCAAGGTAAATGCCATCGGCGGTTACCACTGATGCGCGAAACGCTGAAGAAACTGGGCTGGTTCGCCCTCATCTGGGCACTGTCGGTAGCGGCGCTGGGCGCAGTGGCGCTGCTGATACGGTGGGCGATCCGCTAAAAAAATCCCGGCCAGGCCGGGATTTTTTTTGATGCCAGATCAGAAGAAGGCCTGTATGCCGGTTTGCGCCCGGCCGAGAATCAGCGCATGCACATCCGCCGTGCCTTCATAGGTGTTCACCACCTCAAGATTCACCACATGCCGGATCACGCCGTATTCGTCGCTGATGCCGTTCCCGCCCAGCATGTCGCGCGCAGTGCGCGCAATGTCGAGTGCCTTGCCGGCCGAATTGCGCTTCATGATCGACGTGATCTCGACCGCCGCCGTGCCCTCGTCTTTCATGCGGCCGAGGCGCAGGCAACCCTGCAGCGCCAGAGTGATCTCGGTCTGCATGTCGGCCAGCTTTTTCTGGACCAGCTGGTTGGCTGCCAGCGGCCGGCCGAACTGCTTGCGGTCCAGCGTGTACTGGCGTGCCGTGTGCCAGCAGAATTCCGCCGCGCCCATGGCGCCCCAGGCGATGCCGTAGCGCGCCGAGTTCAGGCAGGTGAACGGGCCTTTGAGTCCCTTCACGTTCGGCAGCAGGTTCTCGGCCGGCACGAACACGCGGTCCATCACCACTTCACCGGTCACGGATACCCGCATGCCGACCTTGCCCTCGATTTTCGGCGCCGACAGGCCCTTCATGCCCTTCTCCAGGATGTAGCCGCGAATGTCGCCGGCATCGTCCTTGGCCCAGATCACGAACACGTCGGCCAGCGGGCTGTTGGTGATCCACATCTTCGAACCGGTGAGCTCGTAGCCGCCGTCGACCGACCGCGCGCGCGTCTCCATGCTGCCGGGATTGGAGCCATGGTTCGGCTCGGTCAGGCCGAAGCATCCTATCCATTCGCCGCTGGCCAGCTTCGGCAGGTACTTGCGCCGCTGTTCCTCGCTGCCGAACTCGTAGATAGGCACCATCACCAGCGAACTCTGCACGCTCATCACCGACCGGAAGCCGGAGTCGACACGCTCGATCTCGCGCGCGATCAGCCCGTAGCTCACGTAATTCAGCCCGGCGCCGCCATATTCGGTCGGGATCGTCGGACCGAACAGCCCGATCTCGCCCATCTCGCGGAATATGCGCTCGTCAAAGCGCTCGTGGCGAAATGACGCCAGCACGCGCGGTATCAGCTGCTGCTGCGCATAGGCCGCAGCCGCATCGCGCACCATGCGTTCGTCGGCAGTCAGTTGCTGTTCCAGCAGCAGCGGATCTTCCCAATGAAATCCTGCCTGGCTCATTCAGTTTCCCTTTCTCGAATCAGCGTAGCCGGGCCGCCAGCTCGCCGATGATGCCGCGCCGGAAAGCCAGCACGCAGATCACGAAAATCAGGCCGGTCACCATGGTGACCGACTCGCCGATAGTGTTGAACCACTCGACGGAGGTTGCGGCGGCCAGCCAGCTGCCGAAGTCGCCCAGCTTGTTCTCGAGCGCGATGATGATGATCGCGCCCAGCACCGGGCCGAACAGCGTGCCCATGCCGCCGACCAGGGTCATCAGCACCACCAGGCCCGACATCGACCAGTGCACGTCGGTCAGCGTGCCGAAGCCGAGCACCACTGCCTTGGTCGCACCGGCCAGGCCGGCCAGCGCGGCCGACAGCACGAAAGCCAGCAGCTTGTAACGATCGACGTCGTAGCCGAGCGAAATCGCGCGCGGCTCGTTCTCGCGCACCGCCTTGAGCACCTGCCCGAACGGCGAATGCACGATCCGCACGATCAGCAGGAAAGCGGCGGCGACGATGGCAAGGACGACGAAGTACATCGTCATGTCATTCGTCAGGTCGATCACCCCGAGCAGTTTTCCGCGCGGGATGGACTGCAGTCCGTCTTCCCCCCCGGTGAATGGCGCCTGCAGGAAGACGAAGTACAGCATCTGCGCGAGTGCCAGCGTGATCATCGTGAAATAGATGCCCTGGCGCCGGATCGCCAGTCCGCCGATCACGAACCCGGTAACGGCAGCAAACGCCGTACCGATCAGCAGGCCGAGTTCGAACGGCACGCCCCAGGTCTTGAGCGCGTGGCCGGCGATGTAGGACGCTCCGCCGAAGAAGGCGGCATGGCCGAAGGACAGCAGGCCGGTAAAGCCGATCAGCAGGTTGAACGCGCAGGCGAACAGTGCGAAGCACAAGATCTTCATCAGCAGCACCGGGTACAGGAAGAAAGGTGCTGCGAGTGCGCCGATCAGCACAAGCGCATAAGCCAGTTTTTTCAGCATCGTCATCTTTCATTTCTCCCGGCCGAACAGGCCTGCCGGACGCACCAGCAGAACGATCGCCATGATGATGAACACCACGGTCGACGACAGTTCCGGATAGAACACCTTGGTCAGCCCCTCGATCACGCCGAGCGCAAGCCCGGTCACGATCGATCCGAGTATCGAGCCCATTCCTCCAATCACCACCACTGCGAAAATCGTGACGATCAGGTTCGATCCCATCAGCGGCGAAACCTGCAGCACCGGCGCCGCCAGCACGCCGGCAAAACCGGCCAGCGCGACACCGAAGCCGTAGGTCAGGGTCACCATCAGCGGCACGTTCACCCCGAAGGCCTCGACCATCTTGGGATTCTCGGTGCCTGCCCGCAGATAGGCGCCGAGGCGGGTCTTTTCAATCATGAACCAGGTGCCGAGGCAGACGGTCAGCGAGGCCAGTACCACCCACGCGCGGTAGTTCGGCATGATCATGAAGCCGAGGTCGGTTGCGCCAGCCAGCTGCTCGGGCACTGAGAACGGCTGGCCCGACACGCCGTAGAACGAGCGGAACATGCCCTCCAGCATCAGCGTGATGCCGAAAGTCAGCAACAGGCCGTACAGGTGATCGAGCCGGTACAGCCAGCGCAGCATGGTTTTCTCGATCACGATGCCGAACACGGCCACCAGCAACGGCGCGATCGCCAGCATCGCCCAGTAGCTGATACCGAAGTATTCGAGGCCCATCCAGGCGAGGAAGGCCCCCATCATGTACAGCGCACCGTGCGCGAAATTGATCACGTTCAGCAGGCCGAAAATCACTGCGAGGCCGAGCGAGAGCATCGCGTAGAACGATCCGTTCACCAGGCCGAGCAGCAGCTGGCCGAGGAAAGCCGCGAGCGGAATGCCAAAAATTTCCATCGTCTCAAACCCCCAGCAGTTCGTTCAGCACCGGCATCTTGCGCTCCAGCTCGGAGGACGCGATCTGTTCCACGATCTGCCCGTGTTCCATCACATAAAACCGATCGGCCAGCGGTGCGGCGAAGCGGAAGTTCTGCTCGACCATCACGATGGTGTAGCCCTGCGCCTTCAGCGCCGTGATCATGCGCGCCAGCGCCTGCACGATGACCGGGGCCAGTCCCTCGGAAATTTCGTCCAGCAGCAGCAGCTTGGCGCCGGTGCGCAGGATGCGCGCGACTGCCAGCATTTGCTGCTCCCCACCGGACAGCCGGGTGCCCTGGCTGTGGCGGCGCTCGGCCAGATTGGGGAACATCTGGTAAATCTCGTCGACCGACATGCCACCCGGCATCAGCATCGGCGGGAGCATCAGGTTTTCCTCGGCCGACAGAGACGAGAAAATGGCCCGCTCTTCCGGGCAGTAGCCGACCCCGAGGTGGGCGATCCGGTGCGTGGGCAGCTGTATCGCTTCGGTGCCGTTAATCCTGATCGAGCCGCTGCGCCGACCGGTCAGGCCCATGATCGCGCGCAGCGTGGTGGTGCGGCCGGCCCCGTTGCGGCCGAGCAGAGTGACCACTTCGCCCTGCTCCACCGAAAAATTCACGTCATGCAGGATGTGCGATTCGCCATACCACGCCTGCAGGTTGCGTATCTCGAGCGCCTTGGTCATCAGTGCGCTCCTTCCAGCGTGCCCGCACTGCCCATGTAGGCCTCGAGCACTTGCGGGTTGCGCGACACCGTCTGGTAATCGCCTTCGGCCAGTATCGCGCCACGCTGCAGCACCGAGATGCGGTCGCAAATGCCGGATACCACGCTCATGTTGTGCTCGACCATCAGGATGGTGCGCCCCTTCGATACTTTACGGATCAGTTCGGTCACGCGCGCGACGTCCTCGTGGCCCATGCCCTGGGTCGGCTCGTCGAGCAGCATCAGTTCGGGCTCCATCGCCAGTGTGGTGGCGATCTCGAGCGCCCGCTTGCGGCCGTACGGCAGGTCGACCGTGGCCGTCTCGGCAAACTCGGACAGCCCGACCTCGTCCAGCAGCTGCATCGCGCGCTCGTTGAGCTGGTCGAGGGTCTTCTGGCTGCGCCAGAAGTGAAAAGAGGTACCGAGTCCCCGCTGCAGTCCGATTCGCACGTTTTCCAGCACGGTCATGTGCGGGAAGACTGCCGAGATCTGGAATGAGCGGATGATCCCCAGACGCGCGATCTGGGCCGGCTTGCGCAGCGTGATATCCATGCCATTGAACAGGATCTGGCCGGAACTGGGTGCCAGGAATTTGGTCAGCAGGTTGAAGCAAGTCGTTTTGCCCGCGCCATTCGGCCCGATCAGCGCATGGATATGCCCGCGCTGAACCTGCAGGTCGACCTGGTTTACCGCAACAAAGCCCTTGAACTCGCGCGTCAGCTTGCGGGTTTCCAGAATGATGTCTGCCATCGGAGAGCCTCGTTAGCAATGACAAAGGTGAGCACTGCAGCAATGCGTGCCTGCCGCAGGATGGACTGTGCGCCGCTGCAGGCGCGATGCTGCCGGCCTGGCAGCACCTGCCCGGTAACTGAAATTCATATTAGCTGTCTCCCTGATTATTTTTT
>JAIXTG010000129.1 GCA_027484285.1 Oxalobacteraceae bacterium | reverse complement strand
TTTGGAGATTATTCGATGAAAAAGACTCAAGTTGCTCTGGCCGCACTGGCCCTGGTGGCATCGTCGGCTGCAATGGCGACCAACGTGACTCTGTCGGGTCAGGTTGACATCGGCGTGTTCAACACCGGCCGTGACAACAACGGCAACGGCGGCACCTTCATGGAGCAAGGCGGCCTGCTGGACCACAGCTCGATCACCGTGAACGTCAGCGAAGATCTGGGCGCAGGCCTGAAGGCATTCGCTGTTCTGGAGTCGGGCTTCAACGCCAACGGCGGCGTCGACAACGGCGGCAACCAGTGGAACACTAACTCCCTGTTCAACCGTCAGTCGTTCGTCGGCCTGTCCAGCGACGCGCTGGGTACCGTCGGCCTGGGCAAGCAACTGTCCCCGTTCATCCTGTCGCAAGCCCTGACCAACTTCGGCGTTGGCTCGTTCTGGGTTAACCGCCTGGCTGTCGGCAACGGCGCAGGCGACGGCTTTGCATTCGGCGGCAACGGTCTCAACACCGCGTCATTCTTTATGCCGAACGCGATTACCTACACGTCGCCGTCGCTGGGTGGCTTCACGCTGCGCGCAATGACCGCGCTGAAGGGTGGCACTCAGTTCAACGGCCTGACGACGAACGACCCTGTTGGCAACGGAAGCGCGACCGATCCGACTGGCGCTACCGCTGGCACCAGCAACCGTTACGACTCGCTGATGCTGAGCGGCAACGTCGGCGGTGCGTTCGTGAGTGCTGCATGGCAGAAGCGCGCGGATGCTTACAAGACGTGGACCGTCGGCGGCACGCTGCCTGTTGTAGAAGGCCTGACCCTGATGGCAAACTACATCAACAGCAAGCCTGAAGGTGCTGATTCGCTCAACAGCTATGCTGTCGGCGGCAAGTACACGATCGTGTCGGGCACCGACGCAATCCTGCAGTATGCACGCAACGATGCGGATGGCGATGCAAAGCGTACGCTGGTTAACCTGACCCTGACCCACGCTCTGTCGAAGCGCACCACCGCGTACGCAACGGCTGCACGTGGCAAGAACGTTGGTTCGGCACTGGGCAACTTCGGCAACGACTACGCTGGTCGTGACAACAGCTCCTATGGTGTTGGCGTCGCTCACTCGTTCTAATTCTTGGTCGGTCTTGTACCGACTGACCTAGAACCTACAGCACTGAAAGCCACCCTTCGGGGTGGCTTTTTTCGTCTGCTGAATTGTCCTTTCAAAGGACACTCGCTGAATCAAAGCACAAAAAACCGAGCACGGGGCTCGGTCATCAAGCATGTCCTTTCAAAGGACATCGTTCACGACTATGCAGCCTTGCGCTGCACCTCTAGTGCCACACTCACTGCAGCATTGACGATATCTCGCGCATTCCCATTGCAGCTCTGAATAATCGGCAGCAACGTTCCAGCTGGAGGAGCCGTTACACCATAAGCCGCAATCACTCGCTGCATCACAGGCAACCAATCAGCAGGCTGCGCTGCATCCATATGAATCAGATGCGAGCGACTCTTGATCCCAGCATCAATTTTCCCGATGTAGTTGGTCGTCATAATGAAGACCGAACTCTGATAGTTCATTACGCCCTTTAAGGTTTGCTGCGTGCGCTCCGTCCAATTGTCCAGCTCATCCAACACAAAATAATGCTGCGAGCTCTGATTGAACGAAATCAGCTGCGACTGTGAGCAAATTTGCTGTACCGCGCTTGCCCCATCGCCTCCCATCGCACACGAATAAAATTCATAGTGTGGCTCCCCTTCCCCATGCCGCTGCTCAAGCAGCTTTGGCAAAAAATGCGCGAGTGTTGTTTTCCCCGTACCCCAAGCCCCGTACAGCAAAATGCCATTTTTCCCGCTCGCTGGAAAAGGGTGTGATCCATTTACGATTGCTCCTAATTTCGACTTAGCTGCAGCATTACCGAACACGAAGTCACCAAGCGATTTAGGCTCAAATTTTTTAGAATTAAACATAGATATCTCCTGTAAAAACTCGTCAGACGCAGGGCTGCCCCATGCAGCCCTGCATAGCGCTTGCTCAGGCTGCAATTAGCGAAGATGCTGAATTCGCTGCTGCTCCAGCGGCAGCGATCAGTTCATCCTGCGAGGCCACAGAATTTGCCGTCGCTTGCGTTGCCTGCTGAGCCATCAATGTCGCTTTATTTGCACCGAAATAGCCTGACAACGCCGCTGTCACTGCAGATGTACTATGCACAATGCAATGAACGCTGTAAGAACCGTCGGCATTCTGTGTAACGACAGCCACCGCTTTTTCGCCAATCTTTTCAGGATTACTCATACTCGCTAGGTTGTTGCTTGCGAATGTCGCGAGCGTCGTACCAAGTAATGCCGCTTTTGCTCGCTCCGCTTTATTTTTTGAGCTAAGCACCACGCCAGTCTTGCTAACTGACATCTCCTGTACTCCACCACATTCAGCAATCTTTGCAGGGACTTCGTCCAGCTCCCACTTACTCGCTATAACCACACGCAAGACTGTGTGATATGTCGAAAGACGACGACGATCTTTATTCCCGAAAATGCAGCGAATAATCCTTGCGCTTAAAGGGGCGTTCGGATTAGTTGTAGAACCCAACGAATTGAAGTAATCGTTAAATCCCATCTTCCTTGCAGCTACATCGCCTACGCCACCAGTCAAATCTTGATATAGCGCGTAGCAGCTCTGAATCACACGATAAAGCGCGTCATTTGATCGTGCATATTCTGTTGCCTCCCACGCCTCTCGCATCTGCGCGAGCGCCTCAATTCGTGCGCGCATCGCTATTACATTCGCCGCACTGACCGTGAGCCCTACTGTTTGCGCCTCGAGCTTCGTCTCGCCAAAATTATTTTGCATATCAGTCTCCTAATAAAAATCTGGCAACGGGTTTGAAAGTTGTTGCGTTGCTGCCAGTGATGACAGAATACCGATATGAAGCTTTTATCTATACAAAAACGATTTTTACTGAGTTATGTGTTTCAATATTACTTTAGCAATACAACGAGAGCACCTATGGACGATCACGAAAACTTGCCGCTTAAGCCGTCAAAACGCTCAACTGCTCCACAACATCAACAGATGCACAGCACGGAAACCCGAGTTTTC
>JAIXTG010000121.1 GCA_027484285.1 Oxalobacteraceae bacterium | reverse complement strand
GCCTCGCCTTTCGCATTGCGCAGCGCGCCGTCGCGATACTCCCAGCCGGCCTCCTTCAGCAGCGCGCGTGCCTGCATCAGGTTGGCGCGCAGCGAGGCAGGCGGATCAGTCACCGGCGGCACCGGCACCGGGCCGAACACCGCCGGATCGAGCTGCTCGCGCATCGGCTCCAGCAATGCCGCTTCAGCGGCCGTCGGCTGTCCGCGTGCGGCCAGCTCGGAGTTGCTGAAGAAGGAATCGATGCGCTTGTACTGGCTGTAAAACAGCTGGCGGTTCATCCATTCGAAATCGAGCGCAAGGCCGAGCGCGCGCCGCACGCGCGCATCCTGGAACTGTGGGCGGCGCAGGTTCATGATGAAAGCCTGCATGCCGGCGCCGTTCGAGTGCTGCAGCGTCTTCTTGATGATCTCGCCGTTCTCGAACTTCGGCCCCTTGTACATCCGGGCCCAGTTCTTCGCGCGGTATTCGACGACTACGTCGAACTCGCCGGCCATGAAGGCCTCGAGCCGTGCAACGTCATCCTTGTAGAAGCGGTAGACGATGCGCTCGAAATTAAAGGCGCCCCGGCGCACCGGCAGGTTGCTGCCCCAGTAGTCCGGGTTGCGCCGGAAGCCGATCGAGCGGCCGACGTCGTAACGGTCGATCAGGTAAGGACCGCTGGATACCGGCGGCACCAGCTGTATCTTGTCGAACGGGGTACCGGTCGCCCACTTCCGCGAGAACACCGGCATGCCGCCGACGATCAGGGGCAGCTCGCGGTTGTCGCTTTTGAAGTCGAAGCGCACGGTACGCGGGTCGACCACGACCGCCTGCTTCACGTCGGCGTAAATCATCTTGAACTGCGGCGCGCCCTTGGCGACCAGCGTGTCGAACGAGTGCTTCACGTCGTCCGCGGTCACCGCGTCGCCGTTGTTGAAGCGCGCCTGCGGATGCAGCCGGAAGCTCATCGAGCGGCGATCCGGCGCCAATTCCATGTCCTCGGCCAGCAGGCCGTACATGGTCGCGACTTCATCGGCCGACGCAATCGCCAGCGATTCGAACATCAGGGTGGACACGCCGGCGGCGGCCACGCCTTTCATCGAGAACGGGTTGAACTTGTCGAAGCTGGTGGCGGCTCCCGGGTTGGCGAGGTACAGGTCGCCGCCCTTCGGCGCAGCCGGGTTGTGATACGCGAAATGGGAGAAGCCCGCTGGATACTTCGGCGTGTCATACAGCGAGAAGGCATGCCCGGCCCAGACGGCAGGGGAAAGGCATGCAATGGCTGCCGCAATGGCGGCGAGGGATTTCTTCATGAGCCCTCTGTCAGATGGCAAAAAAATCTTGCCAAGGATAGCTGTTTTCGACCGTCGCCGGGCGGCGCGCATTTGCCCCGTCAATGCCGGTCAGCCTACAATGGCGCGTTTTGCCGGGATCCGCCCGGCCTGAAGAATTCGAGGGAGTCCGACAATGGCATTCTTGCAAGGCAAAAAGATCCTGATCACCGGCGTGCTGTCCAACCGTTCGATCGCCTACGGCATCGCACAGGCCTGCCACCGCGAAGGCGCGGAACTGGCATTTACCTACGTCGGCGAGCGCTTCAAGGAACGCATCACCGAATTCGCGAAGGACTTCGGCAGCAGCCTGGTGTTCGACTGCGACGTATCGAGCGACGAGCAGATCGACGCCCTGTTCGCCGATCTCGGCAAGTCCTGGAGCCAGCTCGACGGCCTGGTGCACGCGATCGGCTTTGCGCCGCGCGAAGCGATCGCCGGCGACTTCCTCGATGGCATGTCGCGCGAGAACTTCCGTATCGCCCATGACATTTCCGCTTACAGCTTCCCGGCGATGGCCAAGGCCGCGCTGCCGCTGCTGTCGCCCAATTCCGCGCTGCTGACGCTGTCCTACCTCGGCGCCATGCGTGCCCTCCCAAACTACAACACCATGGGCCTCGCAAAAGCCTCGCTCGAAGCCAGCGTGCGCTACCTCGCGGAGTCGCTCGGCAAGCGCGGCACCCGCGTGAACGGCATTTCGGCCGGCCCGATCAAGACGCTGGCCGCATCCGGCATCAAGGATTTCGGCAAGATCCTGAACTTCGTGAAGGACAATTCGCCGCTGCGCCGCAACGTAACCATCGAGGATGTCGGCAACGCTGCTGCCTTCCTGCTGTCCGACCTTTCGGGCGGCATCACAGGCGAGATCACCTATGTCGACGGCGGTTTCTCGCAAGTAGTCGCAGGCATGGGCGGCGAGTCGTAATTCGCCCGCCTCCGGGGCCCGCAATCGTTTACTCACACGCCGGCCCCGGTTTCCTGTACAATCCGCCCGCTGCTGCGACATTCAGCAGCACAGTTGCACCGCATACCCTGTAAGCAGCATCATCCAAAGCCCTCCCGCCTCCAGGTGCCTAAGTTCCGAGCACCCCTCCGGCGCAAAGCTTTTGTGCCGTAATTTTCCTGGCAAGTTTTTCTCCGAAACCCATTCGGTTTCGTGCTGAGCTGTTGTTATCGCTGGTTTCGCTGGTCCGCGTTGCGTTCGTATTGCCATTGCCCTGCCGCTCATCCGCTGGCAGTGCTTTCTTTTTGAAAGAGACTCATGACGTTTGAATCCCTCGGCCTGCACCAACAGGTCCTCAAGGCACTCGCCGACGCTGGCTACACCGAGCCGACTCCCGTTCAGCAACAGGCCATCCCGGCCGCGATCGAAGGTCGTGACCTGCTGGTCTCCTCGCAAACCGGCTCGGGCAAGACCGCCGCCTTCATGCTGCCGTCGCTGCACAAATTTGCCAGTGCGCCCGCTGAAGCGAGCGAGGGCAAGACGCCGAACCAGCAGGCACAGGCAGCACGCGCACGCGGCGAGCGTCCGCGCTTTGCCGCGGCCCAGCCGAAAATGCTGGTGTTGACGCCGACGCGCGAACTGGCGCTGCAAGTCACCACCGCCACCGAAAAATACAGCACCCAGATGCGCCGCGTGAAGGCCGTCTCCATCCTGGGCGGCATGCCGTACCCGAAACAGATGCAGCTGCTGGCACGCAATCCGGAAATCCTGGTCGCGACGCCGGGCCGCCTGATCGACCACATGGAGTCGGGCAAGATCGATTTCTCCAAGCTGGAGATCCTGGTGCTCGACGAAGCCGACCGCATGCTCGACATGGGCTTCATCGACGACATCGAACTGATCGTCAGCCGCACGCCCGAGACTCGCCAGACCATGCTGTTTTCGGCCACGCTCGACGGCATGGTCGGCAACATGGCGCGTCGCATCACCCGCGACCCGCAGCTGATCCAGGTCGCCGGTTCGTCGACCAAGCACGAGAACATCCAGCAGCGCGTGCATTTCGTCGATGACCTGCTGCACAAGAACCGCCTGCTCGACCACCTGCTGCGCGACACCGCCATCGACCAGGCCGTGGTGTTCACCGCGACCAAGCGCGACGCCGACAGCATCGCCGACCGCCTGAACATCGCCGGCTTTGCTGCTGCCGCGCTGCATGGCGACATGCACCAGGGTGCGCGCAATCGCACGCTGAATGCACTGCGCCGCGGCCAGGTGCGCGTTCTGGTCGCTACCGACGTCGCTGCGCGCGGCATCGACGTGCCCGGCATCACCCACGTGTTCAACTTCGACCTGCCGAAATTCGCCGAAGACTATGTACACCGCATCGGCCGTACCGGCCGTGCTGGCCGCAATGGCATCGCGGTGTCGCTGGTCAATCATGCCGAAGGCGTGCATATCAAGCGCATCGAGCGTTTCACCAAGCAGTCGATCCCGGTCGACGTGATCGCCGGATTCGAGCCGAAAAAAGCCGCTGCACCGCGCTCGCGTCCGGGCTGGAAGCCGGGCGACAACCGTGGCCGCAATGGCGCCAAGCCGGGCCAGCGCACGTTCGCCAAGCCGGGCGGCGCGCCGCGCCGCGAGGGCTCGGGCCGGGACGCTGGCTTCCGCGGCCAGCGTGACGGCCGCCGCGACGGCGATCGCGGCTGATTCCCGCCTCACCCGCAGTGCAAAGGCTCCTTCGGGAGCCTTTGTTTTTTGGGAGTGCGATAATCCGCACTCAATCTTCGTCAGCAGGAGCAGCAGATGGGTGCACCCGATTCACAGGCATTGCGATTGACTTCGTTTTCCCATGGCGGCGGCTGTGGCTGCAAGATCGCGCCCGGGGTACTGGCAGACATCCTGAAACAGACCCGCGGGCTTCCAGTGCCGCCGCAGCTGCTGGTCGGCATCGAGACGGCCGACGATGCTGCGGTCTACCAGCTGAACGATGAACAGGCACTGATCGCCACCACCGATTTCTTCATGCCCATCGTCGACGATCCGTTCGACTTCGGGCGGATTGCCGCGACGAACGCCATCTCCGACGTGTATGCAATGGGCGGCACGCCGATCATGGCGCTCGCACTGGTCGGTATGCCGATCGACAAACTGCCGATCGAGACCATCGGCAAGATCCTCTCCGGTGGCGAGTCGGTCTGTGCCGAAGCAGGCATACCGATTGCCGGCGGCCACACGATCGACTCAGTCGAGCCGATCTACGGGCTGGTGGTGATGGGCCTCGTCCATCCGAAAAAACTCAAGCGCAATGCCGATGCCCGCGCCGGCGACAAGCTCATCCTCGGCAAGCCGCTCGGGGTCGGCATCCTGTCGGCCGCGCTCAAGAAAGGCGCACTCGATGCGGCGGGCTATGACGCCATGATCGCCAGCACCACCCGGCTGAACACGCCGGGCAAGGCCTTGTCGGACCTGGCCGGCGTGCATGCGCTGACCGATGTCACCGGCTTCGGCCTGCTCGGGCATGCGCGCGAGATGGCGCTCGGCGCACGACTGCGTGCACGAATCCGCATCGCCGACGTGCCTTTCCTGTCGGGCGTCGAGGCGCTGGCCGCGCAGGGCTTCATCACCGGTGCTTCCGGGCGCAACTGGGCAGGTTATGGCAGCGACGTGACGCTGGGTACCGGGATCGGCGCGGTGCAGCAGGCGCTGCTGTGTGATCCGCAGACCTCGGGCGGACTGCTGGTGGCATGCGCACCGGACGCGACAGATGCCGTGCTGGCGGTATTTCGCGAGCAGGGCTTCGCGCAGGCGGCGGTGGTCGGCGAGATGATCGACGGCACGCCGGGCGTCGAGGTCAACTGAGGCCGGACTGGCGCGCCAGCCGGATGCCAGTCAGCTGCCAGCAGGCCGGCGCCGGGAAGAAGTTCCGGTAGCTCGCACGCGCATGTCCGGCCGGCGTCAAGGCTGATGAGCCGCGCAGCACATACTGGTTGACCATGAATTTCCCGTTGTACTCGCCGACCAGTCCGGCGGCCGGCTGGTAGCCGGGATAGGCCGCGTAGCTGCTCGACGTCCATTGCCAGCAGGCGCCGAATGCCTGCGGCAGCGCATGCCGGCGCTGTGCATGCTCCCACTCGCCTTCGGTAGGCAGCCGGGCGCCGGCCCAGCGCGCATAGGCATCCGCTTCATAGAAGGACAAATGGCCGACCGGCGCGAGCGGGTCCGGCGCATGCTCGCCATGCAGCGAGAACGCCAGCCAGCCGCGCTCCGGGTCGTCGCGCCAGTACAGCGGCGCACTGCGCTGTGCTGCCTGTCGCCAGGCCCAGCCGTCCGACAGCCACAGCAGCGGCTCGCGGTAGCCGCCGTCGGCAATGAAATCCGCATACTCGCCATTCGTCACCAGCCGCGACGCGATCGAAAACGGCGCCAGCCACTGGCGATGGCGCGGCAGTTCATTGTCGAAGCAGAAGCCGTCGCCATCGTGGCCAATTTCGGCCAGCCCGCCGTCGCAGCGGACCCAGTCCAGCGGCAAGGCGTGCGCAGGTGGCGGCGTGCTGTCGATCGCGGCCGGTTTGAGCGGGCTCAGGGCGAACAGGGCCAGCAGGTCGGTCTGCATCAGTTCCTGGTGCTGCTGCTCATGCTGCAGCCCGAGCTCGATCAGGCCAGCGGCTGCCGGCATGCGTTCCAGGCTGGCCAGCATGCGACGGTCGACGTCGCTGCGCCAGTCGAGCACTTCGGACAGTGACGGCCGGGTCAGCATGCCGCGCTGCGGGCGCGAGAACGGCTGGCCGACCCCCGCGTAATAGGAATTGAACAGCTGCCGGTAAGCGGGATGAAAGGGACGAAAGTCCGGTTCGTGCGACGCCAGCACGAAATTCTCGAAGAACCACGTGGTATGTGCCAGGTGCCATTTCAGCGGACTGGCATCCGGCATCGCCTGCGCGCAGCAATCCTCCGTGCCCAGCCCGGCAATCAGTGCGAGGCTGTGAGACCTCACGGCAATGAAGCGATCGGCGACATTCATCACACAATGGATTCTGCCGGCGACACTTGGTTCGCGGCGGCAGTCCCAAGCACTGACGGCGATCGGTTGTTACACTGGCGCCCGATGAACCCCACCGACCGCCCAGCCTACGCCCTCGAATGCCGGCAACTCCGCAAGGACTATGGCACGCGCAG
>JAIXTG010000108.1 GCA_027484285.1 Oxalobacteraceae bacterium | reverse complement strand
GAGATCAGGCTGCTGACAGCCAATGAAGGGGCACTGCTGGCGCGCCTGAAGGCCGAGGGCGAGAGCACGCCGGCCGATGTGCTGATCACTGTGGATGCCGGCAACCTGTGGCTGGCCGCACAGCAGGGCCAGCTGCGGCCGCTGGAGTCGGCGGTGCTGCAAAAGAACATCCCGGCCCACCTGCGCGACCCGGGCAACCAGTGGTTCGGGCTGTCGGTGCGCGCGCGCACCATCGTCTACAACAAGGCAACGGTCAAGCCGTCCGACCTGTCCACCTACGAAGACCTCGCCACGTCGAAGTGGAAAGGCAAGCTCTGCCTGCGCACCAGCAAGAAGGTCTACAACCAGTCGCTGGTGGCGATGATGATCAGCGAGCTGGGCGAGCAGAAGACCGAGGCCATCGTGCGCGGCTGGGTCTATAACCTCAAGACCGATCCGTTCCCGGACGACACCTCGCTGCTGAAGGCGATTGCCGCCGGCCAGTGCGAGGTCGGCATCGTGAACACCTATTACCTCGGCCGCCTGCTCGTCAAGGAGCCGGACCTGCCGGTCGGCCTGTTCTGGGCCAACCAGAATGGCAGCGGCACCCACGTCAATGTGTCCGGCGCCGGCATCACGAAGCATGCAAAGAACCCGGCCGGCGCGCAGAAGCTGATCGAGTACCTGTCGATGGACCAGGCGCAGAGCTTTTACGTCGACGAGGACCTCGAGTTCCCGGCCAACCCGAAAGTGCAGCCGAACTCGATCATCAAGAACTGGGGACCGTTCAAGCCCAACCTGCTGAACGTGGCCCGGGCCGGCGAACTGCAGGTCTCGGCGACCCGGCTGATGGACCGTTCCGCCTACAAGTAAGCGGCAATGAACCCGGTTGCATCCCGTCCCGCGTGGTCGCTGTTGCCGGTCGCGCTGCTGACGGTCGTACCGCTGGCGGTGGTGCTGGCCAGCTGGCTGCAGCCGGAGCCTGAGGTGTGGCAGCACCTGCGCGAGTTCGTGCTGCCGGCCGTGCTGAAAAACACGCTGTGGATGGCCTGCGGCGTCGCGCTGCTGGCGGCGGTGCTCGGCATTTCGCTGGCCTGGCTGACCGCCGTCTGCGATTTCCCCGGCCGCCGCTTCTTCGCGTGGGCACTGGTGCTGCCGCTGGCCCTGCCCGGCTATGTGCTGGCGTCGGTGATGGTCGGCCTGCTTGATTTCAGCGGGCCGCTGCAGACGGCGGCCCGCGCCGCCTTCGGCCCCGGGTTCACCTTGCCTTCGGTGCGTTCGGTCGGCGGGGCGATCCTGGTGTTCGGGCTGGTGCTGTATCCGTATGTCTACCTGCTGGCCCGCCAGGCTTTCCTGACCCAGGGGCAGCGCAGCCTGGAAGCCGCGCAGACGCTCGGCCTGTCCCGCACGCGCGCTTTCTTCCGCGTCGCGCTGCCGATGTCGCGCCCGTGGTGGGCGGCCGGCATTTCGCTGGCGCTGATGGAAATGCTGGCCGATTTCGGCACCGTCGCCATCTTCAATGTCGATACCTTCACCACGGCGATCTACAAGGCCTGGCTGTCGCTGTTCAACCTGACGGTTGCTTCCCAGCTCGCTTCGCTGCTGGCGCTGGCGGTGCTGCTGCTGGTCTGGTTCGAGCAGCACGAACGCAGCCAGCGCCGCTATGCGGGCGGTGGCGACCTGCAGCGGATCCGGCTGCGCGGTGGCCTGCGTGCGCTGGCGCCCGCCTGGTGCACGCTGGTGCTGCTGCTGGCCTTCGTGGTGCCGGTCGCGCAGTTGCTGGCCTGGACGGTCGGGGTCGTGCGCAGCGACTGGGATGCGCGCTACTGGGGCTTCATCGGGCACTCGTTGATGCTGTCGGCGCTGGCGGCCCTGCTGGTGGTGGCCTGCGGGCTGTGGGTGGCTTATGCACAGCGCCAGCATCCGGGACGGCTGACGCAATGGGGCGTTCGGGTGTCGATGCTGGGTTATGCGCTGCCGGGCATGCTGCTGTCGGTCGGCCTGTTCCTGCCGATCGCCTGGCTCGATATCCAGCTGCAGCCGGTCTGGAGTGCGCTCGGCGTGCAGCCGGCGCCGGTGCTCAAGGGCACGCTGGCGGTGATGCTGCTGGCGCTGGCGGCGCGCTTCCTCGCGGTCGGTTTCGAACCGATGCAGGCGGCCATGCAGCGCATCACGCCATCGCAGGAGCAGGCAGCGCGCAGCCTCGGGCTTGGCCGCTGGCAGGTGCTGCGACGGCTGTTCGTGCCGATGCTGCGCTCCGGCTGGCTGGGCGCCA
This sequence comes from Oxalobacteraceae bacterium, assembly GCA_027484285.1. Taxonomy (GTDB): domain Bacteria; phylum Pseudomonadota; class Gammaproteobacteria; order Burkholderiales; family Burkholderiaceae_D; genus Pernthalerella. The sequence goes on along the minus strand of JAIXTG010000108.1, from coordinate 1,759 downwards.
GCCTGCTGGTGTTTGTCGAGGTCATGAAGGAAATGCCGATCACGCTGATGACCCGCCCGTTCGGCTGGGACACGCTGGCGGTACGTGTATTCGAAATGAGTTCCGAGGGCATGTGGGAGCGTGCGGCGCTGCCCAGCCTGTGCATCGTCGCCGCCGGCCTGCTGCCGGTGCTGCTGCTGGTGCGCGCGAGCGAGAAATGAGGCATTGAATGAAACGGGCCGATGAAGCGCAGCTGAGACTGCATGCACTTGAGCTGGAAGCGGTCGAGCTCGCCTATCCGACGCCGGCTGGCCAGCAGGTCGTACTGCGCGACTTGTCGCTGACGCTGGCACGCGGCGAGATTGCCAGCCTGCTCGGGCCCTCGGGCTGTGGCAAGACCACCGCGCTGCGCGCGATCGCCGGCTTCCAGCCGCTGCAGTCCGGACGCATCTGGCTGATGCAGCGCGAGGTCGGCAGCGCGCGCCACCAGCTGCCGCCCGAGCAGCGCCGGATCGGCATGGTGTTCCAGGACTACGCGCTGTTTCCCCACCTGGACGTGGCAGGCAATGTCGGTTTCGGCCTGCACCGGCTCGCGCGTCGCGAGCGCGAGGCGAGGGTGGCCGAGATGCTGGCGCTGGTCGGCCTGTCTGCTCTCGCAAAGCGCGCGCCGCATGAACTGTCCGGCGGCCAGCAGCAGCGGGTGGCACTCGCGCGCGCACTGGCGCCGCAGCCGGAACTGCTGCTGATGGACGAGCCGTTCTCCAATCTCGACGTCACGCTGCGCGAGCGGCTGGCACTGGAAGTGCGCGATTTGCTCAAACAGACCGGTACCACGGCAGTGATCGTGACCCACGACCAGCACGAGGCCTTCGCGGTCGCGGACCGGATTGCAGTGCTGGCCGACGGCCGGCTGCAGCAGTGGGGCACGGCGATGGACCTGTACCACCGTCCGGCGAACCGCTTCGTTGCCGGTTTTGTCGGCGAGGGCGTGCTGCTGCCGGGCGTTGCCGACGATGAAGGTTGCATTCATACCGAGCTCGGCCGTTTCCGGGTCGATGCCGGGCGCGGCCTGAGCGCCGGTGCCGCCGCCGAGTTGCTGGTTCGACCGGACGATATCCAGCATGACGACGCCAGCCCATTGCGGGCCACCGTGGTCGCCAAAGCTTTCCGCGGCGCCGAGTTCCTGTACACGCTGGCCCTTCCTTCCGGCCAGTCCCTGCTGTCGCTGGTGCCGAGCCACCACGATCATGCGCGCGGCGAAGCGATCGGCATACGGATAGAACTCGACCACGTAGTGTGTTTCCCGGCGTAACGCTGATGCGTGCCCGGAGCGACTGAAGCGTGCGCCGCAGGTCACAGATTTTGCGACTGGTCAGTATTCGAACATGATCTAGACCAAAATTTCTGTTGCTTCATTAACTTGCATCTCGGTACCCCCTCCCGCTGCATCGGACTTTGCCTTCTAATGTTGCAAATATTGCAATGGAGGCGAAAGTGCGCTGGTGCAGCCGCTTACTGAAGCTCGACTACCCGGGTGGCCTGTCGGATGGTTTCCGGCTGATTGCCTGGGTCGTCAGCTTGCTGCTGCTGATCGCCTTGCTGTGGTCGGCAACCACTATCGAAATCGCGCGCATCGAGGAGGAAGCCCGCCAGACCGCAAAGCGCAATGCGGAAGCGCTGGCCCATGCCTACGCAGCGCAGCTCCGGCACATCACCGAGCAAATGGACATGCTGACGCTGTCGCTGGCCTACCGCTGGCAGGAGGCGCCGCAGGAGGTCG
>JAIXTG010000272.1 GCA_027484285.1 Oxalobacteraceae bacterium | reverse complement strand
GTCGCGCGCAGTGGCCGCTTGCCAGAAGAACAGCCAGGCGCCGTGCCAGCTGTACTCGGTCGACCATGACGTGGTGTGGAACGCGGGCAGCATCACGCCGCCGGTCGCCGTCAACTGAGAGTAACGACTGCGCAGCCTCAGTCAGCGGCTGCCAGCTTACCCACCGGGGCGCGCTGGCGCAGTGACTCGATGCTGCGCAGATCGTATCCCAGCACCACCCTGACCCGGCTGCCGAGCGCCTCGTTATACCGGTAGACCGGATTCACCTGCAGGTCTTTGGCCAGGTATTGGGCAGCTTCCTGATTGCCCGGCGCGTATTCGATGCGCGTCATCGGCACGTTGAACCGGGCGTGATTGGCCACCCGTACCACCTGCCACTCGCTACCGTGCACCAGCGCACGCAGGGAGCGCGCCAGTCCGCTGACGCCATTGCCGTTAATGATTTCCACCTGGGCCATGCGAGCTGTGCTCACAGGTGCCTGTGGCGGATCCGCCGGGACTGGCTGCCTTGCCGGAACCGGCGCGAGGTCAACCACCTTGGTGGCGGGGGCGGGCGCGGCCTCTTCCGAGCTGGCCTTTGCAGGAATCAGCACCTGCGGCTCAGGCGCATTTCGCGTTTCGGAAACCACGATGCCTGCTTTAGCCGGCTTCAATTGATACACGCCCGGCGCTACGGACACGATGGCCGGCACGGTGTCTACCGCCACAGGATCAGGCACGGGCTCCATTTCAGCAAGTACCTCGGGATAGTGCGACTCAGGCACGCCAAGCTTTTTCATCACTGCCTTCAGTTTGTCCCGGGTTCGCTGATTCGCCGGATCGAGGGTGACTGACTGCTCGAGCGCGACGCGCGCATCGAAGTAGTTTCCCTTCAAATAATGGGCGTAGCCAAGGTTGGTCAGCAAGTGGGGCTGGTCGGGATGGTTGGCCACCAGGCCCTGCAGAATGGACAATGCCAAATCGAGATCGCCCCGGTTCACCGATACGGCGGCCAGCCCGTTGCGGGCATCGATATGGTTGGAGTCCATTTCAAGCGCCAGCCGGTATGCGCGCTCGGCATCATCGAATTTCCCGGAGCGCTGCAGCTCGCGACCCAACGCGTAATAGCCGTCGGCACTGTCGGCCGCGTCGCGGATTTTCGCGTACGGCACTACCCTGGATTCTGCAAGCGGCGGCTTGGAAGTGGATGCACAACCGCCAAGCAAGCCGGCGCCGACGAGGCCCATGATCCAAGTTGACTTGCGTGTCATCTGTATCTCCTGTCAATGACTGAAATATTTACTCTGCTCCGAGGGCGGGAAGCAGGTTGCGATAGATCTGGAGGACGGCCGGCCCGATCAGAATCACCATCAGTGTCGGGAAGATGAAGAAAATCAGCGGGAAAATCATTTTCAGCGACACCTTGGCAGCAGCCTCTTCCGCGCGCTGCCGGCGCTTGATGCGCAGGTTTTCGGCATGGATACGTAGCGAGTCGCCCATGCTGGTGCCGAAACGGTCCGACTGGATCAACATTGCAACCAGCATGTCGATATCCTCGACGCCGGTGCGCATCGACAGATTGCGCAGTGCACGTTCTTTGCTGAAGCCTGCCCGAAGCTCGAGCAGCACCAGTTGCAGTTCTTGCGCAAGGATTTCGCTCTTCAGGTGGATTTCCGCGGCCACCTTGGCCAGTGCTGCATCAAGCCCTAGACCGGCTTCCACACAGATCGTCAGCAGGTCCAGCGCATCCGGAAAACTCTCAAAAATCTCTCGTTGCCGTACGCTGACGAAATGATTTATCACTATATTTGGCAGGTAATAGCCAACATACGAACAAGACACCACCATCAGCATCACCATGTGAGGGCCGGCAGAGAACATGACCTCGCCGCTTGACAGCAGGACTATGCCGGGTAGCAGCAGTGCCAGCAGCGTCTTCACACCGAAAAAAATGTACGGTGCTGATGGCGTGCGCCAGCCGGCATTCACGAACCGGATCCGGATTGGCGAGTTTTCCCAGCCTTCGTTCGGAAGCGAAAGCTTTGCAAACGGACGAGCGACTTTCAGCACGCGTTCAACCCAAGGGCTTTCGACCGACGTCAGCGAGGACTCTGTATCAGCTTCGATGCTGGCGACCCGCCGACGAAACCGGTCGGGCAGCAGGAACCACGCTACAGCCGCGGCTATGGCCGACCATGCCAAGAAAATCAGCAACAGGAACAGTACGGATTGAAGGTTCATCGACAATCTCCGAATTCGATCGTTGGCTCTACACCCGAATGCGGACGATATGCCGCATCCAAAGTACGCCCAGCGCCATCAGCGCCACTGCAATGCCCAACATGGTCGGGCCGGCCGGGTCTGCCCAAAATCTGCTCAGGTATCCGGGACTAGTGATGGTAAATACTCCGGCGATGACGACCGGTAGCATGCACAGGATCACCGCCGACAAGCGTCCCTCGGCAGACATCGTGCGGACATCCCCCAATAGCTTCAGTCGCTGTCGGATCAGTACGCTTACATTCGTCATGATTTCGGACAAGTTGCCTCCCGCCTCCCTCTGAATCAGGATGGCGACGATCATGTAGCGCAGGTCAGTCAGGGGGACCCGTTCGGCAAGGCGCTGCAGTGCCTCGATCATCGGTGAGCCGAAGTTGATTTCATCAGATACCTGCCGGAACTCGGCAGCAATCGGGTCGGGCAGTTCATCACCGAGCATTTGCAATGTCGAAGGCAGCGCGTGGCCGGCACGCAGGCTGCGGCTGATCAGGTCGGCAGCCTCCGGCAATTGCCGCTCAATCTTAAGCAGGCGGTCGGAACGCTTTTTTAAAACCAACAGGGTCGGCACCGACGCCGCCACGATGCCCGCGTAAATCGCCATCGATGCGAACGGAAATAGCAGCAAGCCAAGCACCAGACCAACCAGTGCACTCAGGCCGGTGTAGCCGAGATGACGCGCGACATTCCATTCGGCGCCTGCCTGCCGCAGGAAGCTGTTCAGTTCAAGAATGCCGGGAACGCGGCCCAGGTACTGCTCGATTTGCGCGGATTCAGACAGCCGCGCGTCTTTCCACAGGCTGGACGAACTTCCTGCTTTTCCTGCACCCCCGCGCCTTTCCGCCACCTGCTGCAATCGCTGGCTCAACTTCCGCGCTGCTTTGCTCTGGCTAGAGAACCACCACTGCCACAACGCCTCAATCGTCAGCGCAACCGCGATGAATACTAAAACTGCAAACGCATAGTAGAGAAAATCCATATCCGCTCTCCCGTCGGTTCGTGGCAGCGCTTACTCGAAAACCTTGCCCGGGTCGTAGATCGAATCAGGGACCTGTACGCCAAACTCTTTCAGCCGCTGGTTGAACTGCGGCTGCAAGCCGGTCGCTACAAAATGCCCGAGCACCTTGCCCTCCGGACTGACCCCTGTCCGCCGGAAGGCAAAGATTTCCTGCATCGTGATCGTGTCGCCCTCCATGCCGGTGATTTCCTGCAAGCTGATCAGCTTTCGGGTGCCGTCTGTCAGCCGCGCGATCTGAACGACCACTGTGATGGCCGACGCGATCTGCTGACGTGTAGCGCGGATACCGAGGTTGGCATTTGCCATGCCGACCATGTTCTCCAGGCGAGCCAGCGCATCGCGAGGCGTATTCGCATGGATCGTGGCCAGCGACCCCTCATGGCCAGTGTTCATTGCCTGCAGCATGTCCAGCGCTTCCGGCCCGCGCACCTCGCCGAGGATGATGCGGTCCGGGCGCATGCGCAGCGAGTTCTTGACCAGCAGGCGCTGCGGCACCTCGCCCTTGCCCTCGGTATTTGGTGGACGCGTTTCGAGCCGCACCACATGCGGCTGCTGCAACTGAAGTTCGGCAGCGTCCTCGATCGTCACGATGCGCTCGTTAGGCGGAATGAAGCCCGACATTACGTTCAGCAGCGTCGTCTTGCCGCTGCCGGTGCCGCCCGAAATCAGGATGTTCAGCTTGGCTTTTGACAGCGACTCCAGCAACTCGGCGATCGGCGGCGTGACGCTTTTCAGGGCAATCAGATCGATGATGGTCAGCGGCTTCACTGAAAAGCGCCGGATTGACAGTAAGGGGCCATCGATCGCCAGCGGTGGGATGATTGCATTCACGCGCGAGCCATCCGGCAGCCGCGCATCCACCATCGGACTCGACTCGTCGACTCGCCGGCCGATGCGAGAGACGATTTTCTCGATCACCTTCAGCAGGTGCTCGTTGTCATCGAAGGTGATGGGAGTCAGCTCCAGCTTTCCCCGTCGCTCGACATAAATCTGACTGAAGGTGTTCACCAGGATGTCGGACACCGTCGGATCATTCAGCAAGGGCTCGATAGGACCGAAGCCAAGCATCTCATATTGCATATCGGTGACCAGCTGCCGCCGCTCGGCCTGGTTGACTGCAAGGTGCTCTTCGTCGACGATCCGCTCGACAAGCGTCGACAACTCGCGCTTGAACTGATCGCCGGACAGCTTCTGCAACCGCTCCAGATCGATGCGCTCAAGGATGGTCCGGTGCATCTTCCGCTTCAGCTGCAAATAAGCCGGCGAATAGAAATCCATCTCGCCCGGGGCCGTATAGCGCAGGGCAGTGACTGTCGCAGGACGATTCCTGAAGCTCATCGGTGTATCGTCAGCGTTCTGGGTATTAAACATGGGCAGTCCTTTTTACTGACTTACAGAATCGGGATTGCGGACGAAAATCCGGCGAATGATGCCGGCCTTGACTGGCGAGGAGCTGTCGACCATCCGGTTGACCCAATCGGCGAAGGCCTTCGAAATCGTGCAGCTGCGGGCCAACTGCAGGATCGGCGTTCCCTGGTTGATCGACTCGTTGGCAGCCTCGAAATTATTTGGAATGCGGATCGCAATCTTCTGCTCGAGAATCCGCTCGACTTCACCCACCGTCAGCGCTCCACTGCCTTCATACCGGTTCAGCAGCAGTTGGATTTTCTCGCGGCGGTATCCAAGCGAACCAAAGATCTCGAGCAGATGCCGGGCGCCACGCAGGTCTGGCAGGGACTGCTGCATAAGCAGCACGATGGTGTCGGTGTTGTCGAGCACGCGTACGCTGGCGGCGCTGAACTGACGCCCGAGATCGATGATGACAAAATCGTAATGGCGGCGGGCCAGCTGGAGGATCGTCTCAATATGGTCCGGACTCAGGTCTTCGACCGGATCAGGCTCCGGCGGGGCAGCAAGGACACTGAAGGACGGCGACACCCGAATAACGCTCGACTCCAGCAAGTTGATGTCCAGCCGATGGATATCGCGACAAACATCTGCCAGAGTGCGCAGCGGCTTGACGTCGGAGACGTACAGCGCAGCGTTACCGAAAGCGGTGTTCAGATCGACCAGCAGGACGCGCTTCTGGCCGAGCACCGACAGCGCATGCGCGAGGTTTGCGGCTACAAAGGTCGTTCCGGCGCCACCTTTGGCTGAAACGAAAGCCATGACTTTCCCGTCCACCTGCTGCGTGGTTGCCATTTTCTGGCTGAGTCTGTCCAGCGCTGCGTCCAGGTCGACAGGCGACAGCGGCAAGGGCAATACCTCACGTACCCCGGCACGCATCGCAGAAATCAGGTACTCCGGCGAACGGTCGGATGACAGCAGCATGATCGACGCCTGCGGAAACTTTTCAGCCATTCTTTCCAGCAAATTGGTCGCTGAATCCGGGAAACTGGATGCATCGATAATCATCAAATCTGGATGCGCCGTCAGCGGCGCAGCAAAATCCTTTTGCATGCTGGGGAGCGCCGTGAGCACCGTGATCGCCGGCGTGCGGATCGAGCACATGCGAGAAACTAGTGCACGGAGTTCGCTGTCGTTGGAGAGGATGAAGGCATTCATGGGTCGCCCGGTTCGTATAGGTGTATAGGTTTCAAGTACCTGCGCACATCGAGGAATCCATTGCTTCCCGCGGCTTGGTCGTTGCGAATGCGGGCATGTCGAATCCAAAATTCACGAACGGGATAATGGCATCGACTTTCATTCCTGAAGCAATGGATACGGTCACTGTGTCACAGGTTTCTCGCGCGACCTGCGCCGATGCGGCGCACCCTGCGGGACCGTAGGTAATAGAGATTTTTGCAGGATCGATCGATGGCATGATTTGTTGCATGCGCTGCTTGATCCGCGCATCGTTGGCGTCGCAAACGACGGCAACGCGAGCTCCAAGCTCAGTGGCTTCGTTGGCAGAGTTCATCATGAACAGAACACGACCGGTTTCGATAGCGGCAAACAGCGCAATCATGAAACCGCCGAATGCGGCGACCAGCGCGAATTCGACAGTCGCGGCGCCATGCTGCCGGCGTACAGGGCGAGAGTGAAAAGGATGGATATTCATTGGTACATCACCGCTTCAATGTCGCCGAAAGTGAGCGAGGACGATGTCGTCACAAGCGGCAGCCCGAGGAATGAGTAGGTATAGCCGCTGATCCGGACAGCGACGAGATTCATATTTGAACCACCGGCGAGCGTTATGTTTTTATAGCTCCCCTGCGACGCACCAGCACACTCGGCCCAGTTGCTCTGGTCGCACAACTTAACATTAGCTACCGTCAGAGACGGTGCGAGCGGATTGCCGCTGCACCCCGTGTTTCCATAAACAGCCAGGCATTTCGCCTGCGTTACAAAACTTGAGTAGCCAGTGGACGTAGCAGGTGCGAGTGACGCCCAGCGCACTGCGCTGCGCGTCGACTTGACCAGCGTGTTGTAGTGATAAATAGCCCGCCCGTATTCAATTGCACCGAATGCGATGATCAGCAGAGGAAGCAATACCAGCGCAAACTCGACCGCAGCCACGCCGCGCTGCCGATAGCGTTTTTTGGCGTGGCTCGATGAACACATGCTTGCACGGAATCTCATGGTCATTACCTCACAAGTGCTGCGACCGGCGGCCCGCTGCTAGTTGTTCCTCCTGGCAGGCCGTTGGAGGCACAGGGGCTGGTCGGGTCAGTGGCAGAGCCAAGGTATTCAAAGCTCATTTGTTTGCTGTTACTGACGCTCATGCTGTTTGATATCGGATGAAGCAGCAGGACACACGCCCATGATTTTAATGTCGCTTTCTTCGTGGACTCGAACGATGAACAGTCAATTACTGGAACCGGTACGACACGGCGATCGCGGCCATTTGTTCTAAGAAATGCAGAATCTTTGATTGATCCGTTCGTATCGATTGCAAGGGGCGGGACAGAAGAATCTTGTAGCGATGAATGTCCTTGGTAAGCTGCATTGGTGGCGCGCTTCGTTACAAAATCGTCATATGCGTTTTCCTGAGTGCTCCAATTACTTTTACTGTATGAGTATCCAGAGAAATCTGGTGACCCGTCTTCGGGCTTAGTTGATCCATGGTAGATGCCAAACCGCGAGTTGAAGGCAGCCGCAACGGACGCCTTTACGCCAGGCTCATAAACATCGGCGCCTTCAGTCGGCAATGCGCACTGACCTGGACCCGTAAGCAATCCTGACACCTCGGAAGCTCCACCTGCCGGCGCAGAAAAATCTACCCAGCGAATCCCTTTGTTACCGCCGCCCGCACTTGAGTCCTCTCCTAAATCCTGTGTTATCCATTTTCCTTTTGTCAGCCCAGTCAGGCTTCCCTCACAGGCTGCCACTGGAACCGCGCAAGTCATTTGCGAGTTAATCTTCCGCGCTATCGCAACGGCGCTCACACTTTGCGGGCCGATCGATACGCCTGGCAACGCATTAAGAACCTGAATAAAATATGTTCCGATGCTGCTACGACTGACGCTGCATCGAACGAAGTTCGGCTTTGCGGAGACAGCTAAAGAAAGTCGGCTCAGGTACGGGCCGTTAACATTGCTTTGGCTGTAATCCACCGCCACGGTGCTGTTCTGACCACCCACGACAGAATTTTGGAACACCACCTTATGGCGCTGGGCGACGGTCGTCGCTGCAGATTCGGATGACTCAAGACCGGCCGGTATTGCATTCACTCCCGCCAGTGCGCAAGCATCCGCAGCATTCTGCAATTCAGTTTTCGATACGAATAGCTGCCCGAGGTCTACGGCCAGACCAACCATGCCCACCATAACTACAATCGTCATGGCTACTAGAATAGCGACGACCCCTTGCTGCTTCTGTCGCAGCGATGGCCTGCGCCTTATATTCAATTGATCGGTCCGCATTTGTGATCCTTGTGCTGACTGTTCTCGGATTCTCGGTATCTACCGGCCTTGGCTAGCGCTACCGCCAACTCCGATGTTGAATACGTTCTGCGGCGGCGGCGGTTCCTTGAAGGTATTCCGGTAGCGGATCAAGGTTTCCCTTGCAGCGGGTCCATCCATGGTTTCGGGAATGCTTTTCGACGCGGCATCAGGGTTCAGTGTTTGCTGGGCGACGGTCATGCGCTGTGTTTGCCCGAACCGGCTGTCCACTTGGGGAGTCGTGGGTGCGCAGCCAGCTGCCAATATCGAGATTCCTGAAACGAGCAATGCAGAAAGAGGTGAAGTCTTCATTTTTTTCCCTTAAATTCTGTTTGATGCGATCTTGGTTTTCGCTTCATTTCATCTCAAACCCGGATCCATCCTTGCCCTGGCGGGAGTGGCTATCTTCACTTTGTTGCTGCTCTTTTCCCTCCAGCTTTCCGCCGATGAAAAGCTCGCTTCTTGAGGGCTCGCGGTAGCCATCAGTCGGCAAGCCGTAATTCGCCGGCAGCGGCTTGACGAGACGAGGGGTGACAACAAACACCAGCTCGGTCTTTTCGTTCTGGAAGTCGGTACTGCGGAAAAGTGCGCCGATGATGGGAATTTCACCAAGGACCGGAAAGGCCCTGATATTCGCTGTGGTGTTGTTCTTGATGAGCCCACCAATTGCAAAGCTCTGACCGTCGGACAACTGCACCGTAGTTGATGCCCGCCGGGTCGTGATCAAAGGGAAGACCTGGGTCGCTGTATTGTTGAAGTTATTGATGCCGATACCGTCACGCGACAGCTCAGATACTTCCGGTGCGACTTGCAGATTGATCCTGCCGCCCGACAGCACGGTAGGGGTAAATTTCAGTCCCACACCAAATTCTTTCTCCTGCAACGTAATGGTCAGGCCACCACCGACATTGGGGGTCTGTGCCACCGGTATGAGGATTTTTCCACCCGCGAGGAAGCTTCCTTCCTGTCCACTGATAGCCATCACGTTTGGTTCGGCCAGCACCTTGACGAGGCCATCCCGCTTTTCCGCTTCGATTGATATGCTGGTTCCGGTCGCGCGTGTGACTCCGGCTGTACCTCCCAGTGTTCCAGTCAGGAAGTCGCTGAGAATACGGTAGGTCCACATACCGCTACTCGGCGATCCGGCGACGCGCGCACCAAGTTTGTCGATCAAGGTCTTCGAAATCTCGGCGACTTTCACTTCCAGCATCACCTGCTGTGCTGCCGCTACAGTCAGCAAGTTAATCACTCGAAGCTGCTGCTGCTGAATATTGGTTTGCTGCTGCTGCACCATCATTGCAGCATTCATGTTCGCAAGCCCTTCCTGCTGGGCTGCTTCGTTCATGACAGCGGGGCGCCTTACATAGGCCTGAGCAAGTTCAACTGCTCGCGCAACGGCGATCGAGTCCGACGCCGTCCCGGACAAGACCAGGCTATCAGCAGCGGCCGTCACGCGAATATCCTTTTCTTCAGGCATGAGCTCCTTAAAGGTCGTCATCAGGCCCGCCGGATCCATCGTCACCGTTACATCGATCACGCTGCAGCCACCACTTTTCCCTTGAACGATCATGTTGGTGGTGCCTACGGCCACTCCAAGCAGGTACAAGGTTTCAGGGGATACCAGCATTGCCTGTGCAACGTTTGGGTTGCCAAGGGATCGGTTAGTCACCGCCTCCGGCATGCGCAGCAAGGTTGATTTGCCGATCGGTAGGGCAATCTTCGCCGGAGAGGCGACCTCGCCATTGCAGGACATGTTTGGCACCATGGCCTGCTGCCCGCTCCTTCCCTGTTGCTGAGCCCCATTAACCTGCTGCGCAGACGAAAAGCAGGAAACCAGTGCGAGCACTCCAAGCGACAGTCGTATGGCTTGTTGCGGGCGGCGTACTTTATCTTTTCCAATCTTGTTATTCATGTGTGCTCCCTTGGTTTACATGGGACGAGCGCTCAATAGCATTCCTGTGAATTGCGAAGCCCATTGATGACGCCGACGCATTCAAGTCGTTGGGGCGCAGGTTCAGGTGTCTTAGCAGGTACCGGCACCGACGCAGGCATTGGCTCATTGTTGATTACCGCAGCTTTGCGAAATCCCGCCGAAATTTTTCGTCCTCTCTTCGCCGGCGCGAGCGAAGACGGTTTGTCAACAGCGGCGACTTTGACAATCTCGCTATTTGAGAGGAGGGTTTCCTTCGTGGCTCCGGCTGTTGTCACGTCGGCGGGATCAATCTGGTTGCGCAACACCAGCGATAGGGAGCCGACACTGCGGGCAAGGTCGATTTTTTCTGCCTGCTCCGGCGTAACCTCCAGGGTCACAGCATTTACAACCTTTGGCTTGGTCTCATCGCGGCTCACCTCCTGTGCTACTGCGAGTACAAGGATGCGCTCGAGGACAATTTTTGAGATGTTTTGGTCCTTGTTGCTGTTACGGTCGCTATCTTTCTGGGTATTGACAATGATATCGACGTAATTACCGGGAAGCGCAAAGCCGGCAACACCGATCACATCGTTTACACGGACGGTTATTGCCCGACGGCCTTCGCCAATGACCGCAGATAGGCCGCCTTGTGTTCCCTCCGGCGCCAGCTTGGCTTCGAGTATGGGTTCGCCCGGCTGCAAGCCATTTCGTACGACACGCCCGGCCAGTTTCGCAGGATCGTCGGTCGAACCAGGCGGCACGCTTCCTGACGGCCAGTCGACCAGCCTCACCAATTCAGGAGAAATTCGCTGTCCTAGGCTGATTTCGGTAGCGGCTACCGCAACGCGGGTAACGCCGCTGGCCGACTGGTTTACCAGCCACTTAGAAGCGACCATTACTGCTGCAACTCCCGCGAGCAGTGCAATCAAGAGCACTAGCAAAGTTCTGGTGTTTTTCATGTTTCCTCCCCATTTCCATGGTGCCAACTTTGGCCACTAGCTGGATGGTTGATTGCGAGTTTGTTTAAGCTCGCCTCATGTCACGGTAATTAGCCATACACAGCCCCAAAGCCACTCAGCAATTTGTGCCGAACAAGTCAGCTGCACCAATGCTCACGCCGTCAATAAGAAAAACGAAGAGTGCGTAGTCGATGGCTAGAGCGGCACCCCCATCGGCGAAAAATTCAAACAGCGACTTATTTGTTTTGTTTATCGATGTGCAATCCAATGTTTACTGAGCCGTGAATTTTGGAATCCCCACGATCACTGCTGTTCCAAAGGCGATTACAGCGCCATAAGGTATTTTTTGACGGCTAATCTGCTCCACAACCCGACCAGTTCCAGGAATCGACCATTTGCGGCCATTTACATGCCACCGAGACCCAATGCACTTTGTTTTAAGCCATAAAAGAATTCCGCCTCGGTGTATGTCCCAGAGCATCACTGCCCAAGCACCGCCTATGAGTGCCGAAGCGAAAATAATGTCGACCGCTATAGAGGGGCCGGTCCATGTACCAACCACCGCCATTAGCTTCACGTCACCAGCGCCCATTCCTCTTAGCAAATAAACCGGCAGAAAAGCACAGAACCCAATGAGTCCCCCTAGGAATGCGTTCCCGATGCTTACACCGGCAGAGGCAAAGGTGGCTATGAATAATGAAGAAGTTAGGCTGGCAGCTAACAACTGGTTTGGAATCCGCCACGCAGCCCAATCGCTCCACGCCGCGATGACAACAGTGATCAAAAGTAAAGTCACTGCAAAGGGCGGTAAAAGTGGGGCGTCAGGGAATAACACGGGTGACTCCGAACAAGTTTCGGTTGAGTTGTGAGTCGCGTTCATCGGTACTTGCTCGAGAACGCGACTCCAGGGTTCCGTTTTACGACGGAAGTTTTCCGTTTACGGTACCAAACGCAGTGTTTACCCCCTTACCGAGGGTTTCTACTGCGATAACAATAACTGCTGCAATCAATGCAACAAACAATCCGTACTCCACTGCACTTGCACCTTCTTCATCGGCAAAAAACTGCTTGACCTTGGACGAGATGGACTTCATTTTTTGCTCTCCTTAATGAATGAAAAACGGAGTGGAGATCGCCTGACGAAAGATTCATCTAAGGTCCGCCCCGCTACTCCCTCCTCTGACAAATGTTGCTCATTTGCCATTGATCGCAGTGTCGCCTTGAAGATGCCAAATTGAGAACTAGAAAGATGTACTAGTACACGTAGTTTTTTTGTAACACTTTCATGTAGAAGTAGGCTGTTCTCCGTAGCAAGCACTCACAACAGCGTCAGGTTTTTGGAAAAATTTGATTTATTGCAAGTCCGCCCCTTCGCTCCGGTATGGATTAACAGCAACAATTCCGGCGCTGCCACCCTGCCGCAACGAGGGTTATCCGAACAAGGGCGGCTGATAGCAGTCAGAAATCACTCGGACTTGGCACGCACTAAGCACCGGTCCGCAACTTGCCTTTCGCATGAACGAAACCGCACGACTTTTCTATGCGCTGTGGCCTGATGAAGAGACCCGCATTCATCTGAAGCGCCTGCAGGAATCTGTCATCGGCCGCAAGGTGAATCCCGATCACCTGCACCTGACGCTGGCCTTTCTCGGCACGCAAGCGAAAGCCCTGATACCGGCGCTTGCGAAGCTGGTCGACCGGCTGCCCGGCCAGAGCTTCACGGTCGGCATCGATCGCTACGGGTATTTCAGCAAGCCGCGCGTGGCGTGGGTCGGGCCGTCAGAGACGCCGGCGCCGCTGCTGGCATTGCAGCAGACGCTGATGCAGGAGCTGAACGACGCTCAGGTGCCGTTGAAGCCGGAGGGGAAGTTCAAGCCGCATGTGACGCTGGCGCGCGATGCGAACAGCCTGGACGAGCCATTTGCGCCGATGCTCCCGTGGCGGGTCGACAAGCTGATGCTGATCCAGTCGATCCCGGTGAAGGGCGGCGTGGTTTATTCGCCGATTGCGGAGAAGGCGCTGGCCTGAGGCAGCTCGTCGGCGGCACGGGCGGCCAGCTGCCGCAGCACATGGGCGGCGGCAACGAGACCGAAGCTGGCGGTCACCACGACCGCCGATCCATAGCCTGCGCAGTTCAGGCCGGTGACGCCGGTCGCTTCGTCGGTGGTGTCGCACAGTTCGGGCAGGCGCAGCGGCTCGGTGGAGTACACCGCGTCGATGCCGAACTTGTTCTTGGTGCCGCGCGGGAAGCCATGCCGGATGCGCAAGTTCTTGCGCACGCGAGCCAGCAGCGGTTCCTGCTCGGTGCGCGACAGGTCGCAGACTGCGATGCGGGTCGGGTCGGTCTGCCCGCCGGCGCTGCCGATGGTCAGCAGCGGAATCTGCTGCTGGCGGCAGTGCACGATCAGTGCGGTTTTTGCGCGCGCGTCGTCGATTGCATCGACGACGTAATCGAAGCGGCCCGGCGGTATCAGTGAGCTAACGTTGTCGGCATCGACGAATTCCTCGATACCGTTGACAACGCAATACGGGTTGATCTGCGCGATGCGATCGGCGAGCGCCCCCACCTTGGCCATGCCGAGGGTGTCGCTCAGGGCGTGGATCTGGCGGTTGACGTTCGACTCGGCCAGGTGGTCGAGGTCGATCATGGTGATGCGGCCGATGGCGCTGCGTGCCAGCGCCTCCACCACCCAAGAACCAACGCCGCCGACGCCGATCACGCAGACATGCGCGCGGCGGAAAGCATCGAGTCCCGCGGCGCCATACAGGCGCGCAAGGCCACCGAAACGACGGTCGAAGTCGATGTCCTCGGCAGGGTGTTCGGCAGGAAGGGGAAGTACGCTGGCCATGCGCGCATTTTAACGGACGTCAACAGCTTGCCGGGCTTAAACTGCCGGACTGAACTGTTTTCTAATGCCTTTGCCCTCCTTCCCCATCGTGCGTCGGCTGTCCCCCCTGCTCTCGCTGATCACCGTTGCCGTCACCGCGCATGTCGCGCTGGGCGCGGCGCGGGTCACCACCTCGCTGTATGCGCTGTCGATGCAGGCATCGGCGTTCACGGTGGGCACGCTGGTGGCGCTGTTTGCGGTGTTCCCGATGCTGCTGGCCGTGCCGATGGGACGGGTGATCGACCGCAGCGGCGTGCGCAAGCCGCTGATGTGGGGCTGCCTGGTTGCATCGGCAGGCGTGGCGGTGGCGGCTTCAGTGAAGGCGCTCGCCGCACTGTATATAGCGGCAATCCTGGTGGGCACCGGCTTCATGGCGATTTTCATAGCGACCCAGCATGCGGTGGGCCTCCTGGTGCCGCCGGACCAGCGGGCAGCCGGCTTCAGCAAGCTGTCGGTCGGGTTTTCGGTATCGGCCTTCGTGGGCCCGCTGATGGCGGGCTTCACGATCGACCATGCCAGTCATTCCGCAGCCTTCATTGCCTGCGGCGCATTCACGCTGCTGGCCTTCGTGCTGGCCAATGGCCGCAACCTGCGCGACCTGCCGGTGCAGCCGCCGGCCACGGAGCGCCGACATGGCAGCCCCCTGCAGCTGCTGCGCGACCGCGACCTGCGCGCGGTCTACCTGGTCGGCATTTTGCTGGCCGCCGCCTGGGACCTGTTCACTTTCGTGACCCCGATACGCGGCACCCAGCTTGGCTTCTCGGCATCCACGATCGGCATGATCCTCGCGTCGTTCTCGGCCGCGACTTTCGTGGTGCGCATTGCGATGCCCGGCATCGCGCGCCGCTATCGCGAATGGCAGATACTTACCGGCGCGCTGGCAGCGGCCACGCTTTGCTATGGGCTGCTTCCTTTCATGGAACAGCCATGGACGATGGCGCTGGCGGCAGCCGGGCTCGGGCTGGCGCTCGGCAGCGGCCAGCCGAATGTGCTTGCGCTGCTGCATGGCGGCGCGCCGGCAGGTCGCGGCGCCGAGGCCATCGCCATCCGCGCCAGCATCGGCAACCTGTCGGCGGTGGCGCTGCCGCTGGCCTTCGGCGCGGCCGGCGCCGCACTTGGCCTGTTTGCCGTATTCTGGGGGCTGGGCGCGGTCATCGCCTGCGGCATACCGGTCGCCGCGCGGCGCGCGCTCAGGACCTCAAACTCCAAGTAACCATCAGAACATGACCAACAAGATCTCCGTCGCTGACCTTCGTCGCGATTACAGCCACGCCAGCCTGTCCGAGGCTGATGTCGATGCCGACCCGTTCCGCCAGTTCGAGCTCTGGTTCCACCAGGCTGTGGAGGCACAGATGCCGGAACCTAACGCGATGAGCCTTGCCACCGTCGACGGCGACGGGCGGCCGTCGCTGCGCATCGTGCTGCTGAAAGACTTCGATACCCGCGGCTTCACCTTCTATACCAACTACCAGAGCCGCAAGGGCGAGAACCTGCTGAAGAACCCGCGCGCAGCAATCACCTTCCACTGGGTCGAACTCGAGCGCCAGGTGCGCATCGAAGGCCGCGTCGAACGCGTTGCGCCCGAGGAAAGCGATGCCTACTACGGCATCCGGCCGGTGAAAAGCCGGATCGGCGCGCACGCCTCTGCGCAAAGCCGCCCGATTGCCAGCCGAGAACTGCTGGAACAGCAATTCGAGCAGGCGGCCGCGCAGTATGGCGACAACCCGCCGCGCCCGCCGCACTGGGGAGGCTACAGGCTGGTGCCCGACTGGATCGAGTTCTGGCAGGGACGGAGTTCGCGGCTGCATGACCGGATTGCCTATGCGCGGCAGGAAGATGGCAGCTGGACGCGCGAGCGCCTCCAGCCCTGAGTTGAGGCTCTGACAAATATCAAAACTGTAATTTTCCCGGGGCATCATAGTCTCGCGCTGGAGGCGCGATGTTCTGGGAAAAACGATTCGAGCACTGGCTGGACAGCATG